>JAZUCJ010000044.1:0-18255 GCA_045639105.1 Methanosphaera sp.
AAAGTATTTATTTAGTTTCATATGTACTTATTCTATTCTTCTTTTAGAAAAATATGGATAAATGTACATTGTTTAAATAAGATTTGCTTTCCTTAATTTTCTAGTATTGATATTAATCATTTAACAAATTATTTTACTAAAAACAAATAAATAAATAAATATAATATATAATTCTATAAAATTTGAATATTGTCTAATGGAACAGACATAATAGGAGAATAAAAACATGAAAACCACAACAAAATACCTGATGGTATTAATACTGTTATTATTGGTTGGATTGACAACAGTATCTGCAACAGAAAACACAACAGACTCGTCCCAAACAACAGACTTTTCTGCAGAAAATGATATAACAAATGAAAACATCATAACAGATACAACTCAAGACAACAATAATATTCAAAACAGTGAAAACAAAGACATAAAGAAGAATAATGAACAAATAAGCAACATAAAACCTGCAAAAACGGCAAGCACAATAACAATCACAAACAACACCTACGATTACTTCTTTGAACCAATAACAAATAAGGAATTCGTAAAAACAACCGACATGATAAAAGCAGGAGACACAATAAATCTAAAAGGAAATTTCTACAATCTAAAGTTTGCAGTTGATAAACAACTGACATTTACAAGCATAGACTCTGATGCATACCTCTACAATTCCACAGTATACATTCTAGGACAAGACGCATCAGGCTCAGTCATATCAAATCTACACATAGAAAACAATGGAACCCTAAAAAAGGGAATTCAAGTAAAAAATGCAGGAAATGTAACAGTTGAAAACAATTATATATCAGCAGATGGTGTACGTGCTTATGCATTTGTTGGAGATAACATGAACAACAGCATTATCAAGTTCAACACCATCAAAAGATACGGAGATGACTGGAGACACATTGCATTTATAATTGGAAACTCACACTACAATACCATAGCAAACAACACAATTGAATGTGGTGATGCAAACGGTATATACCTGAGCATATATGGTAGTGACGAAGCAAATTTTGACGGAGGACATTGTGACTACAACAACATCACAGGAAACAAGGTAACTGCAAAAGCAATGACATATGAGAGCATAACTTCCTGGTGTTATACGATACAGGTAATGGGAGCACACAACATTGTTTCATACAACAACGTAAGTGGAGGATACAGAGGAATATCCTCACAAGACTTTGTAAACAACACAATAATAAACAATGAAGTAGATGCACTCTTTGAAGGAATATATGCCTGTGAAAATGCAATAGTATCAAACAACACAGTACATGTAAGTGAATCATCACGTGGAATAACAGTAGGCGGAGAAGGAGTAACAGTATCAAACAATACCATTACGAGCATAGAAGGGCCAGGAATAGACATTGGAGCAGGAAACACATTAATAGCAAACAACACAATTACCTCAACGGCGGATAATGGAATTTACTCTAAAGGACAATACACCAACATAACAATCGACAACAACAAAATAAATTCCGAAAAAGAAGGAATACTATTCAAATATCAAACAAGAACAAAGAAAATAAACCATGTACTAGTCACAAAAAACACCATAGTATCAAATGCAGAGTATGCAATAGACTTTGAACAGGCAGGAGCATGGAATGCCGCAGATGTAAACGTAACAGTAGCCGCATCAAACGTACTGACATCATCAAGGGGAAAAGGATTACAGAATGCATACAGAAGACCTTCAAACACCAATGAAAGCTCTGAATCAGATTCAAACCTACAATTCACAATAGATTCAACAAATTACAACCAGTATTTCAACAACGGTGTAGCAATAGATGAAATAAAACAAAACTCAACCGTACAATTAATAGGACAATTCAATGACTGTAACTTCATCTTCAACAAAAAGGTACACATAATTGGAGACAACTGTCTGATAAAGCATGGAACAATCACACTAACCGGAGACGCACACGAATCAACAATAGAAAATGTAAAAATAAACAACACAAACAATGATGACGTAACACGCCATGCAATAGAAATCATTGAAGTAAACAACTGTATACTCACTGACATAACCATAGACAATTATGGAGAATATGAAGGCCTTGGAATATTCCTATTCGGTGCAAACGGTAACACAATCAGAAACTCCAAAATACGAAGCTCCGGAGACTACATAAACAATGCAATACTATGTTACGGATCAGACTCAAACACTATAGAAAACAACAACATCTCACTCAACCAGACAGACCTGCCAACAGAATATGCTGATTCACTGATGTTCAACGAAATGATAGGAACAATCACAGAAGTACTACACAACCATGGAATAATACTACTATACTCATCAGACAACACAATCAACAAAAACAAGATTAACGTAACATCATTGTTTGACTCATACACCTTCCCTACAAACGACTGTAAAAACAGTGTAGTGGGAATAGACATGTACTTTGGCTGTCATAACAACAAGGTAACAAACAATAGGATAGACATAAAGAGTTTCGGTCCATACGTCTATGGTATGGGAGTACTCGGAGGAAACTGGGGTTCATCAATAACAGCACTAAATGCAACAAACAACCAGTTCAAATACAACAATCTCACAGTCGAAGGAGGATACTATGCAACAGGATTTATTGCAGGAAGAAACAGTGTAAACACACTAGTTGAATCAAACAAAATCAACGTAAAGGCAATAAATACACCAAACATTCCAGGTGACAATGCAGAGGGAGTTGTACTAGAAAACAGTACAAGATCCACCATAATTAAAAACACAATAACAACTGATGGACTGTCAGTATATAACATAGAACTATACGATTCAAGCTACAACAACATAACAAACAATACAATAAACTCAAGGGCAACACACCCAAATGCAATAGCAGGATACAGAAGCTCATACAACAACATAACATACAACAATATGCAACTAAGAAAAGTGTACACAACCGAAACAACAGAAGCATCACACTCTGATGTAATTCCATCAGAAGACGAAGCAATAATGTTCATGTCATCAAGTACAGGCAACAATGTAAAATACAATACAATCAACACAAACGCCACGGCAACAATGAAATTAACAGGTGAAACAAGAAACAACATAGTACAGGAAAATTCACTGGTAGCAAAAGGATCACAGGCAGACCAGTCAGTAATAAACCTACACACATCAAACATTGTTTCAAACAACTTTGTACACTTTGTAAACGTAACGGTAACACCATTAACGGCATACATAGGAGATACTGTTACAATAAACGCAACGATAACATCAACTACAACAGACCTTACAAACCTGACGGCAACATTCATACTTGGAACAAACACCATAGGAACTAGCAGCATAACAAATGGAGTGGCACGTTTAACATATAACATATCAACCTTGTACAGGCCAACAGTATACCAGATAAGCGTATCCGTAGAGGGTAACAACTTCCAGAACAAGACTGGAATAGCACAAGCAACATTCGACAAACACCCTGAAAAAACTGTGGTGAAAGTAGCTAAGATACTAACTACTCCCGGACATAACGTAACATTAACGGCAAACATTACCACAGCCACAGGAGGAAAAATTGGTGTAGGACAGGCAGAATTCTATTGTGATAACGTGAAACTATCAACGGTAGATGTTAACCTTGGTGTAGCATCCCTTGTTTATCCTGTTGCAGCCAATGCAGAAGTTAAGCTTCATACAATAAAGGTAATGTACCTTGCAAACCATGATTATGAAAACTCAACCGGAACAAACATCCTGGGAGTACAAAGCGTATCAAACGTGGCAGTAGCAAATTATACTGCTACAATTGGTCAGAACATGAACATTAAGGCAAACGTTACAAGTGGAACAAAAAAGGTATCAACGGGAACAGTCAACATACTAATAAACAATATAGCAGTTGATAATGCAACAATATCAAATGGTGTTGCAACAAAAACAGTTAAAATACCAACAAGCTTTGATAAGGGAACATATAACCTTAAAATAGTTTACCCTGGAAATGATACACAGGCACCAGCATCAGCAACGGCAAAAATCACACTAAACCCTATAACACCGGTATTCCACTATAACAAGACTTCAGTAGTGGCAGGAGGAAACATTTCAATAGTACTGACACTGGATAACGGTTTCTCCGGAGATAGTTATTGTCCTGCAAACAATGGTAACGTTTCACTGAAACTTAATAACCAAACATTAACAGATGCTGCAGGAAACATAATCAAGGCAACAGTCAATAATGGTATGATAACATTCCAGTTTACCGTACCAACTCAACTTGTCGGAAAAAACAACCTAACATTCATTTACTCAGGTGATAACAAGTTTGCTCAGGGCGAACGAACATATACTGATGCATTCTCTGTTCAAAAGGCAGATACAAACCTATACATGTACACACGTAACGGTGACGAGAAAGGCAGCACAATCAAGGTAAGTGGAAAACTGCAATCATACGGAAACGAGGTAAAAGGAGAAACAGTAACCATCAAGGTAAACGGAAAAACCTATACCGCAACAACCGGTGGTTACGGTTACTTCACGGTAAACCATACCATTACAAGTTATGATGACCTTAACGTAACATTCACCTATTCGGGAAGTTCCTCATATAAGGGATGTTCAAATTCAACAGTATACACTGTTAAAAAACCGTCCAACCTATACATGTACACCCGTAGCGGAGACGCTAAGGGAAGTACCATTAAGGTAAGTGGTAAACTACAATACAACAATGGTGAAGGAGCAACAGGAGAAAAAGTAACAATCAAGGTAAACAGTAAAACCTACACAGCTACAACCGGAGGTTACGGTTACTTCACGGTAAACCATACCATTACCAGTTATGATGACCTTAACGTAACATTCACATACGCTGGCGGTAAAAACTATGAAGCATCAACAAACTCAACCATCTACAAGGTAAACGACCCTACATCCCTCTTTATCTATTCAAGAACCGGGGACAAAAAAGGCAGCACAATCAAGGTAAGTGGAAAACTCTTATGTGGAGATGAAGGAGTTAAAGGTGAAAAAGTAACAATCAAGGTAAACGGTAAAACCTACACTGCAACTACTGGTGGATACGGTTACTTCACGGTAAACCATACAATCACAAGCTATGATGATTTGAACATATCCATGAGTTATGCAGGAAGCAGCAAGTACGAATCAACAACTAACTCAACAGTATACAAGGTAAACGGTCCAACGTCACTGTTCATCTATTCAAGAAGTGGAGACGCAAAGGGTAGCACCATTAAGGTAAGTGGAAAACTCTTATGTGGAGATGAAGGAGTTAAAGGTGAAAAAGTAACAATTAAGGTAAACGGTAAAACATTCACTGCAACTACTGGTGGATATGGTTACTTTACAATAAACTACACAATCACAAGCTATGATGATTTGAACATATCCATGAGCTATGCAGGAAGCAGCAAGTACGAAGCAACAACTAACTCAACAGTCTACAA
Organism: Methanosphaera sp.; assembly: GCA_045639105.1. Lineage (GTDB taxonomy): Archaea > Methanobacteriota > Methanobacteria > Methanobacteriales > Methanobacteriaceae > Methanosphaera. Next base: position 5,479 of record JAZUCJ010000044.1, read on the forward strand.
GGTAAAACAGCCAACAAACCTTTACATGTACGCCCGTAGCGGAGACAAAGTAGGAACTACAATTAAAGTTAGTGGAAAACTACAGTCCAATGGTGAAGGAGTAAAAGGTGAAAAGGTAAACATAAACGTAAACGGCAAAACCTACACGGCTACAACCGCCGGATACGGTTACTTCACTGTAAACTACACAATCACAAGCAACACAAACTGTAACGTAACATTCACATACAACGGGTCAAAACTATACGAAGCATCAACAAACTCAACAGTATACACTGTAAAAGCATAATAAAAAGGATATATTCTCCTATTTCATTATTCTTTTTTTTATTATTTTTCATTCTCTCTTTTTTTTAATTATTTTTTGAAATAAATTATTTTCAATCATAGCTTATTTTTTTCATATCTATGTGCATGCAGGATAAATTGATATCATAAACTGCAAGTAGATACGTGCTTCTGGTGGAAAAATAGTAATTATTAACATAACACCATTTCATAAAAAAAACCGTAAAAGATTATTTTTCATTAATCTAGTCAAATTAGGATGAAATCCTCTAGGAAAAATAAAGTTTATTTTATGGAAATTTATATTAAAAATGAAGAATACATTAGTAATAGGTTTTTAATAGGAGAATAATCTTGTTAAAGCAATAATTCTCGTGTAAAAATAAAAAAAATAATATGGGGTACTATCTTATGAAGTTGAAATGTTTTTTGATTGTGGTGAAGGATATTGAAAAATCCAGAAAGTTTTATCATGACCTTTTTGGTCTTGATGTGATTGTTGACTATGATGGCAACATGCTACTTACTGGTGGTTTGTCCCTACAGGAAGAGGGGTATTGGAAGGAATTTATTGGCAAGGATGTTTTACCAGAAAACAATGCATGTGAACTCTACTTTGAGGAAGAGGATATTGAAGCTTTTGTTGAAAGATTAGAAGAATATTATCCTGAAGTGGTCTATGTCAACAGGCTTATGACACACACATGGGGACAGAGAGTTATAAGATTCTATGATCCTGACGGCAACCTTATAGAAGTGGGCACGCCAATGTAATACCAGTTAATGTTTAATCATAAACCGGTATTACGCCTTCTCGTATTAGTTCGAGTATTTCCTCTGCCGTGTCAATCACTTTTAACGGGTATGGATTCTCATAGTCTTCCCTGCTTCCCTGACCATAGGTGACTAGTATCAGGTCTATTCCAGCATTTTTTGCTACCTTAACGTCGGCATCCTTGTCACCAAAATAGATTACTTCCTCGGGGGTCACATTTTCTGCTTCCATTATTTCATATATTCTGTATGGGTCAGGCTTGTCGGGTACGCCCGGCCTGTAGCCTGATACGTACTTGAAGTTTATTTCTTCAAAATAGTCTTCGGCCAATCTTTTAACCATATTTTCCTCACGATTGCTGCATATGGCTAGTGTTACTCCCATGTCCTGTATTTCATTGAGAACACGTATTATTCCACTAAAGGGTTTTGTATTAACCAGTGGATCTTCTCGAAACAGTTCAATATATCTTGGGTATACTGGCGTGTCCTTTCCCGCATTGTTTTCGTTCAGGTATTTTCTGAAAGTGGGATAATGCATGGTTTTAATGTCCTCATCATATGTTGGAATGTCAAATTCTCTAAGTGTCATGTTTACACAGTTTATGGAATCTTCTATTGTATCTAGTAGCATTCCATCCATGTCAAAAATAAATAAGCGTTTCATATTAATTATATATGCATTTTTATAATATTAATTCTAATAATATTTCCTAAAAATATGGAAACAATCTTATAAGATAATCAAAAAAAAGTGGGTGTGGAGGTTAAATTAATATTATTTGTGGATAGATAAATAGAATCATTTAACAGTTAATGTTAGCAGGGTCATGTCATCAAATTGCTTCTCGTTTTCAACAAATTCATTGATGGTACCTATCAGCTCTTCAATAGTATTTTCTTCTGAAGCAGTGTTGTTCAGGAATTTTATGAGTCTTTCTTGACCAAATAGTTCATTGTCCCCGTTTTGTGCATCGGTTATTCCATCAGTATATAATATTAGTTTGTCATCAATTGTTTTTTCATAGTTACTGTATTCATAGTCTTCCATGATGCCCAACACTATTTCGGAGTCAATATCCATGAAGCAGTACTCATCAGACTCCCTTATAATCGGGGTATCATGGCCGGCATTGGCATAGGTTAACTTGTGGCTCTTCCTGTTATATACTCCCAGAAACAATGTGATGAACATCATTTCAGGATTGTTTTCACATAACTGGTTATTGACGTCATACAATACCTTAGCCGGGTCATAATGGTTTTTTATCAGCAGTTTTATCGAGTTCTGTGTAATTAGGGTAATTATTGCTGCAGGTACACCCTTTCCAGATGCGTCACCAATAATCAGCATAGTGTTATCTTCATCCAACTCATAGAAGTCATAAAAGTCTCCACCAACTTCCTTTGCCGGTTTACAGAAGCCTTCAAGCCTAATGTCTTCATTGTCTATCCTTTTTTTGGGCAGTGTAGCTTTCTGTATTCTATGGGCAATATTCAGCTCAGTATTTATTCTTTCCTTTTCATGTTCCAACTTTTTCACGTTTTCAATGTAATTGTTGTTGTTTTTTATCAGGTTTGTATAGCTGCGTGAAAGAATACCTATCTCATTATCCTCATCAACGTAATCGGAGTAAATGTCGATTAAACCATCCGATTCAATTTTTTCGTTTTCCTTAATGAATGGTTCTATCTTCGAAAAGGATAGTAGGGGCTTCAGAATCTTCTTCTCAACAAAACCTAACAGTAATATGGAAGGTGCTGCCAATATGATAATTATCCCGTCTATAATCTGCATCAAGAACAACTGCTCCTGATTAACTGATATAATCGAGAAAATGTGTATTAAATTATTCATGAGTGGCGAATAAACGATAAACAAGTCAATAACTATTCCAATTATTGAAAAAACTATGGAAGTTAACATAATATTTTCACTAATGGACGTGTAGGTAATCCTATTGAAGCATATTATCGGCCTTTGATTATAAACAAACAGCAATACCAACAATAACACAGTTTCAACAATATATAATGCGTAATTATTATCAAAAATGATATTTAAGATAACACTTGTAATGACCATGATGACAATCAGGGCAAACAATCTGTTATACATCCTATCATCGGATGATTTCTCCGATAATTCCGGCGTGTATGAGAAATCAGTGTACCTGGATATTATCATCAGTATCAGACTGAAAAATACTGCAAAGTTCACGAAATTAATGAGATATCGCATAAACTCATAATCCCGGTCAATGCTCGGATAAAATATTCCCGTAATATTGGTTGTTAACAATGAATATATTATTGAAGAAATCAGTATGATGAATAACAGGTAAAGCATGCTGTTAATATTGTTTAATCTTGGCCTTGTAATAGGAGCAATTCGAAGATTTTTTGTATACCATAACTTATATGCCATGTACGAAACAGAAAAACTAATTATGAATGACACAATGGTAGATGAAATGTCATATCCTCTTATAATATCACAGATTCCATTTGCCAACACGGCGCCAAGGCTACCATAGGGGCCAAAGAATATGCCTGCAATAAACAATATGCCCAGATGAGGATTAATATCTCCACCAAAATTCTCGCTATATGTTAAAAAGTAAAATCCTAAATTTGTCAAAAACATTAATAATAACGGAATACTAAAATTTTTAAGTTTACTCTTCATTTTTTCACGTTTTTAATAATTGTTAAATGGTTTTCATTATTCGTATATTCATATGATACTTCATCGGCAATACTCTTAACTAAATGAATTCCCAGACCGCCAATTTCTGCCTCATTAATATCGGATGGAAAATCAACGCAATCCACCTTAACAGGATCAAATTCAATTCCATCATCAACAAACTCCATTTTAAAACATGAATCATTTGATTCAACGTTCACCAGTACATAGGATGATTCGGAATAATTAACTATGTTAACAAATACTTCCTCGGCAATCAGATCAACTTCATATTCATTAACCGAAACAGATTGATGAATAAAATCATTCAGCCTAGCCAATTCATTAATTGAAGGAGTTAATTTAATGGATTTCATTGTATCTCTAATATTTTATCAAATCCGGACATTCTGAATATCTCGGTAATAATTTCATTTACATTGGTAATTTTCATGGGAACATCTTCCCCTTTTAATTTCTTCTGCGTAGCAATCAAAACACGAAGGCCGGCACTGGAGATGTATTCCAAGTCGGTAAAGTCGAGTGTCAAAGATGAAATATTTCCTATCTCATCGTTTAAACAGGTTTCCAACTGTTCTGATGTGAGAGTGTCAATACGACCTTCAACTGCAACAGTCAAATCCTTATCATTGAATGCTTTTTCTATGTTCATAAATAATCCTCCAAAAACGTAATGTAATACTATATTAAACTTTTAATAATATATTTTCCATTTAAGATAAATATTTTTTGTCATAATTATAGAGTCCAGTTAAAAACTCGTTGTACACACAAACAATACCTGAATTACATATGATGACTTTCTAATTCCACCAGTAAACCATAAGCATATTAAGGTATTGGAAGATGATACTGATAATCACTTATAAACGATGAGTTAAATAAATAATAATAGTATAATAAGCATTAATTGTGGTAAACAGATATGATTAAAATAGCTCTTTGTAACGTAAAAGAATTGGAATTGGAAAAGGCAAAGAAAAAAGTATCCCCCAACAGACAAGACAAGATAAACAATTACCATTTTATAAAGGATAAAAAGCTATCCTGTGGAGCAGAACTACTATTAAATCAAATGCTACTTGAAGAAAACGTAACCTGCCCGGAATATGATGAAGATTACTACCACAAACCGTACATCAAAAACCATGAAATCCAATTTAATATCAGTCACAGCGAAGATATAGTGGCATGTGCAATATCCGATAAAACAGTCGGAATAGACATAGAATACGTAGACAAAGACATAGACCTGGACATAGCAAAAAACTACTTCTACGACAAGGAATACGAAAACATAATAAAATCAACCAACAAGGCAGACGAATTCTTCAAATACTGGGTACTAAAGGAAAGCTTCATGAAATACACAAGCCTCGGATTTAACCTCAAACTAGACGAATTCAACATAGAAATCAACAAGGACAATATAAGCGTAAAACTGAAAAACAGGCAAAAAACACTCCAACAAATAAGAAAAAACGAAAACCAAAACATAAACCTGGACAACCTATACCTGAAATACTTCGAATATGAAAACTACAAGTTAGCCATAACAAGCCAGGAAAAAGCAACAAATTATAAAGTATATGATGTAAAAGAGTTAAACTCACTAAAAGAATAAACAATCAATACACTCTTCTATAATTAACTTGTTTATTGTACTTTTTTTCATGTAATTTTCATGAAATTAAATCTACTGTGGGGTTTTTTAAGGAAGAATATTACACATGTTATGTATTTCAAGCATTTCATAGTATAATTCGGGTAAAAAGTTATAAATGTAGTGTTATATATTTATTTACATAATTCACTAGAATTTTTTTGGTGATAATTAATTAATATTTGAGGAAAAAAGAATGTTAGAAGAATATTTGCCTTTTATGTGGTTAATAATTTTTGGGAATATTGAAAACCTGATTCTGTCTTCTCAGGGTGTTGTTAAGGGAGTTAATCCCCTAATATTGGGTACTATGAGTGTGATCATGGTATTGATATGGCTGATACTGGGTACGATTTTGACTGATATTGCAATACAATATTCAAACATCATTTACATTATCGGCGGAATTGCAATAATAATATTAGGTATTCAGTCAGTTGTTGGAGCATTTAATAATATCAAATCAAAAAGTGGTGAATAATCATGTTTGAATTAAAGGATTATGCCCAATTTTCTACTTTGCTTATTTTTGGAAACATTGAAAACCTGGTTTTAGCATCACAGGGTGCTTCATCTCATGTTAATCCGGTAGTTCTTAGTATTTTAAGCTTAATTGCCGTTATAATATGGTATTTAATGGGGGCATATGGAACAAAAATGGCTATTAAGTATGCTGACTATATTGAATTGATTGGTGGTGTGGCCATTATTCTTTTAGGTATTGAATCAATACTTGAAGGTATGGGAATATTTTAAAAGAGAATTATAATTAATTATATTTAATATATGGTTGATTTTTTTTATTACATATCCTATATGTAAAAAGTGCTTACCAATTGTAGAAGGAGTATCTGATCGAATATGGTGTTTTGATTAGGTTCATATTGTGTTAATATTTTTTTAGTTTTTGCTGTTGCTAAGTGGTTGCATTTATGGATGTTTTTTTTTTCTAAATGTAAATTTTTAAATATTTTCACAAATATATTATCAATTACTATGTAAATGTTTTCAATTGAAATTTAAATATTTTTTTTGAAAACTTGAATTTAATAATTTTAAATATAGGATAATGATAATATGGCCGATAAAGTAATTTTAGTAGTAAGTTTTGGAACTTCATATAATAATAACCGTGACCTTACAATTGGTGCAATAGAAAACGATATAAAAGAATACTTCCAGGATTTTGAAATCAGAAGAGCTTTTACAAGTCAAATGATTATAAATAAATTGAAAAAACGGGACAATCTGGTAATAGATAATGTTCCGGAGGCTCTTGAAAGAGCAGTTAACGATGGGGTTAAAACACTTATTGTTCAGCCTACCCATATGATGGATGGAACAGAATATCATTATAAGATTAAGGATCATCTTGAAGATTATTGTGATAAATTTGACACACTTATACTGGGTGAACCATTAGTCAAGTATGACAGGGATTATGATGATTTAATTGATTGTATTACTGCAACTGAATATGATGATGACACTGCTGTTTGTTTCATGGGTCATGGAACTCCTGCCGATTCAAACAAAATTTACACCACATTGCAGGATAAATTAAGTTCTAAAAATTTTAAGAATTACTATATTGGAACAGTTGAAGCAGAACCTACATTTGATGATGTTTTAGCAATGATTAAAGAAGGAAAATACAGTAAGATTGTTTTAAAACCATTAATGGTAGTGGCAGGTGATCATGCTCAAAACGATATGGCTGGAGATGAGGAAGATTCATGGAAATCTATGTTTGAATCAAACGGATTTGAGGTTGAATGTGTAATTGAAGGATTAGCACAATCAAAAGACGTTAGAGCCATGTATATTAAGCACCTTGAAGAATTAATTGAAAATATAAACTAATATTTTCTTTTAATAACTATTTTTTTTCATATTTTATATTTCTACGCCTATAATATTATGGGCATTCCGATTTTCTTTCGTGTTTTAACGGATGTTTGAATAAATTTTTTCTAATTTGAATTAAAACATGTCATGATTCCTGTAAAATTACATGTGAAACTATTAAAACAGTTTATATTACTTTCATGCATTTTTCTTCCAACTAATCAATAGTAGGGGTCATATTAATCATGTTATTGTTTATAACCACTATTGCATTATTCTAAGTGACAGGTATGTCGTAATTTGAAACAATATCAATAATATGCCCTATTATTCGGATTATTATAGCATTGATATGAATCAACCAGCAAATCATATGTTTATTAATGCAGTAATGAATGATAACTTTGGATTTGAATTTTTAATGAAATATTTATCATTGATACTTCTTTTATAATATTAAATAACATTATCAATATAATACTAAATAGTTAAACACTTTATTATATGTGTTTAAAAGATTGAGGTGAATAATGTTATGAATAAAAAATTTGTAAACATCTTGTGTGTTTTGATGATTATATGCGGATTAAGTGTTGTAGCTGCAGCTGACTTAACAAATCATGACTTTGCTACATTTAAGATGGATGTACCAAATGATGCAAATATTACTGAAGATACAGGATTTAATGGTAAGGATGTTATAGAAGATGCCGTTCGTAGTAATGGTGGAAGTATTCCTGTAAGTGATCTTGAAGCTGACCCTGCAAGTACTCATCCGGTATGGAATGATGATGTTAACGATATATCAATAGAATTCATTAATTGTGAAGAGGATAAATTATCCGATCATGCTACTGCAATGAAACAGATGTATGCTAATTCAACATTTAAGGAAGATTCCGGAAATCTTCACATATATGATATGAGCAAAGTTAATGGTGAAGGTTCATATAGTGTATGTGTAGAAAATGATGGAAAAAGTATTGTAATAATAAGCGGTGAAGACTTGGATTTACTTAAACAGATGGGTGAATCAGTCAAATTCAATTAAAATTATAGTATATTCCCTGATTATGGAATTATTGCATTCCAACAATCCATACTATTTTTAATTTTTTTTTTGGTGTTGTAAAGTTCTATGGCATTCTTTTTTTATTAAGATTTACTTCACAATTACTCTTAATATTCTATGGTTGAATAATAAATGTGGCTGGTGAATAGTAGTCGCATATTTATCTCTATTTTTTCACTCTTTTTAATTTAAAAAGGGGGGGGGTCTGTTTTTAATATAATACTTGCATGGTCTTATGTTGTCATTTTATCCTAGAAAGATTTGATTTTATAATATAACTGCAACATCGGAGGGCTTCTGTACACAGATGTTTAAGTAATTAATCAGAATCATTGATTTAATAAAAGTACGAAAATCACATATCAGATATCATTTCTTTATTATTTTTAGTTTATCACATATACATGACCCTAATTAAAAACAGTGAATTAAGTGAATAATTGTCCTGAAAAATCAAAAAATTGTCAAAAATTTTATTATCCCAAAAAAAAATAGTAAAAAGGAGGGTTAGATTATTGTAATATTTTCAGCATATGTCTGAGTCTTATTATTTCCATCGGTAAATTCTACCTTCAATTCGTGTTCACCAAGGAATTTTTCAATAATCTTGAAGATTATGGTTGACAAGTCGTCGGTTACCGTGTCGTTGAATACTAGTTTTCCATCAACATATACCAGTAAATGTCCATTTATGAAGCTTTGATTAAAGATCTTGTTTAAACCTCCCAGGGTCAATGCATAGTTTTCAATGAAAAGCTTATTCAGGAATATCTTATGAATATTCTTGGACTGCCTGAGTGTTGCTTCTGAGCGTATACTTTCTTTATATGATTTGACATTTTTAGGTGTGCCGTTTTTAGCTTCACCATTAGCTAATATCGTCAATGTAATATTGTATTCTTTGAGGTTGATAGGATTTATTGCAGTTACGGTATATGATCCGGCAGGTAAAGTAATGTTTAGTGTAGCCACACCATTATTATCGGTAATTCTTTCAATACTTTCACCATTTACTGTGAATTTCACTCTTGAATTGATTAGTTCTTTACCAGTTTCATCATAATATTTGACTTTGACGTATTCTCCACTATCATAGGTTGTGGTTATATTCTCAGCTTCCATGTAGGAATAGTCTTTAACGGTGTATGCCTTTAAACAGGCAACGTAACCCGGTGTTGATATGTCCACCATTCCTAATGTTGTATTCATATAACTGGCCACTTGAGGTATATGATTTCTTAAACCTGGTGTTACGGGCACGTCATCAGTATAGACTTTCACTGCAAAATCGGATTTTTCATATATTGGAAGTAGCTTATCAAGGGGTATGGTTTCATATCCTGCATGTTTGGATATGCCCTCCTGCTGATATTTATAGTCATCAGTTTCAATTTCTATCATATATTCAATGCCTTCTGCTTTAAAATATGTTCCGACGGCTGCAAGCAAATCATCTTCCGAAACGTTGAAGACATTCATATAACTGAAAATATCATAAGACGCAAATGCACCAAACATTACTCTTGCCGTAGAATCGTACTGATAATTCTTTTCATAAGCTTTGGCGGGATTATCTATAAGTATGGCAATAGGATTTTCAGTAGCGATATCCTTATCATAATAGGAGACGTAATAATATCCGTCATCTCCCCAGTCAGTACCCCAACTATTCTTAATTATCCAGGCACCATCACCCGGCGGAGTTACCCTGAAATTATATCTTGAGAAAGTGTCATTCCATCCGACTAAAGTTACTCCATGGTCAGCACCCAGAGATACGGGATTATATGATGCTGCAGTTTCATCATTATAATCTTCATCTTCACCACCGCTGGCTCCGAAAACGGTAATGCCTAAAGCACCATACTTAATTAATGCCTCCTTGTAATAGGAAATGTCCACAGAATCGTATGTAGGAAGATATATTAAATCATAAACATAGTATTTTGAACCGTTATTCATGATTGGTGAGAGTTTACCAAGTTCATCATAGACATCATCGTCATTTGAGGTTATTCCAATCCAACTTAACAGATATGAAGAACCTACTCGCGTGTTTCCGCCTTCAACCATGTTTTTGTTTCCTTCAAGCGAATACCTTAATCCCATATTTTGTATGTTGTTTTCGGAAATGTCCAGTAAAACCTTCCCATTTGTTGCCTTAAGCATCGCTGATTCCATGGCACTGGTTGTTGCAAATGTCCAGCAGGCACCATTGTTTCCCTGATCTTTCACGGGACTTACAAGGCCAAGATCAACCAGATTAAAGTATTCTGCAGATAGATTGCCTTTGCCGATAACATAGGGGTCAATGTCTATATATGCTCCTTCACCTTCAATAATGTAATAATATGGTCTTTCATCGAAAGTGTTTTCATCCGCATTAACAAAAATGTTGTTGTCCAATACGGTAATTTCATCGTCAAAGGTGGTGTAAATGCCGTTTTCGAAATAGGAATCACTTATCGTATAGTTAGCATCATTTGCAAACAATGATTCGCCAGTATTGGCGGAATTGTTCCGGAATGTGGAGTTGGATATGCTTAAGCTGCCGTAGTCAAAGTATATTGCTCCACCCTGATCGTAGCCTTCATAGAAGTATGAAACTCCATTATTATCAAACAGGCAGTCATTAATATCCACGTCTGCAAAGGATGTGTATATTGCTCCACCCTTGAACATTGCAAAGTTATCGATAAAATTGCTTCGTTCTACCTCTAGGCTTCCGCCCAATTGGATCAATGCTCCTCCAAATGATGAAAAGCAGTCTATAAATTCACAGTCTTCTATTATGGCCATACCATTACATCGCAGATAACCTGTAATATCCAGGTAAACTGCCCCTGCATTCTTATTTGAAGTCACATTAACAAAGGAACAGTTTTTAAGCACTATCTTTTCATTAATATTGTTGAATCCGATGGCTCCTGCTGTTAAATTCGCATCAAGATTTGTGAAAGTACAATTTTCAATAATTCCGGTCACATTTGTCCCAAATATTGCGGGAGTATACTTGGAAACTATATTCCTGAAGTGGGTGTTTTTTATGTTAAATTCTCCATCCTCTAAGAATATTAAACCCCATGTATTGTTTTTATCATTTGCAAATCTTGCATTGTTTAAGCTTAGAATTGAATTGCCACCATATATTGCTGAACCCTTTTTAGCATTGTTGTTAAGGAAGGTATCATCATCAGAAAAATATGATGAGCTAGTCATATGAATTGCCTGATAATCATTATATTCACTATCAAATACTACGTTTTTTGTGGTTAATACGGAGTTTTCAAGAATGATGGATTCTTTCATAACATTTTTCAAGGTTAAGTTGTTGATTTCCACCTTTGAATTATCTATGTTAAATATTGTATCGATATCTGAAGCATCAATAATATGGTTATTTCCGTTGATTTTAATGCTTCTGTTTACAATACTTATTCCATTTTCATAAAAATTCGTATCAATATCATAATCGTAGACGTAATCCTTATTGATATTTACTTCATCCGTGTGTGTTATCTCTTCATTTAATGATGTGAAAGTGTTGTCTCCGGTTGAATCAGTATCATATGGGTTTTCTGCCGGATTGTAACCTATATCCTCTACTGAAGCATTATCATCTGCCGCATAGATAAACGTTAAGGATGAAAGCATTATTATCATCATAGCAATAAAGAATACTTTTTTTCTGTCCACTATTTCACCTCCTTTTATTTATTGAATATAATATGTTTTTTCAATTATTTAAATTGAATAAAATGTTAGTGATTCCTCTCATAAAGGGGGGGTATAATGAATAATCTTTGTTAATAAAAATTAATGTAATGCTTATTTTGATGAATGCATTTAGATTATGTGGAAATATTAAATTTTAATCAAATAAAGCAGTATGGGGTTAATTTTTATTAAATAATTGGGATTTGTGGAAATCCTTTTAAAATATTTGATAGTTAAAAAATGTGTTGGGAAGTGTTTTTTCCTTATTTTCTTTGCATTAATTTTTGGAAAAATTTATTCTATGGTTTTTTTTTCTTCGGGGAATGTTTGTTTAGCAAGCAGGACTTATCTTGTAATGGCTTTAACTTATGACCGTGCATTACTTAATGTTCCTATTGTAAGTTAAAATATTGGTTCCTGTTTTGCACAAACGTCATGACGGTTTTTATAAGTTATTTGAACACTTGGGTAGTGTAGATACAACAGAACTGGCAAGACAAAGAGGTGCTGCTGAAAAGATTTTAAACAAGTTAATTAAAGATTTTATGACATTTGTAATGCAGGTATCGGCTTTGATAATGATTATTGCTTTATTTTATCGTAGTAGTTGTCTGGTAGAAAGATTTAGAAATAATTTGGAGTTTTTCTCTCATTTAGACCTTTTTTTATTAAAATTTTAAATAAGAAAAGTTTAAAATCATTATT
>JAZUCJ010000045.1:0-2955 GCA_045639105.1 Methanosphaera sp.
ATGGTCTTATCACTGCAGATTATGTGGATGATAATGAAGGTGAAGATAAAATCTTTATGGATAGTAGTAGTTCTACTGATATTGATGAATCAGGAAGAACTAATATTGTTCCTGGTCAAGCAGAAATTACTGCTATTCCAGTTCCTGATAGCGGTATTCCGGGTGTAACTAGCGTAGTTGACATCACTGTTACTGATGCTAATACTGGTTTACCTATTAGTGGTACTGTGAATATTGATGGTACAAGTGTTGCTATAGTTGATGGTCATGGTATTTACAACTATCCTATCACTGAAGAAACTAGTCGTGATGGTACTACTCTTGTAGCTGAGTTTAGTAGTCCTGACTATGAACCTGTAAGTGATGATGTAACAATTACTCGTGAACTCATACCTACAACAACTGAAGCAACAGTAATAAATAATACAATAGGAAATGTCACAATACGTGTTAACGTTACCGATAATGTAAATAATAAACCAGTTCCTAATGGTCAAGTTGAAATTTATGTAAATGATACTCCAGTAGGAAAAGGTTCAATTAATAATGGTACTATTGACATTGTAACAAATATTACTGAACCAGGTACTTACAATATCACAATCAAATACAATGGTAATGATATCTATAGCGATAGTGAAGATTCATTAGAAAATGTTGAAGTTGTTAGTATAGAACCAAAAATTATTAAGATAGGATTCTGGAAGTTAGTATGTTTCAATAAAACACCAGAAAATAATACTAATAATACCAGACCATCAATAATAATTAAAGAAAATCATAGATATAAAGCTCCAATTACCTATAAAGTAAAAAGAGTTAACAAAAATCAAAGATTTACCAGCAACTACAAATATAATAAAAAATCTTCATGGAAACCAAATTATAGTCCTATTATCCCTTCAATGAATAAGGTACAATACAGATTAATCATTGTATTATACAAGGAATTATTCGAGGGAGATATAAGCTTCACAGACTTTGTTGCTATACTAAAATTAAACGGTATTGAAATCGCAACATTAAATAGTTGGAATGAAAATGGTGAAATAGTTATAGATTATGATAACCTTGAAGATGTACCGGATACTATTGAAATAGTTGATAACAGTGGACATTTTGAAGATTATGGTCAATCTATCAACAAGAACAATGCACCAAGTAGTTCAGGTGAAATAGATTCAGGAGATATTGAAGTTAAAACAAAATCATCTGACAGTGGAGCATCTGATGTTCCAAGTAGTGGATCACATTCATCTAATACTGAACATTCAGGTGATTCTCAAGTTTCAGTTGCAAATGGGGAATAATATATTTTCCTTTGTTTAACTTTAATATTTAGAATTCATTTATCTACAATAGTCTTAGTTTAAAGATTTATTTATTATTGATAAAGTCTAATACATACATTTAAATAAAATTACTTTCTTTTTTTTTATTTTTTTTTATCAAAAAGCTATTATTTTATATTAAATAATTTAGGAACATATTTTTTCTAATAAACTTAGAAAATTAGAGTATATCTCATCTATTTTTTAATCAATTATTACCTTTGTGTATGTCTATTTTCAAAGATGTTCTCAGTAATATGGATTTCAGGGCCTTTGTAATGAAGGTAACGTCTTTGATAATGATTATTGCTTTATTTATCTTTTTAGAGCGCTTTTGAATACTTTAAGTGTCTACAAAAAAAGGGAAGCGTTGTGGACTAAACTGTCAACTAAAAAGTTGCAATGACAAAAAAACGTAGTTAACAGTCAGTAACAAACCGGAATGTAGTTTAAGGGAAATTTTATTCAATATATTGTAACACTTGACAAATGAAACAAAACCCGTTTTTGTAACCTAATCCATGATTTCATCAATCTTTAGCTGACGTTTGTTAAAAAAATTCATGTAACAATGTTTAAAGAATTTCCTAACTTTTATATATTATTTATTATATACCTTCTTTGTAAATAATTAAAATTAATAATAAAGGAGATAGTAATTTATGAAGACAGGAAATGCGATAATATTAATGACGGGCATAGTATTATTAGTATTTGTTGGTTTAGTTGCAGCTGAAGACTTCATGATGCCTCAGGAGTTAGAAGAAAAACAAACAGTCATTGCAAATAATAGTTCTGATAATGCTCCTCAAAGCGTAAATGTAAAAAGACATGTTCCACCTCGAGGATTCATGCAAAACATAGTAGTGGTTTTTTGGGATCCTTTCGGAAATGCTCCTGTAGATAATCTGGGATTTAAAAATTATAATAATGCATTATGGTATCAATATCATGATCATACATGGATTCAAGTAGCAAATATCAATAATGTAAACCAAATAACTAATATTCAGGTATGGGATCAGAATATTCTTAACGATATTAAAAATAATTACCAAACCGCAGATAATGTAACAATTTCTATCCTGGAAGAACCTCCAGCATATGAGATTAAACAATCAGAAACCAGTGATGATACTAATACAAATAACACCACCCCTACTGATACAGAAAAAATTAATACAACAATTGATTTGGATGATAAAACACTTAAAAATGACACAAATACTACTATAACCGGTACATTACTTGATGAAAACGGTACTGCAATAGCTGATGCTGAAGTAACCATAACAGTTAATGGTCAAAGTTATACAGAAACAACAGATTCTAATGGTAAATTTAGTTATGAATACAATACAGAATCTACTGATTTGGATATTGGAACTAATTCAATGCAAGTAAGTTATTCAGGAAATGAAACCTACAATGGCATATCTAAAACCATAACCATTACCCTGGAAGCTGTTGAAGAAGATCTTACAGATACGGTAGAACCTACCGAAACGGAAACTTATGATGATAGTTCTTCAAGCTATAGTAACGAAAAAATAGATAATTCAGAATATTCCTATTCATCAGATGATGAGTATTATCCAGTAGAGGATTATTAAAAAAAATACTT
>JAZUCJ010000046.1:0-30211 GCA_045639105.1 Methanosphaera sp.
GATAAAAAAACAATAAAAAAAGCATATAAAAAAGCAGCACAAAAATACCATCCGGATAAAAATAAAAACAACACAACAAAACAATATAACCTAATAAAAGAAGCATACACAGTACTAATGGATGATAAAAAAAGAAAAAACTATGATAAACTAAGAACAGCCGCAAAAAACAATAAAAAAGTTAAAAAAAATAGCAAAAAAAATACAAAAAATTTAAACGATGCAATCAACACAGTATCGGATTTAGAAGACAACCTGGGATTAATCTCCAAATTATTAAATACAGGTTCACACGCCATGAAAGGAAAATCATTAATCACAGGATCTAACCTGATACTTGGTGGAGTAATGGCAGGATATGGAGTCAAAAAAGGAAGAGACTACATGGCAAAACGCGGAAGAAAAAACAATAACCAATAGCCATACAATTTCACCCCCATTTCATTTAATCTATTTTTTTTTAGTACAAAATTATTACTTAAAAGAACAACAACTATTCATAAACAAAATTAGAAATTAAAACAGGTAACAGAAGATGAAACTAGGATTTTCAACATTGGCACTGTTTATGAAATCAAATGAAGATATCATCAACACGGCTAAAAAACACAAGTTTGAAATGATAGAAATACTGGCAGAAGACATATTCTATCAAAAGGACAATTACGAATTCAAGGACTGCCAATTAGATGTTAGAATACATGCGGCAACGGTAGATATTAATATTGCAAGCATCAACAGGGGTATCCGATTTGAAAGCGTCAAACAAATGATTCATTGTGCAAAATATGCCGAAAAAATTGGTGCAAAAACCATAACAATCCATCCCGGAAAAATAGGTCGAAATGATTCCAGATTAAGAAAACATGCATTAAACTTAGCCATAGAAAGCATAAACCAGATAATGGACGAATCAAATGTTGAAATATCAGTCGAAAACATGCCCCATAGAAAATCATTTCTTGCAAATACAATTGAGGAAATAGAAATGATTCAAAATGCCACGGGATGTAAATTAACAATTGATACCGGACATGCAAACACAACAAACAATCTTAAAGAACTATTGAATTTGTCAAACATTAGCTATTGTCACTTAAATGACAATGACGGAATACACGACCAACATTTAGCATTAGGAGAGGGAACAATAGACTTGAATCTACTAAAAAAAATCAATCATGGAATTATAGAATTAAACAACTTCGACAACGTTCTAAAAAGTAAAAAAATCTTAAATAATGTATGAATTTATATGCTTTTTAAAATTTTTTCACCATCATTTCTCATATTTTATCTCGTAATTTTTTAAGTTAATCAAATTACATTTAATAAAACTTATGTCATGGATAGAATAACTTCAATTTTTTCTATGATTTTCTAATATTTACACATTAATTCTAACAAACTTTATATATACGGTAATTACAAAATAATAACATTAATATATAGGAGACAATGATATTTATGGCAGAATTACCAATTGCACCAGTAAAAAGAATCATCAAAGCTAGTGGTGCAGCTAGAGTAAGTGATGATGCAGCAGTAGAACTTGCTAGTTATTTAGAAGAACACGGAGAAGCAGTTGCTGTACAAGCTGTAAAACTTGCAAAACACGCAGGTAGAAAAACAGTCACTGCAGAAGACGTACAATTAGCATTACAATAAGCTAATTAACTATTATATGTTATTTTTTATAACATATACTAACCTCCCTTTTTATGCAAAAAAATTATTTTTATCAATTTACACCATTTTTCAATTAAAGTTTAAAAATTATTTCACCGTAAATTAAATAATTCAAGTTCCAGTTTCAATATCAAAAAAAATAATAAGAAATTATTATAAAAGATTATTTAACAATAATGGGGAATCTGATTTTCAATGACTGATTATGATTATAAACAAGAAGCCGATACTGATTATGATTATGGCTGTAAGCCGTCTGAAAGAAGTATTGAGGAGCATATAAATAAGGGAATCTTCAATATCGATAAGCCTGCCGGTCCAACTAGTCATGAAGTTGATAATTGGGTAAAAAATATTATGAACGTGTCAAAGACAGGTCATGGAGGAACCCTTGATCCAAAGGTGACGGGTGTTTTACCGGTTGCAATGAATACGGCAACAAAAAGTTTACAATTTTTACTCTTATCACCAAAGGAATATGTATGTCTTATGAGATTACATAAACCTGTGGATGAAAATCGCATAATCGAAGTACTCGATGAATTTACGGGTAAGATATATCAAATACCCCCAGTTAAATCGGCAGTAAAACGTGAATTGCGTGTCAGAAACATTTATCAAATTAAGCTTCTTGAAATACGGGACAATCAGGATGTCCTGTTTAGAATAAAATGTGAATCCGGAACATATATCAGAAAATATTGTCATGACATAGGTGAAGTACTAGGTTGTGGTGCACACATGGCCGAGCTAAGACGTACTATGGCGGGATCTTTTGAAGAAGATGAAACTTTAACGACCCTTCAAGACGTCACAGACGCATATTACTTTTATAGGCAAGACGGTGACGAGAAATATTTAAGGCAAATAATTCAGCCAATGGAATACACGACAAAGTATGTTAAAAAAATCTATGTGAAGGATTCTGCAGTGGATGCAATATGTCATGGTGCCAGTCTTGCCAGTAGCGGTATTGTAAAATTGGATACGCAAATTCATGAAAATAATACTGTTGCAGTAATGACACTTAAGGATGAACTGCTTGCTCTAGGTCAAAGTTTATATAATGCGGATGACATAATATCTATGGATACTAAAATTGTGGTAAAAATACAAAAAGTATTTATAGTACCAAATACATATCCTAAGATGTGGAAGTAATAGCATAGGAAAAAAATAATAAAACATATTTTTTTCGATATGATTATTCTTCAAATAGCATTTAACATTTTTTTATTAACTGTAGAACCTGTAATATGCGTATTATGGGCGAGGTCAATATTTAAAGTATTATTATTTATTTTAATAATATTCTGTTTAGTTTTACATAGATTTAGCTTTGGCTATGTAAAAATTATAATGAAATAATATGGGAGCATACTCTCTATACGAATATTAATCTTTTCTACCGCTAATAATAAGTCTATTTGGGAAGATTTGTATTCGAGAAAATAGATATTATTGTTTAAGTATATCTATAAATAATTATAAACAAACAGATATGCCGAGATAGTCTAGCTTGGTAAGGCGCAAGACTGGAAATCTTGTGGGCAGATGCCCTCCTGGGTTCAAATCCCAGTCTCGGCGTTTATAATTATTTAAATAATATCTTGAAAATTTCATTAAAAAAAATTACTACTTTTTTAACGATTTATTTATTATTTTTAATCACAATAAAACAGCATACTGTTTTGACTAGATTAATTCCGAATTGATTAATATAGATAAATAACAGTTTTCATGACGTATTTACAATAATTATAAAAAATCAAAGCTTATTTTTTCTTATAAAGAAATTACTTTTCACACACACATTAGATTAATCTAGTTTTTCGTTTATTATATTTATAAAAAGGAGAATTCAAATGGCTGAAGAAGAATTTAGACATATGGTCCGTATTACTCGTAAAGACGTAGACGGAAACAAAACAATCGCATCAGCTTTAACCGAAATCAAAGGTGTAGGTAAAGCTTTTGCTATAGCTATATGTAAAGTTGCAGATTTAGATCAAGAACAACAAATCGGTTATATTGATGATGAATCTGTAGAAAAAATCGAACAAGTACTCGAAAACCCTCAAGAATTTGGAATTCCTGAATGGTTCTTAAACAGAAGAAACGATTATGAAACTGGTGAAACTAGTCACTTAATCGAATCTGACTTAAACATGACTTTACGTGATGACCTTAACAGAATGAAAATGATCAGAAGTTACAAAGGTAAAAGACACGAAGTTGGTCTTCCAGTACGTGGTCAAAGAACAAAATCTACATTTAGACATGGTTCATCTGTTGGTGTAAGCAGATCAAGAGGATAGACGTACAATAACTTTTTTAAAATTAATAATTAAGGAGATTTGATTATGGGACATCCAAGAAAACCACGAAAACAATATGACACTCCATCACATCCATGGAATGCAGAACGTATTAAAGAAGAAAACAGATTAGCTGCAAAATACGGATTAAAAAACAAAAAAGAAATCTGGAAAGCAGACTCAAAAGTTAAAAGATACCGAAGAGATGCTCGTATTATATTAGGTATGGACGTTGACGAAAGACAAAAAGAAGAAAAAGAATTATTAAATCATCTTGTAAGATTAGGTTTCATATCACCTAATGCTAGACTTGAAGAAGTATTGGATTTAAACGTTGAAGACGTTTTAAGAAGAAGATTACAAAGTTTAGTACACAAAAAAGGTTTAAGTCAAACAGCTAAAGAAGCAAGATTATTTGTTGTACATGGTCACATTACCTTAAACGGTAAAAAAATCAATGCACCAGGACACTTAGTTCAAGTAGCTGATGAAGATAATATTGACTTCTACCCAGGTTCACCAGTGGCACACAAAATAGAAGCTCCAGAAAATACTGAAGAAGAAGTAGTAGCTGCAGAAGAAGAACCAGAAGACGACGAATAGACACAAGATGTTTAAATTACTTAACAAATAATTTATAGGTGATAAAATGGCAGAAAATGATAAATGGGGTGTAGCTCACGTTTACTCATCATTTAACAACACTATTATAACAGTAACTGATATAACTGGTGCTGAAACTATTACACAATGGTCTGGTGGAAAAGTTGTACGTTCTGACAGACAAGAATCATCACCATTTGCGGCTATGGAAGCAGCAAACAGAGTAGCTGATGATATTAAAGAAAAAGGAATTGCTGGACTCCATATTAAAGTACGAGCTTCTGGAGGAAACGGTCCTAGAACACCTGGACCTGGTGCTCAAGCAACAATCAGAGCATTAGCAAGAGCTGGTATTAAAATTGGTAAAATCGAAGACGTAACTCCTATACCTCACGACGGTACCGGTAGACCTGGTGGAAAAAGAGGTAGAAGAGTATAAGTATTATTACAAAGGGTCATATTATGAATATAGAAATTAGAGAAAAGGATGAAGAAAAAGCTGTATTTGTAGTTGAAGGTGTAGATGATACATTTATAAATACGATTAGAAGAATATGTCTTGTAGAAATTCCTACTCTAGCAATTGAAGATGTAAATATTTACAAAAATGACGCTAAGATGTTTGATGAAGTTTTAGCTCATCGTTTAGGATTAATTCCTATAAAAACGGATTTAAGTTCATACATATTTAAGTCCGAATGTGATTGCGAAGAACATTGTTCTAACTGTAGTGTTTCATTCCTTTTAAAAGAAAAAGGTCCTAAAGTAGTATATTCAAAAGATCTTAAATCAGACGACCCAGCTATAAAACCAGTTTATGATACAATACCAATAGTAGAACTTCGAGAAGGCGAAGAAGTTGAATTAGAAGCTATAGCAGAACTTGGTCTAGGATCAGAACATGCTAAATGGCAAGCAACTACAACATGCGGATACAAATATTATCCAAAAATAATCATTGACAACGATAAAGTCACTGATTTAGAGGAATATGTAGAAGAATGTCCAAGAAATGTATTACAAATTGAAGATGATGCATTAACATACAACAATATTGAAAATTGTTCTACATGTAGAACTTGTCAAAGATTATCTGAAAAAGATGATAATGCAATAACCATTGATTTCGAAGAAGGGAAATACATATTTAAAATCGAAACGGATGGATCACTAGAACCATTAGAAGTTCTTACAATAGCTTGTGATATACTATCAGAGAAAGCAGATAATATTATAAACTTTGTTAATGAGGAGGAATAATTAAAATGAAATTATCAAAAACTAACCCTAATACAATTAATTTAATCAAATCCCTCACCAAACAATCATCTGCAGAAGATGCTCCTATATGGAAGGCTGTTGCTAAAGAGCTTTCAAGGGCTAATAGAAAAAACAAAGAAGTAAATGTTTACCATATAGACAAATATTCTGACGACGATGATACAGTACTTGTACCAACAAAAGTTTTAGGTGAAGGTAACATAACCAAAAAAGTAACTGTAGCTGCATTTAAATTCTCACAAGAAGCAGAAAAGAAAATTATTGCTGCTGGAGGAAAATGCCTAGCAATTGATGAATTAATGGCTGAAAATCCAAAAGGATCCAATGTTAAAATCATAAAGTAGGTGGATTGAATGGTAACTATTATTGATGGAGAAGGATTGGTACTTGGAAGACTTGCAAGTACAGTCAGTAAAAGACTATTAAACGGTGAAGAAATCACCATTATAAATGCTGAAAAAATAATCATCTCTGGTAACAAAGATTTTCTCTATGCTAGATACAAACAAAGAGTAGACAGAGCAAGTATCTCTAACCCTAGAGACTTAGGTCCTAAATATCCAAGAAGACCAGATGATATTTTCAGAAGAACTGTTAGAGGAATGATTCCTTATAGAAAAGCTCATGGAAGAGCAGCATACAAAAACTTAAAAGTTAATGTTGGCGTTCCAAAAGAGTTAGAAGGACAAGAAGTAGTGGAAATTAAAGAAGCACAACCTAGAAATATTCAAAAAAGTATGGAATTAGGTACAATTTCAAAATTATTAGGTGCTAAATTTTAAATAAATTGAAGGTAGTGTAAATATGAGTAAAGTAGTACACACTAGTGGTAAAAGAAAAACCGCTATTGCTAGAGGTACAGTAAGAGAAGGAACTGGTAAAGTTAGAGTTAACCGTAAACCAGTAGAATTATACAGTCCTGAATTAGCAAGATTAAAAATATTCGAACCATTAGAATTAGCAGGTGACTTAGTAGATTCCGTAGACATCAACATACGTGTAATTGGTGGAGGAGTAATGGGTCAAGCAGAAGCTGCTAGAATGGTTATAGCTAAAGGTTTAGTTGAATATTCTGGTGACATGAATCTTAAAGACAGATATGTTCAATACGATAGAACAATGTTAGTAGGAGATCCACGTCGTTCAGAATCTAAAAAATTCGGTGGACCAGGTGCAAGAGCTAGAAAACAAAAAAGTTACAGGTAAATTCTTATGTTACTCGTAAGATGTTTTTCGTGTGGAAAAGTTATTTCAGCAAGTTTTGATGAATTTAAGGAAAGAACAGCAAACGGTGAAAATCCAAACGATGTTCTAGATGATCTTGGAATCAAAAAATATTGTTGTAGAAGAATGTTCATATCACACGTTGATGTATGGTAATGGATATTATTAAACTAAATAAGGAGCTAATAATAGAGTATTTACTCGATTAAATGAGGACTCCTCTCCTTTTTACTTTAATGGTAAAACAGGATACTTTTTAGTTAAGTTGTTGAATAGGATATATACCAGAAAGGAGCATTTAAGTAATATGCAATCTAGAAAAGATACAAGATTTGAAAAAGCTAGATTAATTGGGTCACGTGCACTACAAATTTCTATGGGAGCAAAACCATTGGTGGAATTTGAACCAACAGAGGACACAATTAAAATAGCAATACGCGAATATGAGGAAGGAGTACTTCCATTAGATGCAGTAGTTAAAGATGAATATAAATAGAATTTTTTATTTATTTTTAATACCTGAGTATAAATTTAACTTTCTTATTTATACACTTAGAAGGAAATAAAAAAATAGCCCTTTAATTAAGCAACTATTTCTACATTTAAAAAGAGGTGTTTTTTATGGATAGTGTAATTGAAGACGTACGATTAAGAAAAATTATAGATAGTAGAGGAAATCCAACTGTTGAAGCAGATATTTTAACTTGGAATGGATTTGGTAGAGCTGCAGCACCTAGTGGAGCAAGTACAGGTATAAACGAAGTTGCCTCATTCCCTGAAGGTGGAGTAGATCAAGTTATAGCTGAAGTAGAAGATCTCATATCCTCCGAAATTATTGGGATGGAAGCTGAAGATTTAAGAGAAATAGACACAGTACTTAAGGAAATTGACGGAACTGATAACTTCTCAACCATTGGTGGAAATACTGCAGTAGCAGTTTCAATGGCAACAGCTAAAGCAGCAGCTTCAAGTTATAACTTACCATTATACAAATTTTTAGGCGGAATAATGCCTGTATCAATTCCTTTCCCATTAGGAAATATGATTAACGGTGGAGCACACGCTGGTACAAACGCACCGGACATTCAAGAATTCTTAGTAATTCCTGTAGGTGCATCTAGCATTATAGAAGCAATGGAAACAAACATTAACGTTCACAGAAGAATCAAAGAAAAAATTCAAGCAACTGATAGTACTTTTACAGGAGGAAAAGGTGACGAAGGAGGATGGGCTCCTAACCTTACAAACGAACAAGCTTTAGAAATTCAAACATCTTCCTGTGAAGAAATAACCGATGAAACTGGAGTAGAAGTAAGACCTGGATTAGATGTAGCATCAAGTGAATTCTGGAATGAAGAAGAACAAAAATACATCTACGAACGTGAAGGAACTTCAAGAACAGTGGAAG
Source organism: Methanosphaera sp. (assembly GCA_045639105.1). Lineage (GTDB taxonomy): Archaea > Methanobacteriota > Methanobacteria > Methanobacteriales > Methanobacteriaceae > Methanosphaera. Next base: position 8,524 of record JAZUCJ010000046.1, read on the forward strand.
AACAAATTGATTACATCGCTGATTTAGTGGATACTTACAAGTTCTTCTACGTGGAAGACCCAATTCAAGAAAATGACTTTGAAGCATTTGCAGAATTAACAGCTAAATCAGGTAAAGATTGTTTAATTTGTGGAGACGACCTATTTGTAACCAATCCTGAAATTTTAGCAAAAGGTATTGAAGCAAAAGCTGCAAATTCCTTAATCATTAAACCTAACCAAATAGGTACATTAACTGATACTTACAACTCTATTCAAATGGCAAAAGCTAACAAATACGTTCCAGTAGTATCTCACAGATCTGGTGAAACAACTGATGAAACAATTGCACACATCGCTGTAGCATTCAATGCACCAATCATTAAAACCGGAGCAGCTGGTGGAGAAAGAATAGCAAAACTTAACGAATTAGTCAGAATTGAAGAAGAATTACCAAATCCAAAGATGGCTGATTTATAAGTGGAGTTTAATATGGATATTAATATTGACTATGTAAAATGCAACGGAATAAACTGTTTAGAATGCTTGGATTTATGCCCGATGCAGGTATTTGAGATAAAAAACAAACAAATAATTGTTTGTAAGAAGGATGCTTGCTGTGGTTGCTTAGCATGTCAAGAAGTATGTAGTTATGATGCAATTAGTCTTTTATATTAATATAATACGGAAAATAATTAAAATAAATCATAATAAAGAGGTAATAAAATGTCTGAATTATTAATACCATTAGATAAGTACCTTGCAGCAGGTTTACACATAGGTACTCAACAAAAAACCAAAGATATGGAAAAATACATCTACAGAGTAAGAGCAGATGGTCTTCACGTATTAGATGTAAAAAGCAGTAACGATAAAATAATCATAGCTGCTAAATTATTATCAAAATACGACCCTGATGATGTTCTTGTAGTTAGTACAAGACAATATGGTCAAGCACCTGTTAAAAAATTCGGTGAAGTAACAGGATGTAAAACTATTCCTGGAAGATTTATTCCTGGAACTCTTACAAACCCTAGATATTCCAAATTTATCGAACCAAAATTATTAGTAGTAACCGACCCTAGAAGTGACTCACAAGCAGTTATTGAAGCAAAACAAAACGGAATTCCTGTAGTAGCATTATGTGATACAGAAAACCTTTTATCAAATGTTGATGTAGCAATACCTGTAAACAACAAAGGTAGAAAAGCTATTGCTTTAGTATACTGGTTACTTGCTAGACAAGTATTAAGAAACAGAGGAATCTTATCCAGTGACGAAGAATTCGATTTAGATCCTACTGATTTCGAATTAAAAATATAATACTAATCAAGGAAAAATAGAAGATAATCTTCTTCTATTATATTTTACTATTTTTTTATAATTTATTATTCAACTATTTTTTTGAGTTTCATTTTTCATTTTCACATACTCATTCTTCAATTGATGCAATTTTTTCTATTTTTAGTCATTTTAATATTGAAATATAAATTTTAATTAAGTGGAGAAAAAGTTGTTAATGAAAGTGGGAAAAATGTATTAATGAAAGTGGGAAAAAGTTGTTAATGTTAACATAAATTTATAGGTTGTAAAAATGTCAAAGTTATATTTTAATAGATGTCTTGATAACATTATTCAAGAAAGATTGGATATGATTGGAGCGATAGTTATAGTTGGACCAAAATGGTGTGGAAAAACAACTACTGCAAAACAACATGTTAACAGTATTTTAGATTTACAAAATCCGGATACTTTTGATTCATATAAAGAATTAGCATCGTTTAAACCATCATTACTTTTAGAGGGTGAAAAGCCACGATTAATTGATGAATGGCAAAATATACCTGTTATTTGGGATGCTGTTAGAACTAGTGTGGATAATTTAGAGGGTGATGGATTATACATATTAACTGGTTCAACAGTTATTGATGAATCAAAAATAATGCATTCTGGTACTGGAAGATTTAATAGGATATTGATGAGACCTATGAGTTTATATGAAAGTAAAGAATCTAACGGCAAAATTAAATTACTGGATTTGTTTAACAATCCTGAAATGGATATTGATGGAATTGAATCTAATTTATCTTTAAAGGAGTTAATCTTTGCAGCTTGTCGTGGAGGATGGCCTGAATCTTTAAATAAAAAAACTACTAAAGCTCAGTTATTTATTGTGGAAAATTATTTAGAGAATATTTGTGAAGTTGATGTTTCAGCTATAGATAATATTCAAAGAGATTCGAGAAAAATAAAACAATTTTTAAAATCATATGCAAGAAATATATCTACGCTTGCTAGTAATAAGACTATTATTAAGGATATTAAAGAAAATTTTCCAGAATTTACTGTAAATACTTTTAATACGTATCTAAATATTTTATCTAGGTTATTTGTAATAGATGAAGTTAATGCTTGGAATCCGAATATTCGTTCAGCTTCTGCTATGCGTTCTAGTTCAAAAAGAGAATTTATTGATCCTTCGATTGCAGTTGCAGCTCTTAATTTAGAACCGGAAGGATTATTATTTGATTTGAATACATTTGCTTTCATATTTGAAACGTTATGTATAAGAGATTTAAGTATTTATACTTATGAAGATGGGGGTACGGTTTCATATTATCATGATAAATATGGTCTTGAAGCTGATTGTGTAATTCACTTAAAAAATGGTGATTATGCATTAATTGAATTTAAGTTAGGTAGAGATAAAATTGATTATGGTGCAAAAAATTTATTAAAACTGAAAAAGTTAATTAAAAAAAATATTAAGGAAAAAAACTTGAGAATGAAGGAACCTAAATTTTTAGCAGTAATAACAGGTACTAAATATGCTTATACCGGGAGGATGGAGTGAAAGTTTTGCCTATAGGATGTTTAAAATAAGTATATTTTATTTTTTTTTCTTTATAAAACAAGTTTTAAAATGGTATTGGGGGGTGAAGATGAATTATTTTTTTTAGTCTTTTTTTTCAAATTTTACCAGTGAATTGTAGTCTGATGCCCTTTCAAACACGTTTATTAAATCCGGATCTACTTCTTCGCTGTTTGTTAGTGTGACTAACGTTTTTTTGTAGAAGCCTATCAGGTACTGGTATATGTCTTCTATGTTTCCGCTGTATGTTGGAAGGTCAAATTGTTCACTCAGGTATTCATCTTGGTTTTCTGCTATTTTGTTTCCGTCTAATTCTATTTTTGGCATAATTTTTTCATCCCATAATTTTATAACTATTGTTATATATTTTGTATTATTTAAGTATTTAATTATTCTAACCAAATCATTAATTATTTTGTAATCACTGCAGACATATATCCGACCACCGAATCATAATCTCCAGATACATCACCACTAGTTGCATGATTTAATACAACAGAGCTATTAGCATCTTGTAACTTTGAGTAACAAGTGGCAGTTATAACAGGACCATAACCGCACATGGTAATATCATAGTCAATAATGTCCTTTACCAACTGTTTCATGTCCATGGACTCAACGGATTTTATTACTTTCTCATCCAGATACGTTGTAGTCTCCTGATTATCATAATGATTCAAATCAGTACTTGCAATAATAACACAATTTCTATTTAACTTTCTAATCACAGTATCCAAGCTTTTGGCAAGATTTTCACATAGCTGTGGAATCTGCTGTGAAATTACAATAGGCACTATCTTAAAATCATGATCCTTGCAGATATACTGTATAAAAGGAATTTCAACTTCAATGCTATGCTCATTAACATGGGCATAATTATCAACATAAACGTTACTGTCAGTGTTCAATAATTCCATTATGAATTCACTATCAACATCCACCAAACCCAGGGGAGTTTCCCATTTGTCATAATCACACACATCAATCCTTGTACCACGGCCTGTATGATTCGGGCCCAGAATAATAAAGGTATCCGGAAGTTCGTTTTTTTGAATCTCATTAAAGGTATAACAGGCAGTTTTACCCGAATAAATATAACCCGCATGAGGAGCAATACACGCAACAATATTTCCATCAACATCAGCATCCGGAATATTAGAAAGCATTACCTCAATGTCTTCAGTTAAGAAATCAGAATTAGACTCATAAAACATTCCACTAACACAAGCTTTTCTAATCATTTTTCATCACTAACTATTATTTATATTACACAAGTATAATAACTTCAATATTTTAACATGCTAAAAAAAATATCAATCAAAAAAATAAATGAACATCTATTTTTATTTATTTTTAGTTAACTATATAATATATAATTTAAATATATATAATTAACAGATTCTCATAAGATAATTGATTACAGTAATCATTTATTGTTGCTAATGTGACGGTATAAAAAGGCTTTTTTATACTTGAGAATCATTAAGGGGTACTTGTGCTTTTGTACAGGTAATGTATTGGAATTAGATTAAATAATTTAGACGTTAAGCGTATGGTAGTATATCTTTTGATAATATTACAATTTTCATGTCTAAACTTAATTTAAGAGAATAAATAGTAAGTAATAACATTTTTTTATAACTTATTCTTATTAGCTAATTTTTTATACTTTCCTATTGACTTTCGGAGAATAATCATATTATGAAAATAAAAGCTTTTGCACCAGGAAAAGTAATATTGTTTGGAGAACATTCTGTTGTACATAAAAGACCGGCAATAGCTGTAGCAATCAATAGAGGAGTTGATGTGGAATTAACAACTCGTGAAGATAATATTGTACAAATAGAAGTTCCATTAATAGATTATTCTCTAAAATCAGAATTAGTGGATAAAAAACTTAATTTTGAATTGGACAGTCAAAATAAGATGATTACTGATTATATATATGAGGCAATAGACTTATTTGAATTTGAACAGGGTTTTAATCTTAAAGTTGAAATAAAAATGTACCTTGGAGCAGGATTAGGTTCTTCAGCCGCAGTTACTGTAAGCTGTATTAAAGCATTATCCCTATTGGCTGGTGTTGATATTGATAAAGAAAGTATTGCAAGAGAAGCCCGTAATATAGAAATTAAGATTCAAGGAGCAGCAAGTCCTATTGATACTAGTATGAGCACTTATGGTGGCATAATATACATTGATGAAAACTTTGAGTTAAACAGGATAAAATTTGACATGAACCTGCCATTAATAGTTTCAAATTGTGAAATAAGTGGAAATACAGGCATACTTGTAGAATCTGTTAGACAAAAGTATGTTAAATATCCTAAAATTGTAGGAAATATTTTTGATGCCATGCAAGAAATTGCAATAAATGCAAAAGATGCTCTGGAAAGCGGTGATTCTGATTTAATCGGGGATTTAATGAATTTAAATCAGGGATTACTGGATTCAATTGGTGTTAACACGGTTGAATTATCTGATATGGTTTATTTATCAAGAAAATGTGGAGCAAAAGGTTCTAAATTAACAGGTAGTGGTGGCGGAGGTTGTATTATAGCCTACTGTCCCGAAAACATAGATAAAATATGTGAAGAATTATCAAAAAAATACGCTACGTTTAAATGTGAACAATCAGATGATGGAGTATATGCTCAAATCATTGAAAACTAACAAAGGACAACATATTATGATGATATTAAAACTTGGTGGAAGTGCATTAACAATAAAGGATGCTACAAAACCAACTATAGATGAAGTTAATTTAGATAGAATTGCAGAAGAATTATCATACTATAACGATGATATGATGATAGTACATGGAGCCGGTTCATATGGACATATTCACGCTAAGAAATATGCCATAGGCGACCAAATCAGTACAGAAGAAGAAAAAGAATTTAAAATAGAAGGTCTAAGCAGAACACAAGCTTCAGTACAGCTATTAAATTATATTGTTGTAAACAAGTTACAAGAAAAGGGCATACCTGCAATAGGTATTAAACCTTCAACGTTCATAATGACAGACAATAAGAGAATATCCATCTGCGATACCACAATTGTCAAACGTTACATTGAGGAAGGATTCGTTCCAGTTATATATGGAGATGCCGTTCTTGACTTAAATGATGATATTAAATTTGCAATAATATCCGGAGATCAGCTGATAAACTATTTTGCAAAGAAACTCAAAGCAGATAAAGTAATACTGTCTTCTGATGTTGATGGGATATATACGGATAATCCCAAAACAAATCCCGATGCTAAATTAATAGATATAGTAACAAAAGATAGCCAATTAACCTTAACAGAAAATGAAAATCAGGCAGACGTTACCGGTGGAATGGCAGGAAAAATTAATGAATTGCTGGAACTTGCAGAAGACGGCATAGAATCATTAATAATCAATGCCGAAAAGGAAGGTAACATTAAACTAGCCGTTTCAGGAAAAGAGGTTAAGGGCACATTAATTAAATAATTATTCATTTTAACCAATTAACTTATAAAACTCTTTAAGGAGGTAGATATTCGTGATATCGGACAGGAAACTTGCACACCTGGAAATCTGCAAAAACAATGATGTGGAACATCACGTATCAACGGGTTTTGAAGATATAGAACTCGTTCATCGAACATTACCTGAAGTAAATTTTGATGAAATAGACACATCCATAGAATTTCTTGGAAAAACACTGGATTCTCCATTAATTATCTCGGCAATAACGGGGGGACATGAAGCAAGTAAAGAAATAAATAAGAATCTTGCAATAGCTACGGAAAAAACACGTATTGCAATGGGTGTTGGAAGTCAACGGGCAGGCATAACCCATGAAGAACTGGAAGATACCTTTACGGTTGTCAGAGATTATGCAAACAGGTCAATGATAATTGGAAATATAGGAGCACCACAAGTTGAATATGCACCAAAAGCAATAGAAATGTTAGATTGTGATGCATTAGCCGTACATTTAAACCCATTACAGGAAATTATACAACCCGAAGGAGACATAAATGCAAAAGGCTATGCTGAATCTATCAAAGAAATATGTTCTGAAACAGACATTCCTATAATAGCAAAAGAAACCGGTGCAGGTATAGATGGCCGAGATGCAAAAAATCTTGAAAACATAGGAGTAGATGCAATAGACATTCAAGGAGTAGGCGGAACAAGTTGGGCTGCAGTAGAAACATATAGGGCCGAAAATCCAAATCTTGGAAATTTATTCTGGGACTGGGGAATACCTACAGCTGTAAGTACGATAGAAGTTTTAGAAAACACGTCACTGCCTGTCGTATCATCTGGTGGTATACGTAATGGATTAGAAGCAGCAAAAGCTATAAGTTTGGGAGCAGATTGTGTGGGCATGGCATTACCATTTTTAAAATATGCTTATGAAAGTCCTGAACTTATTGAAGAAAAAATCAACCAATTCACCAGAGAATTAAAAACGGCAATGTTCCTTGTAGGAGCATCTAACATAGAAGAATTAAAACAAAAAAGATTAATAATCACCGGAAAAACTAGGGAAATATTAACGGAACTAGAAATTGACACAAAAAAATACGCAAGGAGGATATAATTTGACTATAGAAGTAATAGCAGTTGGAGGATACGAACAAATCGGAAAAAACATGACCGCTGTGAAAGTAAACGATGACGTAGTAATATTTGATATGGGAATACACCTGGACAGACTTCACATTCATGAAGACACGGACATATCAAGAATGCACAGCTTGGATTTAATAGAACGTGGAGTAATACCTGATGACACACTGATGAGAGAAGTGGACGGTAAAGTAAGGGCAATAGTATGTACACACGGACACCTTGATCACATAGGTGCAATAGCAAAACTTGCACACAGATACGAAGCTCCAATCATTGCAACACCATACACAATAGCATTAATAGAAAAAACAATTAAGGGAGAACGTAAATTCAAGGTAAACAATCCATTAAAAATACTAAACCCTGGAGAAAAATTACAGATATCACCAAATCTAACTCTTGAATTTGTAAGAACAACTCACAGTATACCACAAACAATCACGGCAGCACTTCACACACCGGAAGGAGTAGTAATATATGCAAACGACTTCAAATTCGACAACCACCAAATGGTTTCACCACCACCTGACTACAGAAGATTCCGTGAAATAGGAAAAAAAGGTGTGAAAGTTGCAATAATGGATACTACAAACATCAAAGAAGTAAAAGAAAGCAAGACACACTCAGAAAAAATAGCAAGAGATTTACTTAAAGATGTTCTAAAAGGACCATTAGAAGAAAGAAAAGGACTTATAGTAACAACGTTCTCCAGTCACATAGAAAGAATTCAGGCAATAACAAAAATAGCTGAAAGAAGCAGAAGAAAAGTATTGATTCTAGGACGCAGTATGGAAAGATACTGTTCAATAGCAGAATCATTAGGAATATTAAACCTGCCAAGAAACGTAAGCATATACGGAAATTCAAAATCAATCAACAAGGCACTTGCAAGAGCAAACGAAAACAGAACAAAGTACATGTTAATCGTAACAGGTCACCAGGGAGAACCTGATGCATTACTGCCAAGAATAGCAAACAACAAAACAAACTTTGAAATCAAACCTGGAGATAACATAGTTTTCTCTGCAACAACAATACCTAACCCAATCAACCTGGCAAACAGGGATTTATTAAACAGGAGACTTAAAGAAAGAGGAGCAAGAATCTATAACAACGTACACGTATCTGGTCACGCAGGTCCTGAAGACCTAAGAGACTTTATAAGAATGTTGAATCCACAACACTTAATCCCGTCACACGGAGATTTAAGTCATTTAGCAGCATTTGTAGAACTGGCAGAAGAAGAAGGATATAAATTAGGAAACGACGTACACATACTAAGAAATGGACAAGCACAAGTATTTAATAGGTGATTACAATGGATGTATTAGAAATATTAAAAGCATATTCAGCAGATGTTGACCTGGAAATAGAAGAAGCATTAAGCACATTAGAACCTGAAGAATTAAAGGAAGCTTCAGCTCACTTGATAAAAGCCGGAGGAAAAAAATTCAGACCAGCACTAACAGTACTCAGCTGTCAGGCAGTTGGCGGACAAACCGATAAGGCACTAAAAGCGGCAGCTTCACTGGAATTAATCCACACTTTCAGTCTCATCCACGATGACATAATGGACAATGACGATACAAGACGTGGAATGAAAGCAGTACATAAAATATGGGGAGAACCATTGGCAATACTTGCAGGTGACACTCTCTTTGCAAAAGCATATGAAACCATAATAAAAACAGCAGATGACAATATTGCATACGAAAGAGCAATAGATGCACTTAGAGTGCTTGTCGACTCATGTATTAAAATATGTGAAGGACAGGCACTGGACATGTCATTCGAGGACACATTTGAAGTAACACAGGACGAATACATGAACATGATATACAAGAAAACAGGAGCACTCATAACCGGTGCAACAGCAGCAGGTGCAATCATTGGTGGAGCTTCCTCAATGCAAATCAAGGCATTACAGGAATACGGACGTAACGTTGGACTTGCATTCCAGATACAGGATGACTACATTGACCTTACTGGTGACGAATCAATTGGTAAACCTGTAGGCAGTGACCTTGTTGAAGGTAAAAAAACAATCATGGTATTGTATACACTTGAAAAAGCTTCACAGGAAGATCATGACAGACTCATAGAACTGCTTGAAGCAAATGATGAAAGTATCATTCCGGAAGCAATGGGATTACTCGAAAAATACGGTGCAATTCAGTATGCCAGAACAGTAGCATATGATTGTGTAATTAAAGCAAAAGAATCATTAGGATTCCTACCTAACTCAGAAGCAAAAGATGCATTAATGAAATTAGCAGACTTTGTTTTCACTAGAAAAGCATAATCCTTATCCTTTTTCTATCTTTCCACTTTTTTTATTTTCATACTATTTTTGAAAAAAATATTTATTCTAATTATTTTTTGGTTGATTGTTTGGTTATTTATTATTACAAAAATTATAAATCATTGTTTGTTCTATGTAATATTATAAATTATGGAGAAATACTATGTTAGACAAAAAAATGGAACAAGCATTAAATGACCAATTAAACGCAGAAATGCAATCAGGATATTTATATTTATCAATGGCAACTTACTTTGAAGATAATGATTTACCGGGTTTTGGTAACTCACTTAGAGTACATGCCGCTGAAGAATTAGAACATGCAATGAAATTCTACGATTACATCCTAAGAAAAGGTGGAAGCGTAGTGTTACAAGCTATAGATGAACCAAAAAGGGAATGGAAAGATGTTGTTGAAGTATACGAGGAAATTCAGGAACATGAAGAATTAGTAACAAGTCTTATCCATGACCTTGTTGATTTAAGTATAGAACTTAAGGATCATGCAACCAACCAATTCTTACTCTGGTTTGTTGAAGAACAGGTTGAAGAAGAGGAACTTGCAGCAGAAGACTTAAGAAAAGTTAAAATGTCTGTAGATTCACCACAATTATTATACTTACTTGACAAAGAATACGGAGAATTTACCGGCGAAGAGGAAGATGAAGAATAAATTTAATTATTCTTTTTCTTTTAATCTTTTAAGCGTCTTAAATCTTTTTCAATTAGGCGTTTAGGATATTGTTTTATCATAATCCTCTTAGGGTTATTGTTTGACTATTTTTTGTTTTTATTTTTAACTATTTTGTGTTTTTTTACTATTTTTTTTGATATGTTTTCATTACTCAACTCTTTCCATAAGAAAGTATTTAATATATGTTTAACATAACATAAAATAACAATTGATAAAGCATAAATAATAGGAGATGTACTATGCAATTAACAGATAAAGCAAAAGAAAATAGAGAAAAAGTATTAGCATACCATGAATCCGATTTAAACGAAACAGACCCCGAATTCATGGAAATATTCAACAATTTTCTATTTGATGAAGTACAACAAAACACACAACTACCAGAAAGAAGTCAGATACTAATCACACTGGCAACACTAATAACAAGCCAATCAAAAAAACAATACGAAATAGCAATAGAAGCAGCAATAAACCTGGCAGTTAAGCCAATAGAAATCAAGGAAGTACTATACCAAACAGCACCATATGTAGGATTTGCAAAGGTATACGATTTTCTTGATATTACAAACCAGATATTTGATGAAAAGGGTATAGACGTACCACTTCCAGGTCAATCAACAACCAATAGAAACAATAGAAAAGAAAGAGGATTTGAAATACAAAAAAGCTACTTCGGAGATTTCATCGAACAATTCAATGAACAAACACCACAAGACCAGAAACATTTCAACGAATTTCTAAAGGGATACTGTTTTGGAGATTTTTATACAAGAACGGGATTGGATGATCAGGATAGGGAATTAATCACATTCAGCATATTATCATCACTAGGTGGATGCGAAAACCAGTTAAGAAGTCATGTGCAGGCAAACATATCCTTAGGAAACGACAAAGCCACATTAATTAATGCACTAACAGTACTTCTACCATTCATAGGTTTTCCACGAACACTCAATGCATTATCAATTATAAATGAAATATGTCAATAGGAGAAGGTTTTATGACAAAAAGTTTAGTAATTTATTATTCAAGAGCAGGACAAAATTATGTAAATGGAGACATAGTAGACTTACCGGTAGGAAATACCCGGATAATAGTAGATTATATAAAGGAATTTACAGATGCCGACACTTTCGAGTTAGAAACAGTACAAGACTATCCTGTAGATTATATGGAAACTACGGAGGTAGCACAAGAAGAACTAAATAAAGGTGCAAGACCAGAACTAAAGAAAGAGTTAACCGACATCAGCGAATATGATATAATTTATATTGCTTCACCAAATTGGTGGGGAACATTACCAATGGCATTTTTTACTCAGCTAGAAAAGTTAGACTTCACAGGAAAAATAGTTAAAACAGTCATTACTCATGAAGGATCAGGATTGGGCACTTCCATGAATGACATTAAAAAATTGTGTCAAGGTGCACAAATCCAGAAAGGATTGGCAATACACGGTGCAGATGTAAGCTCTAAAAAATCAGCTATAGAATCATGGGTAGAATAAATGGGGAAGATGCTTTTATGGTTAAAGATGTAATTTTCGGAATTGGTGAAGAAAATCCTTTCGGAGAATTTTTCACGGGTACAAGTTATTTAAACATGTTAACAACCGAATCAGTTGTAATAGCAAACGTTACATTCGAGGCAGGATGTAGAAATAATTGGCATATCCACCACGCAGAAAAGGGTGGAGGACAAATATTACTTGCCACGGATGGTGAAGGATGGTACCAGGAAGAAGGTAAACCGGCCCAAAAGCTCACTCCAGGTAGTGTAGTTGAAATACCTGCAGGAGTAAAGCACTGGCATGGAGCAGCAAAGGACAGTCAATTCACCCATATAGCAGTAGAAGTTCCTGCTGTAAACGGTTCAAACGAATGGTTAGAACCTGTAAGTGATGAAGAATATAATAAATTATAATTTCTTCACAAACTAATCTTTTTTTTAACACGTCACATAATATAAATCTATAATGTTCTTATCGTAGTTTTATGTGGATGCCATTATATTCAATATTTTATTCATAAATTATTATTATATATCAAATTATTTCATAGATAAATACAGGAGCAGTTATCATGATTGAAGAATTATCATACACATTTAATGATGAAAAAATTTATGGAAAAATATACAAAACAGAAAAAGAAGGAAAACAGCCAATTATTATATTATCACATGGATTATCATTAGATCATACACTTATGATACCATATGCAGAAAAACTATTGGAAAGGGGAATAAATGCTTATATCTACGACTTTAGGGGTGGAGGATATAACAGTTTAAGTGATGGACAAATAAGTGACATGACAATTGAATCTGAAAAGGAAGATCTTAACTTCATCATTGATTCATTAAAAAATGAAGAATTTGTTGATGAAGAAAAGATATATGTTGCCGGCCACAGTCAAGGAGGACTTGTAAGCAGTCTGGTAGCACCAACAAGGGATGATATAAGGGCATTGTTCCTATTTGCACCTGCATATGAAATACCTGATGACATGAAAGAAAAGGACAATCCCCATGATTACAACGTATTAAACGTCATGCCCGAATACCTTGGGGATAAATACATAAACTGTGCAATAAAAATAGATGTTTTCAACGAAATAAAGGAATATAAGGGACCAGTATACATATTTTATGGAATGGAAGATAAAAGGGTGCCAGTAGAATACATGATAAAAGCGGATAAGGTATATGAAAACTCAACGGTATACCTGTACGAAGAAGGAGAACACAGATTTTCAGACGAAATAAAAGAAGATGTGGCAAATATCATAGCCGAAAAGATTAATTAAATAATACTTGCTAATCATATCCTTTTTATTGACAAGTGTTAATCATAAAAATTTTAAGCTTTAAAAAAGATAATATAATATAGTACTGAAAAAGAATAGGGGAATATATTAATGGTGAATCCGAATAAAAAAGTTAAAAGACCAAATGGTTTAGGAAATGTATATAACTATAAAACTGATGAGGAAGGAAATGTATTTACATTACCGATAAAAACGATTATTAAAGAAAATTACATTTATTTATACAGGGCAATTAATGATGAAGACTATTATATAATGGATAACGATACCTGTTTTTTCTTTAAAGAAGTATTATATGATGATGAAGTAGTAGGTTTTGCAACATATAAAACTACAAAAATTAACAAGGATGCTCTGGTAATGCAATACTTCTATGTTTTACCGGAATACAGAAATAAGGGACTGCTGGAGGAGGAAATTGATGAATCAGCAGCATTATTTGAATCAAGCATTATCATTGAATATCCAACAAGAGATATGGTGGAAGCATTAACAAAACATAAACTTGCAAGAGTCTTCGATGACAGATTTGTAGTTTCACGCATTCCATTTTCTGTTCCAATGTTTTCATTGGAAGACGTTCAGAAAGGTATTGTCAGGGAAGAATATGATACGACAGGCACAAAAGGTTATTATAAAATGTCACACCTTTACGATTTAGATTTATGTACAGTTGTTGGTCTTGCCAGTGAAGATGTTGAAAGCATGTATGACGAAGATAGTGTTGAAGAAGATCAGATTAACAATTATAATGTAATCAGCCTTCCATTAAGGGATGATGTGCAAAAGTATGATTGCATAAACAAAAGAGCTCAAAGCACGGAATTAAATGATGGAACATATTTCAGGAACGTTAAAGAATTCCTTGAAGAAAATGATAATGTTATACAAAACTGGTTAACAATATACTAAAATCTCCCCCCACCATTTTAAGTAACGAGGATGTTACTTAAGATTACACTCATTTTTTTTTAAATACTTTGGATGTTAATATTTGAAATGATGGGTATGTTCCCTTACTTGAAGATATTGCTTTTGTTGTAGACAAATTATTAGAATAGTTTTTTTGTAGTAAATGTCCTTAAATTATTTGATAGTTTATCATATTTATTTAATTCTTTTTCAGACTAGGGAACTGTTTTTTTAGCATATTATATTTTTTGTAGTAAGCAATTTTGAAAATTTTATTTTCTTTGAAATTCAAAAATAATATTATAATGGGGAATTAAGATGGATAGACAAAAGAAAATTATAGAAACCAGTATTATAGGAATAGTTGTTAACCTAGTATTAGTTGCTTTTAAGGCAACTATTGGAATTCTTGTTAACTCTATTGCAATTTTGTTGGATGCTGTGAACAATTTAACGGATGCATTAAGTTCTATTATTACCATTATAGGAACAAAGCTTGCCGGACGTGCACCTGATAAGGAACATCCTTATGGTTATGGTAGAATTGAGTATTTTTCATCCGTGATAATTGCGGTTATTATTTTATGGGCAGGTATAACGTCTTTACAGGAATCTTTTCCTAAGATATTTGTTCCTGATGTAACTAGTTATACTACGGTTTCATTGGTTATTGTTGCAGTTGCAGTGGTTGTTAAGTTTGTTCTGGGACGTTATGTTAAGGGTGTTGGTGAAAAGATTAATTCACAGGCTTTGGTGGCTTCTGGAAGTGATGCGTTCTTTGATTCTATACTGTCATTATCGACGCTTGTCGCTGCTATAATAAGTATTTTCTGGCATATTAGTTTGGAGGGAATACTTGGGGTTATTATTTCATTTGTTATTATTAAGGCAAGTATTGAGATGTTGCAGGAAACTGTTAACAGTATGATTGGTTCAAGGGTTGATTCTGCATTGTCACATAAAATTAAGGAGAAGGTTGAATCCTTTGACAAGGTTCATGGGGCATATGATCTTGCCCTTCACAATTATGGTCCTGAGGATGTGATGGGTTCGATTCATATAGAAGTGGATGATAATTTTACTGCACGTGAAATACATGCTCTAACCTTTAGGATACGTTCTGCGATTTATGAGGAGTTCGGCATATTTTTAACTGTTGGTATTTATGCTACTAACACCAGTGATGAAGAGGTTGCAGATATTAGAAGGTATCTTGAGGATATTCTATCAAATTATGATGAAGTTATTGAAATGCATGGATTCTATGTATATGCTCAAAAAAATATAGTTAGCTTTGATTTAATTGTTGATTTTAATGCAAATCGTGAACAAATAAAAGAGGAGGTTTTGGATAAACTTAAAGAAAAATATCCCGAATATCAATTTATTATAGTGGATGACTATGATATCAGTGATTAGGATTAAATGTAATTTGTAGTAAAATTCCACCATAAATTATTAATAGGATAATATTTAATTTAATATTAAAACGGAGAAATAAAAAATGTCAGTATATGATTTTAATGTTAAAGATACAGAGGGTAATGATGTCTCATTATCTGATTATGAAGGAAAAGTATTATTGATTGTTAATTCTGCAACAAAATGTGGATTCACTCCACAATATAATGAATTGACGGATATATACAATAAATATAAGGATGAAGGATTTACAATACTTGATTTTCCATGTAATCAATTTGGAAATCAGGCACCGGGAACTGGTGAAGAAATTAAAGAGGCATGTCGTCTGAATTTCCTGGTGGAATATCCTATCTTTGAGAAGATTGATGTAAATGGTGAAGACGAGGATCCATTATACACATACCTTAAACAGGAACAACCATTTAAGGAGATTACAGGAAAAGGTGCCAGAAAACTTAAACTAGCACTCAAAGTTATGAATAGAAACTCAAAAAAAGATGATATTAAGTGGAATTTCACCAAGTTTTTGGTTGACCGTGAAGGTAACGTTGTAAGAAGATTTGAACCAACAGAAGATTTAAATGATGTTGATGAAGCAATTAAGCAATTATTGTAAGTGATAATATGAATGTATATGATTTTGATGTAAAAGATACACAGGGTAATACCGTATCCTTATCCGATTATGAGGGAAAAGTATTATTGATTGTCAATTCTGCTACGGAATGTGGATTTACTCCACAGTATAATGAATTAACCGATATTTATAATGAGTTTAAGGATGATGGATTTGTTATACTTGATTTTCCATGTAACCAGTTTGGTGGACAAGCACCGGGTACCGGTGAAGAAATTAAGGCTGCTTGTAGATTAAACTTCCTCGTGGAATATCCTATCTTTGAGAAGATTGATGTAAATGGTGAAAATGAGGATCCGTTATACACTTATCTTAAGGGTGAAAAAGGCTTTGAAGGTTTTGATTCTGAACATGAATTGGCCGCCATCATCGCAGACGTTGTAAGTAAAATAGATGCCGATTATGAAAACAATAGTGATATTAAATGGAATTTCACTAAGTTTCTGGTTGATCGTGAAGGCAATGTTGTTGAAAGGTTTGAGCCTACTAAAGATTTAAGATGTGTTAAAAAAGAGATTGAAGAGTTATTATAATGAAGTGTGCTATACGTTATTATTCTAAGTCGGGTAATACCGAAAAGTTGGCTAATGCTATTTCAGAGGTTCTTGATGTTCCTGCCTATGATATTTCCAATGAATTGACTGAGGATGTTGATGTTTTGTTTTTTGGTTCTGGTGTTTATGGGTGTGCCTTGGATCCTGCTGTAATAAAGTTTATCAGCAATATTGAGGTTGATGTTGGAGAATTTGTCAACTTTTCTACTGCTGGTATGATGACTTCCAATTATGATTTGATCAGGGATGTTCTCAATACCACTAATATTTCTTTATCCGATTATGAATTTCATTGTCCGGGGTCTTTTGTAGGTCTTAATGATAACAGGCCTAACGAGGAAGATATTATTAACGTTAAAAAGTTTGTTTATGACTTTTTAGGTTAATTACTTATTTTTTTTATTTTCTTTAACAGTTAAGTATATTAGATATATGATAATAAATATAACAATGTTATAGAATTAATTAACGTTGTTATATATTTTTTCAATTATCATAACATAAAATATCTACCAGGCAAAAATTTGGCAATTAGCATTTAAAAAAATCATTTTCAAAGCATAAAAAATAAAAAGAAAATAAATAATAATTTAAGTAAACGAAAAAATAAATATAAATAACAATTACCAAATTACACAAATTATTTTGTTAAAAAAAAATTATTAAGAGGAGGTGACAAATGTGTGTGAATTATTTGGTGTAAGCTCAAGAATGCACGTTCAAATAAATGATTACCTGTACGAATTTTACAGTCATTGTGAAGAACACCCACATGGATGGGGACTGGCAATAATGCAGGGAAACACTTCAATAATCCAAAAACAACCAATAAAAGCAAATCAAAGCGATGAACTAAAGGAACTGTTGTTGCAGGATATAATTGTAGAACACGCATTTGCTCACATAAGACTTGCAACAATGGGTTATACAGATTCATTCAACTGTCATCCTTTTACTCGAATAGATAATGCCGGTAGAACTTGGACATTAATTCATAATGGGACAATATTTAAATTTGAAGGACTAAACAAGTACACATCAAAACAAGTTGGAGAAACAGACTCTGAAAGAATATTGCTATACATAATTGATGAAGTAAACAGTTGGCAAGATGAACTGGAAAGATCATTAAATTCTGAAGAATGTTTCCAGTTACTGGATGAAATCATAACTGATCTGGCAAAAGGAAATAAATTAAATATTATGATATTTAATGGCGAAACCTTATTTGTTCATACAAACTATAGGGATTCATTATATTACCTTGAAAAAGATGACAGTATGTTCTTATCCACCAGACCATTAACTGAGGATAAATGGAATCAAATGCCAATAAATACATTGATAGGGATAATAAACTCAGAAGTGGCCTTTAGGGGAAAAACACATGATAATGAATTTGTTGTCACGGAAGAAAACTTTAATTTTCTGCTTGAAAATATCTGTCCTGAATATAAACAACAAATGATTAGTAAGTTTGGTGATTTAAATTATGCAAGGGAATACAGCCTCAAAAATCGATGAAGCAAAAGTTAAAGAAGCTTTGTACAATCGATTTATTAAACCTACAACAAAGGGATATAAAGATTTCATTGGTATAGAAATTGAAATACCGATTTTAAACTTAGAAAAAGAAGCAGTAAACTTCATGATCGTTCATAAAGTAACTGAAGAATTTTTAAATAAATTCACACAGTTTAAGCGTAACGTAATAGATCATAATGGACATGCCTGTTCACTAATTGATGAAGAAACTGGGGATATCGTTTCATACGATTGTTCATATAACAATCTGGAATTTTCATTAGGAAAGGAAATCAATTTATTCAATGTATATGAACGCTTTTCTAAGTATTTCTCATTTTTCAAGGAAGAATTTGAAAAACATGACCATACATTAACTGGTATGGGAATAAACCCTTATAGAATCTACAATAAACATATACCAATACCTAATGAACGTTACCAGATGCTATACCGGCATTTATGTTCATACTCAAGATATTCAAAATTGCCCATGAACTTTCACAATCATCCGGAATATGGAATGTTTTCGAGTGCTTCACAAGTTCAATTGGATGTGGAAAAGGAGGAACTTATCAAAACAATCAACGTATTTTCCAAACTTGAACCATTAAAGGCGGTTTTGTTTTCAAATTCAGTGTTGCTTGGTGAAAATGAAGATCTGTTGTGTTGTCGTGACATGTTTTGGAAGGACAGTACTCATGGGATTAATCCGCGCAATGTTGGAATGTACGATACACAATTGGATGATGTTGATGATTTATTGAATTATTTGGCATCATTAAACATTTACTGTACTATGAGGGATGGATATTACGTAAATTTTCCATCGATGAATGTTTTGGATTACTTTTCAGAAACTACTGTTGAAGGAGAGTATTTGAAAAATGGAGAATCAAGTACGATGGAAATAAATCCAAAAATAACGGATATCGAGTATCTTCGTTCATTTAAATTTTTGGATTTGACTTTCAGGGGTACAATTGAATATAGAAGTTCATGTACTCAACCAATTAGTGATGTAATGACTGTTGGAGCATTTCAATTAGGTTTAAAACATAATCTGGATAAGTTATCAGTATTGCTTGATGAGGATGATGTAATATATCATCATGGATATAATCCGACAGAACTGCGTATGCTCTTTTGCAATAGGGAATATCCCGGTTTTGTAGATGAGGACAGTTTATATGAATTATTGATTGATATTATAGATTTGGCAGGTGAAGGTTTACAAAAACGTGGATATGGTGAGGAAAAGTTTTTAGAACCGTTATATGAAAGGGTTAAAGGTCATACAAACCCTGCTAAAAAGATGTTAACTTCACTTGATAATGGTAAGTCCCTTGAAGAAGTAATTAAGGAATATGGACACTTATAAATTGAATGATTTTCCACTTCTTTTACTCCCTTTTTTTTGAATTATTTTTTGTATGTATTAGTTAAAGTTATTTTTTTGTAAATACATATAGGATAATATGTTGTTAAAAGAAAATTATTAGATTAATATTATTATTTTTAGACAGTTATTGTTAATTGCATGTTCAATAAAAGCATTTAATTGTTTTCATGTTTTTAATAAATGTTGGTGGAATTGGAGGAGTAAGATTATTATGAAACCAGAAGAAGTAAAGCGTATGGAAGAAGAAGAGGATGAGGAATTTGTAGGATTAAATGTTGATTCAAATCTTTTGGAAGTTGTTCAGGTATTGTTTAAAACCGAACCCGAAGTTGAAGTGTTTTATGACGGTTTTTTGGAAAGAATTCAATCCGATAAGAGGTTACGTAAAAAAACTGGTGATAGAAAGCGTATGAATTCGGCATTTTTGGATGAACTGTTAAAGTATCATGATTTGGATACTATTAATGATGCTATTAATGGTGTTTCTCGTGATGATGAACTTGTTTCCGGTCAGGATGAAAAAGATGTTGATAAAGTTTTAAGGAAAACTTTTTCGAGCAAAATGGAATTCAGGATGTTCATGGTATATATCAGTCAGTTTATGCTTGAGCAGAAGGATACTCCCGTTGAGGCTGCCGCAAAAAGCATGAAACGTTTGGGCAAGTCGGATAGCGACATTCTACAAGTTACAAATATAATTGATAAAATCTTCTAATTTTCCACTATTTTTTAATTTATTTATTTTATTATCTTTTAAATATTAACTATTTGTTCTAAATACTTTAAATATCTATATTAAGCTTTTATTGTTGTTAATATCCAAAATAAAAGGATTTATATACTATAAATATTAATAATATACATGAATCATTTTTTTTATTATTTAAATATGGGGATATATTTAAACATGTTCAAGTGGTAATATGTTTAAAAAATTTTATGATCGTAATGATTTAAGAAAAATAAATATCGAAGAAATAATAAAAAATCTTGAAAAAATTCCGGAAATTGAGGAATGTGAATATATTTTTATAGATATTTTAAACTTTCCAGACAACATATCATTTCTAAAAAATAAAATTATCATCACTCAAAACAATCTTCAAGATTTTTTAATGTTTGAATATAATAAGATAGAGGACAACCAAAGCAATGAAATAACCAAGATAAATTATAGACAAATCGTTGATTTGGTCATATTATTGGATTCAGATAAACTGCCAAAACAGTTGGATGAAATAATTGATAAAGATACAATCATTTCAAAATATTTAGGTAACAATATTATATACATTGAAGACTTGAGGAATAAGATGTATATGATTATCACTAAACATGAAACAATAGTTCTAAAACAAAGGGGTGTACAAACTCATATTGAATCTTATAAAAATAGAAACACATGAACATAAGTAAAAAGTTAATAATTAAAATTAGATATATTATAACTAGATAATAATGTTAGAAAAAATTTTTTCAGATAAAGATTATATAACATCGGTAGTAATCGGAATATTCGTTGGAAGCTTAACCCTGTTGCTAAGTAGAATAATAGGAATACCTATTACTGGAGTAATATTGGCAATAATATTATCCTCCTTTATCACAGCTTTTATTTATAATCCATCAGATAAAAAACAATACAAGCATTCAACAATCAGGGGAACTTCAGCAAGCCTCATATTTTCATTAATATTTGCAATAATGCTGATAATATACTATATGCCTCGTTTAGGCGGCATATTTCCTACGGCTGACATATCCATATCAGTTTCAATATTGATAATACTCATTATAGCCATAATCGGAGGATTAGTGTTAGGAAGTATTAGTGGAAGCATAGGTTCAACCTTCAGAGATTTATGTACCGTTATTTTGTCAGAAAAATAAATAATTATCCCTTTTTCTTTTTTTTTAAAATTAAACCTATTAAAATGATAATTTTTTT
>JAZUCJ010000047.1:0-24332 GCA_045639105.1 Methanosphaera sp.
TCGCAAATGCTCAAGTAAAACTTAACATAAACGGTAACACCAAAACCTTGAAAACAGACAGTCATGGCCGATTCACACACACATTCACAATGAACACCGTGGGCGAAAACACAATCACGGCAACATACGCAGGAAGTGCAAGCTACGAAGCAGCAGAAGCTGAAATTACTGTAGAAGTAACAAAAGCACAAGCAGTTATAACACTTGACCCAATCGATACTATAACCAAAGGTGACAACGCCACATTCACAGGTAAATTAACCGACGCAAACGGTAAAGCAATTGCTAATGCTCAAGTAAGAATTACCATTAACGGTAGTCCTAAAACACTACGTACTGATGAAAACGGTGTATTCACACACACCTTCAAAATGATAAAAGAAGGAACAAACAACATCACCGCAATATTCAATGGTAACAACGACTTCGAAGCAGCTGAAACAAATTCAACCGTAGAAGTAATCAAAGCAGAATAAGATTTATCTTATTCTCTTCTTAATCTCCCTTTTTTATTATGATTTCTTTTTATTGGATTTTAATTTTGTTTCTATTTGTAGTTTGTAGTTTTTTTTAGTTTTTATGTTATTTGACAAAATTATATTTATTTAAAAATTTAAAATATTAAATATCATTCAATTGAATTTGATGTATGATAAAATATTTGAAAATATAATTTTTGGTTGAGGCAATAAGAATGTTAAACAAGAATATCAGATTGTTTTTATTATTTTCCTGTATTTTAATTGTTTTGTTTGGATTAACAAGCATTTCAGCAAACAATCCCGATAATACTACATATCATGATGATGACTTTGTCAGTGCCATGGATGATACTTCATCATACAATGATAACCTTCAATCACATACAATTAACAAATACTCTGAAAATACTAATAATTATAAAAATGTAAAAACTAATGAGCAACCCAACAGATACATCTATGTAAGCAGTACAGGTAATTCCTCAAGTGATGGAACAAGCAGTGACAATCCTACAACATTAAGCAATGCTTTTAATAGCTTGGAAGATAATGATGCGATTATGCTCCTGTCAAACCAAACATATACTCTTACAGAAAATCTAAGCACAAGGTACTTAAAAACAAACCCGACCTCTTTCAGCATGTTTTCTGAAGATAGGCAAAGTGTTGTTTTAAGTCTTGAATCAGACAATTTCATGGAATTTACTGGTAATTATAATATAAGGATTGAAAATATATCATTTACCAGACAATTCGAATCAGAATATCCTCTTATAAGAAACAATGCAACTCTTTTAGAAATAGTTAACTGTTCCTTTTTTAATAGTAAAACTCTGGAAAATAATGCTACCATTCACAATACTGGGAATTTAATTCTTGATGAATGTTATTTTTATAATAACAGTGCAGAACATGAATCAGGAGCAGTTTTTTGTGAAAATTCCACATTGAATATTACTAATTCATTGTTTGAAGAAAATAATGGAGAAAATGGTGCTGTCGTATCAGCAACAAGATCAGTGATTAATTCAGTGAATAACTCTTTCATAAACAACTGCGCTTCTTTTGGTGGTGTTTTTTCATTAAGGGACAATTCTACCTTAAATGTTAAGAAATCATTTTTCGAGAATAACACTGCAATATATTATGGAGGCGTTATAAGTTCATATTACTCCAATATCTTCATTAACGATTCAATTCTCGTAAATAATTCTGCAGATTATGGTGGAGTAATTTATTGTGTAAACAATAATTATACAAATGTTTTTAACTCCTTACTTGAAAATAATATGGCCCGTAGTGATGCGAGTGCTGTTTATTCTTACAGAGATAACTTAACAGTGAATAATTGCGTATTGATTTCGGATAGTCAAACAGGTTCAATTTATTGTTATAACAACACTTACGATATTGATAATAACTGGTGGGGACAAAATAATCCTAACTTTTCGGTTTTAACCAATAACATATTGCCAAATAATTGGAGGTTAATGACGTTAAGTGCCGTTGACATGAATTCATCATACGACATCAAAGTATCCTTGAACAAATTAACTGATGATACAATAATTGATTCTGATTTATTAAACAGAAATGTTCATTTTAGTACAGATAATGGAATTCTAGGATTTGAAAGTATGAACATCTCATCAAGTGTCATTAATTCATTTATTGGTAATTTGAATGATTTGACTGTTAGAATAGATGATGAAGAATTGGGCGTTTATGATAAAACAAGACCATACCTTGATATTTTGAATACCGCCGCATACATTAATGATACTGTATCCCTTGTTGTTGTATGCAACCCGGATATAACCAGTGACATTTCAATATATGTGGATAATGAATTTTTCACATCCGTTGTACCAGTAAACGGTTTCGGAATCGTTGCAACCCAATTTGATTCATCATGGCAAAACAGGACATATACTTTATCAGCAAGCATCACAAATAACAACAAATATGCGGATACTGTTGTAAGTTCAACGTTGATTCTTAAGAATATGCTTGATCCGGTTATTAACTGGGTGACATATAATGTTGAAGCAAATATTTCAAATGAAAGTGTGAAAAACAGGCTAAGCTTAGATAATGCTAAACTTGTACAGTCCAGTGTTAAAAATCAGGCAAGAAGTGGTAGCTGCTGGGCTTTCAGTACTCTTGCAGCACTTGAATCAGCATATATTAAGGCTTATGGTATTGAATATGATTTTTCTGAGAACAATATGAAAAACATCTTAAAAAAATATTCAACAATAGGAAATGTTGCAAGTAATCCTACCGATGGAAATGGTGAACTGGAACCTATAGCCCTACTTGTTGGCTGGTATGCTCCCGTGGAGGAATCCGAGGACCCATACTATGATTACAGTACTACATCCCCATTGTTAAACAATAGCATAAAGGTTGAGGATGTATACTTCCTTTACAGAACTACCAATATCGGAAATGACAATAATGCATTGAAGGATGCTATTCTCAAGTATGGAGCATTGTCTTCATCAGTTTATTCATCATACGCCGGTTTTAATAATAAAAATGTTTACTCCAATGTCACAGCTTATGCCGATCATGCAATAACTATTGTGGGCTGGGACGATTTCTACAGCAAAAACAATTTTTATGGTATCAACAAGCCATTAGATAATGGGGCTTATATCATTAAGAACAGTTGGGGTGAATCTGCTGGTGATGGAGGATATCATTACGTTTCATACTATGATACTTCACTTGCCGGTGTGAGTCTTACTTCAATAACGTCAGGATTCAGTTATGCTTTCCCTGTTCAAACTTACGAAAACTATACGCATATTTACCAACATGATACTATTTCAACAAATATCCGATCAGTATCTCCATCCTGCTGGATTAGAAATGTTTATACTGCAGAGCGTAACGAAAGTATTGCTGCTGTTGGAACGTTTTTCTATGAGGATTGTGATTATGAAGCATATATTTATGTTAATGACAAGTTAGCCTATTCTCAGGAGGGTACTTTTACCCAGGAAGGTTACAGGACAATTAGATTAAAAGAGTATGTGAGTGTAAATGAGGGCGACACTTTTAGGGTTGACTTGAAGATACAGGCACATGTTGGTGATTATACCCTATTTACCATTCAGGATACTAATAAGTATAAATCATTTTCAAAAGAAAATCAGTCATTCATCAGTGGTGATGGTGAAAACTGGTATGATTTATTCTATGATAATGAGTTTAAAGGTTCTGCTGCTTGTTTAAAAGTTTATACACGTGAGGCTCCAAGACTTTTATCCACAGTTACTGATGCTGACGGTTCATACATCATAACTAGCCAAGTAAGTAATTTAAATTCAAATGGTAAGCTTTCATATATAGTGGATGGTGAATATTATAAGGATAACAATGGAAATATAATTTACATTGATGTAACATCCAATAAAACATATGATATTCTGATAAATCCTAAAAATATTACGCATTCCGTGTACAATTTAACTGTTAACTTAGATGTGGATAATTACACGTATAGTGAAATATTTAACATGACCGCAACACTGAATCTAAAAATCCATACACAAAACTACACATACTATGTTGACGATGAACAAACAATAACGGCCCAGATAACGTTAGAAAACGATTATAACATCCCTGTTGATGAAGGAAAAATAGTATTGATAAAAGATTCAACAATAATCGATGAATGTGACGTGACAAATGGAAGCATAACATTCACCTTAAACGAAGAATATGGAAACCATAGCTACATATTATCATACATAAGTTCATGGCCAAACACGTGCGAAAATGCAACAACTACGGTTATTATTAAAAAACATGACGTGACAATAGAACTTGACGAAATAGAAGATACCAAATTACATGAATACATGACACTTACCGGTAAAATTTACTGTGACGATGATAAAGCAATGATCAATGCACCATTGGACGTGGAAATAGGCGAATATCACTACAATATCCTTTCCAATGAAACCGGAGAATTCATACTAACCCATTACGTGAGCACCGGTGGAGAAAAACGTGTAGCCGTCAGATTCAATGAAAACTCAACACACCATTCTACGCTAACCGAAGAAAACATTACAATAGAAAAAATAGGAAGCATAATATGCATAGATGAAGTTGAAAATGCGATAATGGGAAAAACTGTGATTATTAAAGGAAATTTAACTGATGAAGACGGATACTATATAAACGATGTAACTGTTAACATAAACATCAACCAGGAAAATTATACTGTTTATGTAGATGAAGGCATTTTCATACTGAATTATAGCATTACAAATGCAAATCAAAACAACATTAGCGTGACTTTTGATGGTGACAATTACTACCATGCGTCAAGTAATTCACTAACATTCAATGCAAAAAGGGAAACGGCATTTTTATTCTACAACATAAAAAGCACGGATAAAAATGAAACTGTTAAAATAAGTGCAAAACTGTTATCAGACAATATTCCGGTAACTAGACAAAATGTGACCATAACAGTTAACAATGAAACATATGTCTTGAAAACTTCAACTACCGGATACTTTACAATGGACTATACTGCAGAAATAGAGGGAGTTAACAATATTACATTTAGTTTTGATGGAGATGATGAATACCTTGCCTCATCCAACCAGACAACATTCATTGTAAGAAAAACTGCAAGCTTCCAATTCTACAAAATCAAAGACACAAACCTTGGAGAAAGCGTGAAAATAAGCGCAAAACTACTCTCAGATACAAACCCCGTAAAAGGACAAACAGTAACACTCATCATAAACAACAACACACAAACACTAAAAACATCAAGCACAGGATACTTTGCAATAGACTACATGCCAACAACAACAGGAACCAACAACCTAACATTCATATTCAACGGAAACAACGAATACGCACCAACAACAAACCACACAACATTCACAATCAAAGAACCAATAATAAAACAAAACACAACCTTCCTCTACTACAAAATAAAAGACACAAACCTTGGAGAGACCGTGAAAATAAGTGGAAAATTATTGTGTGATGATACTCCTGTTAAAAATAGGGATGTTGATGTGATAATTAATGGTTATGCATATACCCTTAAAACATCCAGTACGGGTTATTTTGTAATGGAGTATGTTACTAACGTTACTGGCGTTAACAGTTTAACATTTAACTTTGAGGGAGATGCCGAGTATTATGAGACAAGCAATACGACCTCATTTAATGTTAAAAATGACAACGGCACACAATTAGGTGTGAAAAATGAGACTAACTTCTTATTTTATAACATACGTGACGTTGTAATGGGCAGTTATGTGAAAATCAGTGGAAAACTATTGTCAGGGGACGTGCCGGCCACGAAACAAAACATTAACATAATTGTCAATAATGAAGTTTTCAATCTTACAACCTCCACCACGGGTTACTTTGTAATGGATTACTTGGCTGGTGCTGTTGGAACTTATAACTTAACATACCTCTTTGAAGGATCCGATACTTACGAGGCAACAACAAACAGCACAACATTTAAAGTCATATCCCAATAAGTAACTTCCACTTTCCTTCTTTTTTTTTGATTCCCACTTTTTAGACTAAACATGTTTTTTTTTGAAAATAAGATTAATGCATTTTTTGAATTAAGATGATTATGCTGTTAATTTTTGGAAATCTTAGGAAGTTTGATAAAAGTAATAAATTTAAAAATAGGGGAGGATAAGGATTAATATGATTATTATTCGTTGAATACCAGTACGGAATCGTCGGTTAAATCTGCCCGTATATCTTCAAGACCCAGATCCGCTAAATCTGCAGCTCTTCCAGCAGTTTGAGCTATGCCTACTCCGGCCTTTAATGTTACTCCGGTTTTGATATCAACATTTTTAAGTGCTTCTCTTAATTCATTTTTAGTAATGCCATTGGATGGGGCCATATAATTATCCCCACCGATAAAGAAACATAATCCGTCATGCTGTTTAAGTTCTTTCATAAGTTCGAGTAAAACCTCATAAACTACAATTGACGTATCATAAGCACTTTCAACATCCGTTAAGGTATTGGTTATGTCATCAATGTCAATATGTGCTATTTGTACTTTTGAATCCTCTTCTTCGGCAAGTGAATCAATGTTCAGTACTTCACAGCGATCCTTGGATTGTGCTCCTCCACCCTTTTGAACCATTTGTGTTGCCACTTTCTGAGCTTCAAAAGGTGTTTGTCTTGCAGCTACTCCCATGCTGATGGTGATTGGATACCTGTTACGTATGGAATCCTGGATTTTAAGATGTTCCTCTTCACCTATTCCATTACTGATGGCTATTAAATTATCAAATCTATTGTAAAAAACTATTCCGCCACGTGCCCCAAATTCTCTTTCCAAATCACCGTAAAGTCTTGATTGCAGGGTCTGTAAATCGGGTTCTGCTCTAGGACCTGGTGTAACCGTCCATGGTCCATAATTATCAATTTGTATTAATGTAATTTGTATCATTTAATCACTTAAAAAAAATTAATCCTCATATTATTCATTTTCTTAGTATCGTCTTTGCTAGATTTATCTTATCGTTTAAACTGTTGAAAATAATATTTTCTGTTGACACTTTTGGTATGAATTCTTGTATATTATGTTTATATTTGTCATCCGTAGTATTTATTATATAATGGTCTAAAAATTCTTCATAAATTTTTGCAACACCCACCGGGCTAACTTCATATCCTTTTGCTCTCATGAATTTATTTGCAGGACCACTTACCGTGTTTTCCCCAATTATTGGAGAAACTGCCGTCACGTGACCATTTTTGAGTATTTTTTTTATTCCCGGCATGGATATGATTGGATTGATTGAAGTGATGGGATTTGAAGGACCTATGATAATTTGGTCTGATTGCTCTAAAGATTCCAGCACCTCATTTGTTGGTGGTACCTTATCATAAGTGACATCCAGCACTTCCGGTTGTGCTTTTTGTTTTATGAGAAATTCGTGAAATGTCATCTTTCCCTGAGTTGTCTTTATGGTTACTTGTGGTTGAACGTTGCTCATTGGATAAATGTTTGCAACAATGCCGAGTGCCCGACTTTGTATTTTAACTGCATCTGTGAGCGAATATTCTTGCATTAATTGTGTTTTCTGTATCTTTAATGCACGATCTTTATCTCCAATTTTAAGTGTTTCATTAAAACCGTATTTTTTAAGTTGCTCATGTGTATGAAATGTATCGTCCTTTAAGCCATACCATGTTTTTTCGTTTATAAGATTTGACATTGTATATAAGACCGTGTCAATATCGGCTGCCACATAAACTCCTGAAAAATAATTATTTTCCAAGGTATTTACTATAACCGTTAACTCATCCTCACAAAGAACTTCCTTAATTCCCTGCAATAACTTAGGAGTGCCCGTTCCACCAGAAAGAACTGTTATCATGAAAAATCCCTACCTAAAAGCGTCGTTGTCTTTTTCTCTTAATATTTCATCAATACTTGCCTCATCAATTCCACAGGAAGTTAATGATGAATCGTAACCTCTGATAAGAACCAGGCATATTCCCTTATCAGATTGTCCCATAACCAAACTGGCGGCACTTGCAAGTTCATCGGCGGTTGCTTCCATGGTACTCATCAGTTCCTGACCGTAAAGGTCATGTGTACCCCTAAAGTCCGTTACGGGATGCAACCCACTTATTCCGACTGCAACACCTATTGCGCCTACTCGCCAGGCTCTACCCTGCGTATCGGATATGATGATTTTAGATTCTACATTGAATTTTTCATCCAAGTATTCTTTTATTTTTCTGGCACTTTCATCCGGATTAACGGGTAATGGCGTTACATATCCCTCTTCACAGTTACTATTGTCAATTCCACTGTTTGCACATACAAATCCGTGATTGCTTTCGGTAATTATGAGTCCTTCCTGACATCGAAGAATATCCCTGGAGTTATCTAATATGATTTGACACTGCTTTGGATCTTTACCACTTTTTTGTGCCATTTCTTCGGCTTTCTTGGTTGCTACAACGTCATCTATTTTCACATAGTTTCCTTCAGCTTTACTTACAACAGTTTCTGCCAAAACAAGAACATCACCTTCTACAAGTGTGATGCCATTATTTATTAATGATTCATAAATTATTTCACAAAGATTATCGTTTTGTTTAATAAGTGGAAAATCTTTTATTTCAATTATTTCAATACTCATAAAAATCATATTAATTTAGTCGATAATATGAGTTATGTAATTTAAAAGTATTTAATTATTGCATTGGGCCTTAATGGTTATGATAAAAAAAGAATAAGTGAAAAAAAATAAGGGTGAGGAGTATGACAATAATATCATCGTAAAAGTTTTTGGAAAATGTTTAATAATGATTTTTCTTAAGCTTCCTTTACAATGAAGGTGGTGGTATTTGTTATTGGATTATAAGCATTTGATCCTTCAAAGATGAATGTTAAATTATTTATTCCAATACTGTTTGCCACATATTCCATTACCAAGTATCCTGTGGTTGAGGTAGTTAAATGGAACTCTTCCTCATTAATTTTTATTGTCACGTTTTGTTTTTTGGCAGGAACATCACCGGATAATAATTTTGCACTGATTTTAACAGAATTGCCCTTTATGACATCCTTTATATTGTAATATAAAAATGTGGTGTTGTTTTTAACATTGAATGTTGTCTTGTTGCTTGTTGCAAAATATTCCAATCCGCCATCATAGTTAAATGTTAAATTATTAACTCCTGCAATTTTTGTTGTGTAATTCATTACGAAGTAACCCGTGGTTGATGTGGTGAAAGTAAATACCTCATCGTTGATTGTTATGCTAACACGTTCTCTTTTAACCGGATTTCCATCATATAATAGTTTTCCACTGATTTTCACTGTACTTCCATAATCGATGTCCTTAATATTATAGAATAAGAATGTTGCAGTCTTTTTAACATTGAATGATGTGTTGTTGCTTGTTGCATAATATTTGGAACTGCCGTCAAAGTTAAATGTTATGTTGTTTACTCCTACTCTTTTTGCTTCATAATTCATTACGAAGTAACCGGTGGTTGATGTGGTGAAAGTAAACTCTTCATCATTTATTGTTACAGTAACACTTTCTCTTACAACCGGGTTTCCATCAGATAATAATTTTCCACTGATTTTTACTATGGAATCATATTCTGTGTCCTTGATTTTGTAGAATAAAAATGATGCTTCTGCCTTTTCTACATTGAATGTTGTGGAAGTTTCATATGAATTATATGACCTGTCTCCATCAAAGATTACGGTAACATTGTTTTGGCCCATTTTTTTGGCCTTTGTTGAGAAGGTGTATCTTCCGTTTTCATCCGATGCTACTTGTGATTCCACCCCATTTAATAATATTCTTATGTTCTTATCTGACAAGTTATTTCCGTCATTGTCGGCAATTATACCTGAGATGATTATATTTTCATCATATGTTTTATCATCAATTGTATCTATTGAAATTATCACGTCTTTTAGTGTCTGTAAGGATAATTCCTGATTATCTACACATGCAGTTAGCACATCCCCCTCATATAATACTTGCGTATTGTATGTGTTGTTAAATTCCACATCGTTTTCATTAAATTGTGTTTCATCTGCATAGAATGTTACTGTTCTTTTTGGTAATGAAGTGCTTATCTGTTGACCATTGTTTAAAGTATTTAATGATACTTCCAGTGTTGCCATTGAATTAGGCGTTAATGGTGTTTGGTTTGTAAAATCTAGAATTATCCAAGTTTCCGGCATAAAGTCAATATCTTCAATGCTAGGATTGTTGGTTCCCCACCAATTGTTGTCGATTGATAATATTCCGCTTTCATCGGAAAATATTGTGTTAGATTGTTGGGCTTCACTCTCAAATATTACATTATATTGGAAATCCATGAATTCTTCATTATATATTAATCCTCCAATAGATGCTGAATTATATTCGAATACTGAATTTCTTACAGTTACTACTGCAGGTTCACCAACAGATTCCAGTTTATGATAATTTATTATTACTCCACCCTTTTCTCCTGCAGCATTATCTGTGAAGGAAGAGTTTATGATTGTTAAATTACCGTTTTCTGTTGCTGACCATGCAACGTTTTCTATTGCTCCACCGTTTTCATTAGCAAAGTTTTCTATAAATGTACAGTTAATTATTGTGAAATTGTTGGTGGTTGTTACTGCTCCACCATCGATGTTTGCATGATTTGAATCAAACAAACAGTTTTCGGTTATTGTTATTCCTGTTGAATATATTCCCCCACCAAAGAAGTGTTCTGCATCGTTTTCTATAAACTGGGTGTTGTTTATGTAGGTATAACCTGCAGCGTTATAAATTGCTGCACCACTTACTGCCCTGTTATTTGAAAATATTGAATCGTATATTGTTAAGTTTCCGCGTAAACTATAGATTGCTCCACCGACATTTCCAATAAAGTTATCATTAAATGTTGAATTGGTTATCATCAGATTCTTTTTATTGTATATTGCTGAACCGAATGATGCACTGTTACCCTCAAATAGGCTGTCTCTTATTTCAAGTTCCGCATTATTTAATATTGCTCCTCCGTTTACTTTGGAAGTTGATGCGAGGTTATTCATTAAATTAACCTTTTCAATGGTTAAATTTCCGTTGTTGGTTATTGCTGATTGTGAATTTGAGGAGAAATCTCTAAGCGTGAAATTCATGAAGTTAACCGTAATGTTATCGGCTATTATGAAAGTACTGTTACTTTCATTTGATAAAAATATCACTGAATCTCTGTTTTCTCCAATTATGGATAAGTTTTTGTTAATTTCTGTTGAATTTAATGTGTATGTTCCTTCGGATACGTATATTGTTGAATTTGGGGAAATTTGTTGTAGATTTTCCTCGTTTATCGTTTTGTATGGATATTCCATACTTCCGTCCTCATCCTCCTTATCGGAATTAATATCAACATACACACTATTATCGTTTGCTTGTTTTACTTGATTATTTTCCCTTGATAGATCATTATTTTTTATCAATACATTATTATCCTGGTAATCATCCGAATCAACAGTTGAAATTGTAGTATTATCATCTGCTGCATATAAGGCATTTACTGATAGAAATAGCATGATAAAAAATGTAACTAAAAGGATTTTATATTTGTTCAATTTTTTTCACCTTTTAATAAATGTGTTATTTTTTGCTTTTATGTAAATAATAAAATAAAAATAAAAAAAATTAAGGGGGATATTTAATGTACAATACTCAATTATTATGATTTCCTATTAGGTCTTGTGAATCCGTAGAAGAACACTAGAAGCAGTCCAACAATAAAGACAAGATATCCTGCAGATATCTCTGCTTGTGGAGATGGTGGCTTACCAATATTTTTCTTTACAACTTCATACATTGATACGGAACCTGCCGCAGTACCTGCTTCTCCACCAGAGGAGGAACTTCCCACAGTTATTGTAGGACCTGCAGATGATGAACTTCCTGATGACGAACTACTTTCTGCACTTTCAGTTGAGGATGGATCCTCTGAAGATTCACTTTCGGATACTTCTCCTTCACTAGGTGTTTCACCTGCTCCGGATTCTTTCGTCTCTTCTGTGACATTTTGTGCCGGTTTGTCCTCGCTTTCAGGAACTTGAGTGTTGTTTTGTTCAACCGGAATTTCCGTATCGTTTGTCTGAGTTTCTGGAACCGTTGAATTGGTGTTATTCTCTGGAACTTCAGGAACTTCAGTGTTGTTTTCTGGAATTGGTACATCAGTATTGTTCTCTACAGGGACATCCGTTGTATTCTCCGGAACTTCCGGTACCGTTGTGTTGGTAGTTTCCTCCGGAACTTCTGTGGAGTTATCAGGTACCTCTGGAACTTCTGTGGAGTTATCAGGAACTGTACTGTTTGTACTGTTATCTTCCGGAACATCAGTGCTGTTATCCGGAACTTCAGGAACTGTTGTGTTTGTCACGTTTGTTGCTGTTCCGTTAGGTGTGGAATTAGTTGGTGTGTCGGTTGTGTTAGTGGTCATGTTGGTTGTTGAATTTGAACTTGTACCGTTACCGGATACTTCAGATTGACTGTCTGTGTTATCATCAGATCCTGTACCGTTTCCGGTTCCGTTTGTTTGGTTACCGGTTGAATTTTGTGAACCGGAACCTGATCCATCAGTTCCACCACTTGTGCCGTTTCCAGATTCTGCATCTGAATTTGCACCGGAACCACTTCCACCATTGTTCACTTTGGTCATAACCATTGCTTCTCCAACATTGCTTGTTGAATCTGCATAACCTGTAGCTCCTGCTGCAGCCATTGCCATTGCATCGCTTTCACCAGTTGCTCCATTGTTTATGTATTCGCTAATTCCTTCACTTATGTCCACAACACTTGATCCATCAGTACTTCCTGTGTTTTCACTTGTTGAAGATTCTGAGTATACTGCGCTTGGATTTTTAGTTGCTGATGCATATACTTTTGAATATTCTGATAATCCTTTTACACCTAGAGCAGATCCTGTTCTTATAATCCATTCGTGGAAATTAATGTTACCACATGTGTGGTGACAACATGCTACACCGTAACGGTTTGCGTTATCGATGTATTTTTGTAACATGTCTTTTCTAAGTGAATTATCATTTGTTTTCCAGTGTCCTGACATGTCTAATGTTAATAGCCATCCGGACATTGCCTGGAAAGCGTATGATTTATATTGTGCATCCATGGTGAAATATTCACTGTATGTTACCAGTTTTGCAACTTCTTTTAATAGTCCGTCCCCAACAATACCTGCGTTGTTTCCTTTCTCTACAACTGCTACTGCCTTACCTGATTGGCTTTCGTCATAACCTTGTGTTGTGAAGATGGTTTTCATTAAATTTTCAAAGTTCATTGACATTTGGTTCCATCCACCAACGTCTGTGGTCATTGCACCGAGCCATTGAGGGTTTAATATTGTTGTTCTTGTTTCTTTTTTAACTTCTTCACCTAAAGTACTTGTGATAATATTGTTTTTATCACGAATATCTAATAAAATTGTATTTACTACTCTTCCATGAACGTTTGCTGCATTTAATAATCCACCAAACCAGTCAACATAATCGTCTGAGTCAAGGTATCTCCATGAACTGTCGAGGTTTTGTATTACTAGAGTTATGTGTTCTAGTAAATATGAGAACGTTTTTGTGTCGTTTTGAACAATTATGTTCCCATCGTCATCTAAGTTCCAGGAGTGACCTATTCTGTATTCGTATACGCTTGCTAGTTCATCAGCTAATTCGGAGGAGTTATCTATTCTTGTACCTGCGTTGTTTAATAAATCTGATACACCGGTACCTTCAAGTACTGCTCCAGGTAAACCGAATAATCTTTCTAATGATCCTGATTCATTATAGTGTTTTTTAACGAAGTTGTCATTGAAAGATTCGTTTAGTTCATTTACCATTTCTACTGATTGGGTTAATAATCCTATCCAACCAGGATTGTTACTTACAATTGTTGCAAATACGTCTATTCTAGGTCTGTTATACACGGTTCCGTTGATTGTTAGTGTTAAATCTTCTAATGGTATTACTTCAGCACCTATTACTGTTCCGGTTTTATCCCATACTGGTTTTACACCGAGTAAATACATGAATTGGGCTAAACTGATACCTTCTGTACGTAGTACTTCCGTACCCCATATGACTTCCCCAACTAGATCAGGGAATGATTCTTCACCTAAATCAACCATGTATTTTATTAATACTTGATCGATTGAATTTACTGCTGATTGCCATGCACTTTTACTTGGAATTTTGGTTGTGTCACTGGCATACATAGATCTACCAGTTGGTAACACGTCAGAGTATAATGGATCTGCTGATAAACCTGGTTCAACATATCCTCCATCTAATGCGGTTAATATGTTTTCCCATTCCTTGTTATTTAAGATTTTAGTTAGAATGTCTTCGATATCAACGAAATCCTGGTAGAATTCTGTTGATTTATTAAATATACCGTACATTGTAGCTACTTCTTCGGCACTTTTTCCGTCAACAAAGTTTGTTATGATGTTTTTTAAGATTCCGTTAATGATTTCTTTTTGTTCACTGAAGGATCTTTCTTTTATTTTATCATAGTAACTTTCTTTGATGTCAGGATAATATAATTTCATTATATTGTCAAGTATCGTTGTTCTGGATGCTACTATGGCGGTTACTCCTGTGATTAAATCTGTGTCGTTCCAGACTTTTCCAAGAGTATGCATTCCATAATTTATCTTATCAGTGGACATCATTTCTAAATCATTATGGATTTGTGCTAACCATTCTTCGAATGCGGTCTCACTGTTTAAATATTCTTTAAGTTTTTCTAGTTCACCTTCAAATCTATCATCGTCTGGGATAACAAATCCGAGTATTGTTGCTTTTTGGATTAATTTTTTCCTAGCTTCTTCAATTTCATCTGCATCTCCATTGTTTATGGTGATTTCATAATCGTCAAGATATTTCTGGACGGCCTTGTAATCTGGTGTATCATAACCTAAGCTTTCCGTTAAGTTAAGTATTAAGTCTCTGTAGTAGAGTACGTTGTCTTCAACACCGTTTTTCTTACTGGTGTCGTATCTTGATATTGCGTCGTTAAGTTCGACATAATCTCCATATAATGAAGTTGTTGCAGTTACTGGTGTCATATGAGTAATAACTTGGGCAAAACTTCTTTCCTTAGCGGTCATACCTTCCCCTGGGTTTGATACAATATATGGGTATATGATTGGTGTTTCCGTTAATTGGAAAGGCCAGTCCGTTGATTGTAACCCCATTGTTCTTCCAGGTAACCATTCTAAAGTTCCGTGTGTTCCCATGTGTATTATGGCATCAGTTTTGTAGATTTGACTAAGATACTTGTAGTATGCTATATATTGTTGAGGTGGGGATAAGTCGGATGTGTGGAAATCCATCTGTGATTCCCATCCTCTCATTGGTTGCACACTCAAGAATACTTTTCCGAAGAATGTTCCAGGAATCAGGAAGTATCCTTCTTCTCTGAATTTAGTTTCGTTCAGTAGTTGTGATCCGAATGAATCATTGAATACTTTCTGTAGGTCAGTTGGTAAATCGTATACCCATTTAAAGAATTGGGTTTTATTTACTAACATGATTTCAGAATCTTCTGAGATTATTATTTGTCTGTCAGTTGTATTCCAATAGAATTCGAATTGATCTCTACTATCCGGTACTTTGTTTAGCCAATCTTCCAGGCTTGATTTGTTTATTTCCGCTTTTTCGCGGTAAATCATTGAACCGTTTCCTAATCCTGCACCCCAAGATTGTGTTACGTGTTCTTGTAGTTGGGTAGGAAGTTCATTGTACCATTGTTTGTATTGGCTTTCTGAAACTAATTGACCGTTTTCGGTTAATTCTTCGTAGTGATTGATTACATAAGCATCAATTAATCCTTCTGCCCATAATCCCTTGTTACTGAAGTCTGTGATTATGTTGTTTAATTCTTCAGTTGTTGGGATTTCACTTTTATTCATACCTATATCGTAGCCTTCATCTGCCATGTGTTCTAATAAGTCATGAATACTTTGGAACACGTCTAAGAATGATGCTCCAATGTTTGCTTTTCCTGGTGGGTAACCATAAACGAGTATGGATATTTTTTTGTCAGAGTTGTTCAGGTCTCTGAGTTTTGCCCATCCGTTTGTTAGTTGCACATGTTTCTGAATTCCTTCAGGTATTAATACTGTTTCTTTGTTATCATCCAGATATGATACTGGCAATGCTCCAAATACTCCTTCAAATTGTGGCATTGTTACAGCTGCAGTCCATTCGTTTTGTGGACCGTAGATACTTTCGAAACCAAATTTACTTATATCTTTTAATGCATCTATTAAGGATACGTTTAAGTTTTTATATGCGTTGATGGTGTAGTTTCCACCCCTTTGAGCGTAACCTGTTGTCCACCAGTACATGTAACTTACAGCGGAAACTCCTCTTGTTAAAACTGTTTTATTTCCTGCAATTTCAAGTAAAGCTGTCATATCCGGGTTTTCTGAAGTAGTTTTATAGATACTGAATACAGCTCTGCCTTGTTTTTCATACTCTTTTATTAATGCGTCGACTACAGGTCCACCTTCATAATATGTGGATATGATGATAAATGATCCGTTTATTTCATGGTTGGCTGTGTACCAATCTTCAAATGTTCTTAATATTTTTACCGGATCATTGTTTTCCAGATTCCATTTTGAATAATCTTCTGTCATCCAGTTTAAACTTCCGGCCCTATCCGAGTTATATCCCGGATTTGATACGATCCAACGGTTTATTAACTCAGGATCTGGTGTTTTAACGTTGTTTTCAAATCCTGGGTAGTATACTCCCCATGAACAGGAGAGTAATAATGGACCATGTCCATTTAATGTTGGATTTTCATCAGTTTCTTTAAGCAAATATTTGATGTAACTGAATAAGTTAATCATGTTTTGTCTTATTGTTGTGGAATTTGATTCTGAGAGTACCTGCCAGTATGAACCTACGTATGTGTTTTCCATTGAGTGTGGGTTTCCACCTAAAAATCCCCAATGTGCGAGGGTTCCTTTGATAATTGAATCATCAAATAATCCAAAAGTATATGCTATCTTGTTATTTCTGGATGCCGGTGATGTTGCAATTAAATCTGTGTCTACTCCAAAACCGTTTCCTAGTGAAAACATGTCAACTAGTATGAAATTTGCATAGTTTATCATCCATTGTCCTGAATTATCGTAGGACTTGTTTAGTTCGTAACTTTCCAAGAATAAAAATCTATCACTTATTTCGGATAATACTTTTATTTTATCACTTTGTCCGTTTCCATTACTGTCTCCGGAGAAGGAAATAATTACTAAATCCGGTACGAATATGTAATCGAATTGGATTGATTCATATAGGTTGACTTTCAATGTTTCAGTCAGGTATGTTTTGTAACTGAATTCAAGTGTATAGTTTCCAGGTGTTAAATTTAAGAACTGATAATTTCCGTTGACGTCAGATAGAGTTGTGTTTAGGAATTTTCCTGTTTTTTCATTGTATAAGTTTATTTTAGCTCCTTCTGCAATAAATCCTTCTAATTCATCAGCCGCATATTTGTTGTTTACTTTGTCATATGCTGTTGTTATTACTCCTGTAATGTTTAATCCTGTTGAATTTTTTATTGCATCTGTTTTTACATCCAATTTATTTGAAGAATTGTTTTGTTTAACAATCTTATCATTATTCGTTTTTTGTACATCCTGTTTCGGTATTGAAGTTGAATCCGAGGTTGTATCACTTTGTTGTATGTTTTCTTGTGTTGTTGTGTCGGTTATCGATGGGCTTTTCAACTCAATATCTGCTATGTTGATTATTTCTGTATTTTCATTAATTTCACTTGTACTGTTTGTTGCTGTTATGTTAGTTGTTGGTACTTCGTTAGCATTAACAGTTGCACACATTATCAAAATAAAGAGTATTATACATAATGAAATTATTCGTTTTTTCATTATATACTCTCCATATTGCATATTATTTTTTCATGTGTATTGATAATTAATAAATACACTAAGAATTATATTAGTTTTTTCTAAATAATATACTTATTTATTATTTTAAAATGAATAAAGTAATATTGATTAATTTATTAAAAAAATATTTAGAAAATAAGGTTTAAAAACTGTAAAACCAAATTAAAGAATCATTATTTAAATAGTGAAATATCTATATTTGAAAAAAAGAAAAAATATGCCGAAAAAAGGCCTGTTTAAAAAAATCAATATTATAAAAAAAATTATAAGAAAATCTAATTTATTAAAAAAAAATTTAAAAAATAGGATAATCTAAAAAATAGGTTATCCCATCAGATGATTTATGGTTTAACAGTATAAACTGTGGAATTTGTTGAAGCTTCGTATAGTTTTGAACCGTTGAACGTGAATGTTACATTACAGTTGGTGTTGCTTGTAATCGTGTAGTTTACAGTGAAGTAACCGTATCCAGCAGTAGTAGCAGTGTAGGTTTTACCGTTAACATTAATGTTTACCTTTTCACCTTTAACTCCTTCACCATTGGACTGTAGTTTTCCACTAACCTTAATGGTAGTTCCTACTTTGTCCCCACTACGTGAGTACATGTAAATGTTGGTAGGTTGTTTAACCGCATATACTGTTGAATTAGTTGTTGCCTCGTATTTGCTGCTTCCAGCATAGCTCATGGAAATATTTAAATTATCATAGCTTGTGATTGTGTAGTTTATTGTGAAGTAACCGTATCCACCAGTAGTGGCTGTGAATGTTTTACCATTTACCTTAATTGTTACTTTTTCACCTTTTACACCTTCTCCATCACATAATAATTTTCCACTTACCTTAATGGTACTTCCCTTAGCATCCCCACTTCTTGGATAGATGTAGAGTGATGTAGGGCCATTTACTTTGTATACTGTTGAATTAGTTGTTGCCTCGTATTTGCTGCTTCCAGCATAGCTCATGGAAATGTTTAAATCATCATAGCTTGTAATGGTATGGTTTACAGTAAAGTAACCGTATCCACCAGTAGTGGCAGTGTACGTTTTACCATTTACCTTAATTGTTACTTTTTCACCTTTAACTCCATCTTCAC
Organism: Methanosphaera sp.; assembly: GCA_045639105.1. Classification (GTDB taxonomy): domain Archaea; phylum Methanobacteriota; class Methanobacteria; order Methanobacteriales; family Methanobacteriaceae; genus Methanosphaera. Next base: position 19,081 of record JAZUCJ010000047.1, read on the forward strand.
CACATAAGAGTTTTCCACTTACCTTAATTGTACTGCCTTTTTTGTCCCCAGTTCTTGAATAGATAAAGAGGGATGTAGGGCCATTTACTTTGTAGATGGTTGAGTTTGTAGATGCTTCATAATTTTTACCACCAGCGTATGTGAACGTTACGTTAAGGTCATCATAGCTTGTGATTGTATGATTTACGGTAAAGTAACCGTATCCTGCAGTAGTGGCAGTGTAGGTTTTACTGTTTACCTTAATTGTTACTTTTTCTCCTTTTATTCCTTCACCATTGTATTGGAGTTTTCCACTTACCTTAATTGTACTGCCCTTAGCATCTCCACTACGTGTGTACATATAAAGGTTGGATGGTTTTTTAACCGTGTATACTGTTGAGTTTGTGCTTGGTAAGTATTTGCTACCGCCTGCATAAGTGAATGTTACGTTAAGGTCATCATAACTGGTAATGGTATGATTTACAGTAAAGTAACCGTATCCACCTGTTGTTGCAGAGTATTTTTTACCGTTAACTGTTATGTTTACTTTTTCACCTTTTGCTCCTTCACCGTCATTGTATTGGAGTTTTCCACTTACCTTAATTGTGCTTCCTTTGGAGTCTCCGCTACGTGGGTACATGTAAAGGTTGGTAGGTTTTTTAACCGTGTAAACTGTTGAGTTTGTACATCCTTTATAAAGGGCACTTCCTGCGTATGTGAAAGTTACGTTAAGGTCATCATAGCTTGTGATTGTATGATTTACAGTAAAGTAACCGTATCCACCAGTAGTGGCAGTGTACGTTTTACCGTTTACCTTAATTGTTACTGTTTCACCCCTTACTTCATTTCCGTATGATTGTAGTTTACCACTTACCTTAATTGTGCTGCCTTTAGTGTCACCACTACGTGAGTACATGTAAAGGTTTGTATCGGATTTTTCTATTGTGAATGCATCATTAAATGTTTCTTCTGCTTGTGCAAATTTACTGTCACCGGAGTAGATGAATGTAAGGTTGTTTTGACCTGCTAATTGGCTAGGTGCAACAAACTTAAATGTTATCGTACCGTTTCTGACAGTCCCCTTAATTGGATTTCCTCCAGCATCCGTTAATGTTTGGCCGTTAAGTTTTAATGAAACATTACCATTGTTTGCTAGGCAAATGTTGTTACCTGTTAGGCCATTGTCAATTCCGAGAACTATTGAAATGTTTTGACCGACCACTACACCGGTTTTGTTATAATGGAATACTGGATTCATAGGGTTAAGTGTGATTTTTGCCGTTGCACTTGCGGCTGATTGTGTGTCGTTTCCAGGGTAAACTATTTTAAGGTTATATGTGCCTTTATCAAAGCTTGTTGGAACTTTAATATTTTTGTTTACAACACCATTTGATATTGTTGCATTAGCAACTTCTATATTGTTTATTAATATGTTAACGTTTCCTGAGGTAACCTTTGCAGATCCACTGGTTACGTTAGCTTTAATATTTACGTTTTCGCCGAGTGTTGCCGTATGATTTGCTACTGCTACACTTGAAACACTTTGTACTCCTAAAATGTTTGTTCCTGTTGAATTTTCATAATCGTTGTTTGCAAGATATTTTACCCTGATTGTGTGTACCATATATTCGGCATCTGCTGCTATTGGGTAATTTAGTGAAGCAACACCTAAATTAACGTCAACAGTATCCAGCAATGTGTCATCAAGGTAGAACTCTGCCTGACCTACACCAATTTTACCACCGGTTGCTGTGGTAATATTAGCTGTTAAGGTAGCTGTTGAACCTACGGTTTTTAATACTTTATCAACTTTTGTAACTGTTTTTTCAGGAACTTTGACAAATGTTGCCTGTGCTATTCCTGTTGAGTTTTGGAAGTTGTTTCCTTTTACGGATACGCTGATTTGATATGTTGTAGGCCTATAGAATGATGTTATCGTGTATTCTAAACGTGCTACACCATTTGTTACTGTTGAATTTCCTATTTCATTTGTACCTAATATGAATGTTGCTGTTAAGTTTTGAAGATTTGTTGTTGTGGACGTTATTGTTGCGTTTATGGTTACTGTTTCTCCAATATATGATGTTAATGGGGATACTGTTACATTTACAAAGTATATGAAGTTATTTGCTACTGTGTTTGATGTGTGTAAATTCGTTACTGAATCATCACCAAAGGTATCCTTAGCAACCAATGAGTTTTCTGTAACCCTGTTGGATCTGGATGTGGCATCCAGTCTTACTGTAGCATCAGCGTTTGTGTTTATTGCGTTGTATGTTATGTTGTTGTTTGAACAGGATTCCATTAAATAAATACCGTCATCACCCAGGAATATTGCATCTGAATGATAGTCTGGTGAAACATCTCCGTTATTAACTTTTCTTAATGTTATGCTGTTGTTGGATATTACGTTTTTCTCGATAAGATATGCTGCTACTCCGTATGGGTATGTTGCATTTGCTTTTATTGTGTTTTCTAGTATTTTGTTACTTGGTGAATTAAATATTTCAATGGAATATACTGCTGCAGCATCAACGTTTATATTGTTTTTCTTAATTGTTGATGTTGTACTGTTTTCTAATACTACTCCGTATCCGTAATCTCCGCGTGAGTTTGAGTTTTTGTTTGCTACTATTTTGAAGTTGTTTGATTCTACTAATGTTTTATAACTGTTTCTTCCTGCTATAAATCCTGTAACATAGTATCCACCAGTTACGCTGACGTTGTTGTTTTTGAATACGTTGTTTGATGCATTTAATGATCTGAGTGATTTACCCCATTGTGCTCCTAGAACTCCCATTCCGTATGTGTATGGTCCGTAACTATTTACGTTTATGTTGTTGTTTGTTACGTTGTTATCGTTACATTCGAAGTACATGTCTATTCCAACAACACTGTTTTTATATTCTGCTGATGGGGCAGTGTATGAATTAAACATTGAAGTTACTGTTACATTGTTTTTGTTTAATTTGTTATTTGATGAGTATAATAATATTATACCGTGATTGTGTAAGACTTCCTGTATCATTCCGATTTCAGGACCAAATTGTACTTCATCATCGTATTCTCTTGGTATGTTGGATTGGTTGAGATTTATTTTGTTGTTTTCTATTGTATTCATGTTTGATTCATACAATAGTATTGCATTGTTAAGGTAGTCTCCACTTGTTTTTATTGTAGAGTTTGCGATTGTGGTTCCACGGTTATCGTATAGGAATATTCCGATACTTGATGAGGTTGCGTAATTGTCTATGGTTACGTTGTTTATTATACAGTTGTTTGCACGGTATACTTCTATTGCATAGACGTTATAGTCTTCTTCTGTGTTTTTGATTCTTATGTTTTTTATTGTTGATCCGTGTGCATCTTCATCCAAGAAGATTGTTCCGTTATTTATTTGACAATTTACTCCAATAATATGAACTTTCTTGTCAAATCTGAAGTCCAGATTATTAAATGTTCCATGTAGGTATACTGTGGCATTTTGTCTAATATTTACATTTGAAACTCCTTCTTCAAAGAAATTTGTATAATTACCAGAACCTATGTGGATGACATCATTTGTATCATTCAGTTCGGTTACGCTTTGTCCTGCAGGTGGATTATAGGCATTGACTAAACCAGTACCGTTTGCTGAGGATAATACGTTGGAATCTCTTACTGTGATATTAGGACGCGTATTTGTTCTTGCAGGAGCTTCCGAGAAGTCTATTGCATAAGTTGCCTCACTAATTATACTGTTTCTTGTTACACTTATATGATCAAATCCTTTGGATCCGGATTGTCTTTTAAACAATATACCCTCTTCTTTTGAGGTAATATCGTTATTATCGATTAATATTCTGGTGTAATTTCCTTTACCGTATATTCCAGTACTACCTTGTGAAATTATTGTATTTCCGGATATGGTAACGTTACCTTCTTTTAAGGTTATACCTGAACCGTTAAGTGTTTCAATTCTGTTGTTTTTAACTGTTGCATTTGCTTCACTTACGACTATACCATCGGATGCGTTTGTAACGTGAACGTAATTGTTTTGAATAACTGAATTTTTTGTTGCTTCAATTCCTTCAGACCATGCATCAACGTCGTTGCTTATAATGATGTTATCATTACCTGCTGATGAAATTCCTCTAAATCCGCCTGTAACTGTATTTTCGGAGGCGATTGTGTGATCTCCCATTATTTGAATTGTGTATGACCATGCGGAATTATATCCTACAACATAGTTTCCGGTAATATTATTCCAATTGTTTCCACCAAAACCGGCATGTATGTCAATTCCAGGATAAGTGGCCAGGTAAATACCGTTTGCGTCATCACTTCTTACTGTGTTGTTTGCTATGGTATTATAGTTTGAATCACATAGTACTACTGCTGTGTGAACCCTATTGTCTTGATTACCATCAAAGGTATAAACATCATTGTTTTTTATTATTGAGTTGTTTATATTAGCTTCTATACCATATGAATGTAGTCCACCAACCAATACTGTGTTGTTTACTATGGTCAAATTAGATGCGTCTTTAACTAAGATTCCGGTAGTATAATCTTGTGTGTTGTTGATGTCTAGGTTGGCTACTGTTGAACCGCTTCCACTGGTTGTAACTAGAACAGAACAATTTTTTAAGATTGCATCTTTGTCTAAACTTGTTAGTATGATTTGTTTGTCTGCTGTGAAGTTTTTGTTGGTGAAATCTCCTTTAAGGTTTAATGTATCTCCATCTCTAACCAAATCTGTAGAAACTATTATTTCACCATTGCTGACAAAGAATTGGTCGTAAATTGCTTCCGTTATTGTGAATGTTGGAGATGCTTGTTTTACATCCCTTGTTTCTTTTTTTATCTCATTTTTAACTATGGCTTTATTTTGGTTTGTTTGTGTGTTCGTTTTTATATTGTTATCTGCAGATGTGTAATCATCTGTGATTGTTTTTTCAACAATATCTTGTGTTTGTGGTGCATCTGATGTTTGTGGCGTGTCAGATACATTTTCTGTTGCAGATATTGTTCCTAAACTAACCAGTAATAAAACTACAGTCAATAATAAGAATTTATGTATGACTTTCATTTTTTAATCACCTTTCCTATCAATTAAAAGCACGAATTATAATGTTTAATTGAAATAAAGTTAGTGTTATAATATTTATTTCTTTTATAATATAATATTTTATAAAAATGGAATTTGTATAAAATTTATTTGATAATTTTATTTGGAAATTAGATAATTAAACTTGAAAAAAAGAGCAAAACTAAAATTAAACAATAAAAAA
>JAZUCJ010000048.1:0-1939 GCA_045639105.1 Methanosphaera sp.
AAAACTAAAATTAAACAATAAAAAAAGAAAATATAACAAATTATAATAAAAAAAGAAATAGAAAAATAGTAATTTCTACCCCGAAGTCATATACTGCTTACCCGTTTTCGGATCAGTATAAACAGTTCCAGTTTTCAAATAACCAGAAGTAGAAGAATCTATCTGTTCTAACTGGTCGGTAATTTCTTGACCTTGCTCAATTTCAACAGTATCCGGAGATGTTTGGGCATTCTCCTGATTATGTTCAATAATCTCCTCCATACCCGTAGACATAACTGCAAAAATTAAAAATCCAACAGCCAGTACCAACATTAAATCAGTCATGTTTGTAATAGAAGACATCGGATCCAAATCGTCTTCAGATTGTCGTATCCTACTACGCTTTAGGGACATGATCCTCAACCTCCAGAATGGTTTCGGCCAGGTCATATAACATTGACATGTCTTCATTGTACCATTTACGACGAACCTTAGCTATTACAAAACAGATAGTACCAGCAGCTAACCCTGCAGTAGTAGTGTTGAATGCAGTTGTAAGGTTAGTTGTTAACGTAATCATGTCACCAGCACCCAATGCTGCCAAACCCGGACCCATCGGAATAATAGTACCAAGTAATCCGCAACCGGAACCTACTTTAGCAACAATATCCACAGTTGTTAAAGAACCTACAAGTTTTGCTTCATAAGTTTCTAATAAATTTCTTGCCAATACTTCTCTAGTAATCTTGTTATATTGGGATTGATCCAAATCCACAATTGAATTTAATAATTCCTTATCTGAAGAATTTAATTTAGCATTGCCGTCTATTATATCCCTAACTTCATCTTTAGTTTTGGAATTTGCAATCCTTTTGATTAAATCTTCTTTTTCTTCACCACTTATTTTCTTTCTACCAGTATATTCTGCAATTAAAGCCCCAATTTCAATGATTGCAAATATGATGAATATTATAAGCAAAATCATTACCGGTAACAATAAACTTTGGGCTAAAACATTTAACGTTCCTGTAAGAAATTCCCCTCCAGGTATAGTTGTAGCCATTCATTTTCCTCCTATTTAATATTTTAAAAAGTAACTGTTTCTTTTAGCAATCAGCACTCCTATTCCCATCATAATTAGCAATGCAACTACCATTTCCCAGAATGCTGCTGTTGAATTGATTGAAATTGCTGATCCTAGTGTTAATAGAGATACGTTTGGTAATATCATTAGACATAAAACAAAGTATATTCCAATGAATATCATAAAATTACCCAATACTAATGGATAAGGTTGTTTCATCCGTTTAACTATTTCTGATGAAATCAGGTATGTTACTCCCATCACTATAACTAGCGCTAATGCTGAAAATGATCCTAATGCAATTGTAGATACTCCTGCAACAGGAGCAACTAAAATAACTGAAGCCAATATTGCTCCAAAACAACATGGACATGGTGCTACAACGGCCATACATGTTGCCGAACCCACATCCTTACCTGTTACTTTCCAATCGTATATTGTTTTAAATCCTGTGATAACAATAATCAATGCTATTACTGCAAAAATTGCTCCACTATATCCGTAAACTATGTCATATACTTGTTGTGTGAATGGTTGACAGATATAAGATAACAATATCAATCCAATAGCATATCCTATTAAAATCAAACCTATTGTTTTTCTACGTATTCCTGAAAACCCTAATGCTAAACCTATTTTTACACCAAATACTAGCACAGCAGCCAATATTCCGTATTGCCAAAATTGTTCTAGCATTTTTATCACCCCACATTAATCGTTCTCATTATAATTTCAAAATTAATACGAGTATAATAATATTATATATACTTCAACAAAAATTATTGAAATAATATAAGATATATTTTATTTATCATTATTATTTAATATTATTATAATTTTTACTAATTTAAAACAATTAAAAATAATATTTATCAT
>JAZUCJ010000049.1:0-2114 GCA_045639105.1 Methanosphaera sp.
ATACTACCTGGACAATAATCAGGAACTTGACAACGGCAAGAAGCCTGCTAAAAGAAGTAAACACTCCACTATTTCTATGGATACCGTTATCGGTGAAAACTTTGTCTGTTCACAGCTTGCCAGATTGTTTTTTGAAAAGAATATCGGAGAGAGCTTTAAGTTTAAGGTTGGCTTTCAAAAATGGTTAAAAAAGAATCCTGATAAGACTTTTGGGGATGCCATAATAGCATATGAAGAGATTACCAATAACCATAAAAATCACGACGGGCCTATTGACAGCCAATTTGAATATAATACATATATCAGGGATTTCTTTAAGTTTAATAAGGATAAGTCATTCAAGGATGCCGTTAAATGTTGGAATTATAAGAAGAATCTTAAAGGTTTGCATAAATTTAAACTACCACATCCTATAGAGGATGTGGATTTGTAGGTTTTTATCTATGAGTCCACTAGTTTAATAGACTAAGCATAATTTGTGCTACGTTACTAACAAATATTATAGGTACCTATGGGTGTTTAATCCTAGCCTGTAGCTCTACGGAATTATTATTAAACAATTCTAAGATGGTAGGAATAGTGTAATATTCAAATTGAAACTGTTAGATAACATTGTCGAAGGATAACATACTCAGGAATAGGAGGTAAAACGACATGCTCGTTTACGTACTAAACAAACATGGCAAAGCATTAATGCCATGCAAACCAAGAAAAGCAAGAAAATTATTAGAAGCAAATAAAGCAAAAGTAGTTAAACAAACACCTTTTACTATACAATTATTGTATGGCAGTTCAGGTTACAAACAGGAAATCAATCTGGGGGTTGATGCTGGAAGCAAATATGTCGGATTGTCTGCAACAACAGAAACAAAAGAACTATTCAAAGCTACTGTTGAATTAAGAAATGACATTAGCAAATTGTTGGACAGTCGTAGAAGTTTACGTAGAAGTCGTAGAACACGGAAATTAAGACATCGCCCAGCAAGATTCAATAACCGAGGTAAAAAAGGCAAACTAGCTCCAAGTATTCAACATAAAATTAACAGTCACTTGGCTGTGATTGATGAAATATGTGCTATCTTGCCTGTTACTAACATAATGGTCGAAACAGCTGAATTTGACCCTCATAAACTAAAAAATCCAGAAATAACTGGAAAAGAATATCAGGAAGGTGATAGTAAAGGTTTTTATAATGTTAAACAGGCTGTTTTAAGTCGTGACAATTACACTTGTCAAAATTGCGGTGAAAAAACAGGAAAACTAGAAGTACACCACATACTATTCAGAAGCAAAGGAGGATCCAACAGAATGGATAACCTCGTTGTACTATGTCAAGACTGTCATAAGAAAATTCACACAGGAAAACTGAAATTAAACAAAAAAGTCAAATCATTCAAACACGCCACACATATGAATATCATGAGAAAAAAACTCCTTGAAATACTAAAAACAAAATATGACAATGTTACCGAAACATTCGGATACATTACAAAGTATAATCGAGAAAAATTAGGTATTATCAAGTCACATTCTAATGATGCACACGTTATCAGCAAAAACTTTGATGCAGAAGCACTGGATACAGAATATCTTTTCCGAAAAGTCAGAAGACACAACAGACAAATACATAAAACCAAACCCAGCAAAGGAGGCAAACGCAAACGAAACCAATCACCATACATCATCAACGGTTTCAGAAGATATGATAAAGTCAAATACAAAAATCAAACCTGTTTCATAACAGGCAAACGCAGCAGTGGATATTTCCAATTAAAACTCTTTGACGGCACAGTCGTCACACAAGGAGTCAGCAGTAAGAAATTAAAATTAATAGAACCAATCAAAGGCTGGATAAAAGATTGGAGGACGGCAATTCCTCTACGACCTACAGAGGTCACAGTATCCTTGCCGTAATAAGGATGAAGAAATAGCCGAGATGTATCCTGATTTGAAGGATGAACTGCAAAGAATAAATGACAACATGGTTGATTTCATGGAAATATTCAGGGATAGAAATTATTATACAAAACAGATGTGCGGCTCATATTCCATTAAATACGTACTGCCCGCATTATATCCGGATGACCCTGAATTGGATTACGGCAATCTGGAAG
>JAZUCJ010000050.1:0-2256 GCA_045639105.1 Methanosphaera sp.
ACACCAAAAACAATAACAATAGAAATCACAGGAAACCCAGACAAAATAAACGCACTAATCGAACTACTAAGACCATACGGAATCAAAGAAACAGCAAAAACAGGAATAACCGCCCTCTCAAGAGGACAAAAAACCCTATAAAACTTTATCTCCACCCCCACTTTTTTTTAATATCAACTTCAATCTTCCTAAAAGTATTACAGCCTTCATAAAATTATAAACTTGTAATGATTTAAATCTACTTTAGTTTATTATATGAAAACATCTCCCACTAAAAAAAATGGAAATAATAATAGAAATTAAGTAAATAAATAATAGGATTAAAAAACAAAAATATAAATTAATATATTATAAGTACAAATTATATCAAGATTATCAAAATTATTATAAATGAACATGAGGAAAAAACATGAACGGAAGTGACGCATTACTAAAAAAACTTAAGGAAAATGGTACCGATACTGTTTTTGGATATCCGGGAGGAGTACTGCTACCATTATATGACTCCATATATGATTCAGATATAAAGCATATACTAGTACGACACGAACAAGCAGCAGCACACGCTGCAGACGGATATGCAAGAGTATCCGGAAAAACAGGAGTATGTATCGCTACAAGCGGACCGGGAGCAACAAACCTTGTAACGGGTATTGCTACCGCACAGATGGATTCAAGCCCGGTAGTAGCATTAACAGGACAAGTAGGAACTCCAATCATTGGAACAGACGCATTCCAAGAAGTAGATATGATAGGTATAACCATGCCAATTACTAAGGCAAATTTCCAACCGAGAAAATCAAAAGATTTACCTGAAATAATTGATGCATCATACCATATAGCAGGAACTGGCAGAAAAGGTGTGGTTGTAGTAGACCTTCCAAAAGATGTGCTTGAAGCCGATGTAACAGAAGAGGATATGCAAAGAGTACTTAGATTAGAAGGATACAAGCCAACAAAAAAAGCCAACATTAAACAAATTAAAAGAGCCGTAAAGATTATTGAAGAAAGTGAAAAGCCAGTAATTCTTGCTGGTGGAGGAGTAATATTATCCGATGCAGCCGATGAATTATTTGAATTTGCAAAACTCACAAACATTGCGGTTGCAACCAGCCTAATGGGTAAAGGATCAATACCGGAAGACCATGAACTGTCCCTCGGACTGTTAGGTATGCATGGATTAGAATCAACAAACCATACCGTCACAGATTGTGACTGTCTTATAGCAGTAGGATGCAGATTCTCAGACCGTACAACCGGAAAAGTATCAGAATTTGCACCTAACGCTACAAAAATTCAAATTGACATAGATCCTGCAGAAATCGGTAAAAACGTGTCAATAGACATTCCTATCGTGGGTGATGCAAAAATCACTCTTCAAACTCTTATCGAAGAATTTGAGAATGATTCCACAAATTGGACACCACAAGTTGTAGAAAAAAGAAAAGCATATGTTCCTAAAATGAACTTTAACACAGTACCACTTAAACCACAGGAAGTAATAAAAGAAATAATGGAAGCAGTGACAGAAGACACCATAGTATCTACTGACGTTGGACAAAACCAAATGTGGATGGCACACTACTACAAAACAAGAAAACCAAGAACCTTCATATCAAGTGGAGGACTGGGAACAATGGGATTCGGACTACCCGCCGCAATAGGAGCACAAGTAGCAAAACCTGAAGAAAACGTTCTGGCAATATGTGGAGACGGCGGATTCCAAATGGTATCCCAGGAACTTGCAACAGTCCACGACTATGATCTTCCAGTAGTAACATGCATACTTAACAACAGATATCTTGGAATGGTATACCAATGGCAAGTATTATACTATGACAACAGAGTATCACAGACTCAGCTAGCACCTACCCCAGACTTTGTAAAACTAGCAGAATCATATGGTATAAATGGTGAAAGAGTAGAAAAACCGGGAGAACTAAAAGAAACAATACAAAATGCCCTAAAATCAAGAGAAGCAACAGTAATTGACATCACCATAGATCCTAGTGAACTATTACCTATGGTACCGCCAGGTGAAAAAATTACTAAAATTGTTGGAGAATACAAAGTAGAGGAATGATTAAGATGCATAGAAATAAACATACCATAAGTATACTTGTAGAAAACAAAACAGGAGTACTGCAAAGAGTAGCAGGACTATTCACAAGAAGAGACTTCAACATAGACAACATCACAGTAGGAAAAACAGCAGAAACAGGAATATCAAGAATAACAATAACAACCTACGGAGAC
>JAZUCJ010000051.1:0-4219 GCA_045639105.1 Methanosphaera sp.
AAATTTAATTAAAATAATGAATATAGAGTCCTGATAATTGATAAAAGTTAAAAAATGATAATTTTGAAATTACTGGGATATTTTTAAAAATTATAATTCAATATTATATTAGTCATTGACATTATTTGAAAATAAATAATTTTAACATACCAACTTATGAATTAAAGATTTCTATGATAGTAGTTAAAAATTATAGAGATTTTAGGTGAGTTCAATGAGAGAAATCGAAGAAATAAGAAAGAAATTAGAAGAACATAACTATATTTCTAATGATCAAATTGATACAACTTTGTTTTTAGCATTTGCCTTAAAAAAGCCTATTTTAATTGAAGGTCCGCCGGGAACCGGAAAAACGGAACTTGCAAAGACAATTGCGGATAGTTTCAATAGGGATTTTTTCAGAATACAATGTTATGAGGGAATAACCTTTGAACAAGTAGTGGGAGAATGGAATTATCAGAAACAATTATTGTATTTGGAAATGGCAAGAGAAAATAAAGAGGATTTGACAATTTTTTCAGACGAATTCTTTATTCAAAGACCATTGCTAACTGCTTTTAGTAATGATAAGCCTTCAGTATTATTAATAGATGAAATCGATAAAGCAGATGAAGAATTAGAAAGTTTCTTACTTCAAGCATTAGGTGAAAAAGAGATTACTGTAAATGATTTGGACACTTTTACGTTGAAAAATGATTTAATTGTGGTGTTAACATCAAATGCTCAACGTTCATTACTTGATGAAACCAAAGACAGGTGTTTATACTTATACATTGATTATCCAGATTATGATCGGGAAGTAACCATTATTAACAAAAGAGTTCCATCAGCCGAAGAACAATTAGTTGAAGAAATTGTTGAAAAAACCCAGAGAATAAGAAAATTAGATTTGACAAAAAAGCCTTCAATCAGAGCTACTGTCGATTGGGTTGAATCATTAATTGCATTGGGTGAAATTAAGCCTACTCGTGAATCATTAGAAAACACTTTAAATGTTATTGCCAAAAACGAGGATGATAAGGAACAAATCATTAAGGAAGTTTTAAACAGACTTTAAACTTCTTTTTTTACTATTTTTAATACATCACTTATATTTTCTATAACATAATCGGCTGCTTGCTTAAGATTATCCGGTAACTTTTCACCCTGTTGAATGGATAAAATACCGACATCTGCTCTTTTTATTGCCAGAATATCGTTTGTATGATTTCCAACCATCGTAACATGAGAATATTTTTCTTGTAACTTTGATACAACATTCTGTTTACAACTACTGTTACATGTGTGATAAACATTTGATTCGGGAATATTTAATATTGAAGCTATCTTTAAAAGTGATTGTCTGTTATCTCCCGAAGCTATGTAAATGGGCATTTGCATGTCCCGTAATTTTTTAAATAACGGTAGGGTGTCTTCAAAAAAAAGTCCTCCGGCAGTGTAAACATAATCTATTTTTCCTTCGGAAATGTCGACTATCAAAGCAGATCCACTACATATTTCTATGTCATACCTGTTTATTAAAGAAAATGCGGTATCTTCGATATCATTAAATGTTGAATCGTCATCTTCAAGGGCGTTAATTACGTCATCTTTTGTAAATTTCTTTTTTGAGTAACTGATTTCGTATGAATCCCTGTTTTTTTTAAGATAGTCTATGATTTTACAGTCCAGATTGATTAGCTTTTTTGTAGGTGTTTGGAAAACAAGAATTAAACTATCCTCTTTTTTATTTACTATACCAATAGTGTTAGTCTCAAAAATAATATTATTGTTGGACATATCTTTTAAAGCTGTTACTCTTTGAAGAATTGTACCTGCATTGTCAAAAACTATGCTTTTCATCATACCAACTTTTAAAATAATGAAATAAATGTTTTGAAAAAAAAGAAAATGAAGAAGTTATAATTGGGTTGCTTCTTCTCCTTGGATGTAGAATAATTTTTCGTATAAGAATACTTTATCCGGACAGATTCTTTCACATCTTAAACATGCACTTCCATTACAGAAGTCTGAACGAATAGTGGCTACACCATCATTGATTTTTAAAGCATCTTCTGGACATTCGTTTTCACATGCCTTACAGTTTGTACAACCTTCCACTTTATTTTCAAGTTTTGTACCCACTTCTTCAATAATAGATAAACCATTGATTCCTATGTCAGGAATATCACTTTCATAAATTCTGTGTATTTCAGGGTCTTCTTCTAACTCCGGTAAGTTACCGTATCCATAACTTTCTAGCCATTCATCATATTTCCATAACGGCATGTTCTGTTCACATACAGCTAATTCTAAACCGTATATTTTTTCGAATACTTCGGATGTTGCTAATGTAATATGGTTTCCCTGCATTCCATCAGCAATTTCTTGTAACTCTTGTAATAAATCAGGATTTTCCACAATATCCCTTGCCATTGCTAATGAAGTGTTACCTATCTGGTAAATATCCCATGAATTTGCAGGAATTTGACCTACTGTTAAAGATTTTAATGGATCAACATAGAATCCTGAAGCTCCTGCCATATATACTGCATCTATATCATCAAATTCAATTCCTGATTCTACACATAATGTAATGTGTGCTGCTCTGAATGCACCTAAAGCCTTACCAATTTCCGTTAAATCTTTTTCAGACAAGTAAACTCCGTCTTGTAAGTTTAATTTATCGTTAGGTGTGTCAATATCAGGTATTGAAATAACGTTTTGTTCAGTACCTAAACTGTAAGCGGAAATTACACCGGTTCCTGTAATACCTCTGGCAGCAGTATCATTATCTCTTGGTTTGACAACTGAACCGTCAGAAATGTTTATTACATCCCCATCCACAACTTTTAAATCTTTATTAAGTACTTTCATTTGCCAGTCCATACCTTCAGGTGATACATCGGAAATTGCTCCAGGTGATGCTAACATACCACATTCAATTGCCTGTCCTTCCATAGCAGGACCTGCTGCTGCAGAACATGAATAGATTTCACCATCAATTACCAGTGCAATTTCTGCGTTTGTACCGAAGTCAGAAACTAAGAAAACACCTTCCCTGTTAACTACATCAGATTTAACGAGCATTGCTAATGCATCTGCACCGATTTCGTGTTTGATTGCTGGAGGAATGTATACATCAGCATCAGGATTTATTTCTAAGTCAATATCTCCCGGTTTGATAATTTGTGAATTTCTTTTTGGTGGTGTTACTTTTAATCTTTCCATTGCATTTGTACCCCAGAAAGCTAAATCCCTAATTTCTATGTTTTGGAATAAAGACAATTGGATAGGGTTACCACATACTGCAAATCTTACTACTTTGGATTTATCTATTCCTAATTGATCAACCACTTTATTTACTGCTTCGATAAGTAATTGGTGAGCTTGGTCTCCACCCACATTTACTGCGAAGTGTAAATGGTCCATTACGTTTGCACCTGGAATAGGGTGTCTTAATGTTACCGTTGTAGATATTGTACTGTTATCTGAAATGTCAATTGCTTGAGCTCTGATACCACTAGTTCCAATATCCATTGCTATAGCATATTCTACCATTTTATCATCCTCAATTGATTATATTATTACTTTTTATAATTAGTAATAGTTTACATAATATAACTTTTACTCTAATTAAAATATAGGTTTTTTAAAGATATAAATATGACTCTTATTAAGAATAATTCTATTTAAATTAGATATAAAATATACTAAATTTTTTAAAAAAAGATTAATAATCCTCAGAACTAGAAAATTTGAAAAAATAAGTAATTATGTCGTGAAAAATAAATAAAAAAAAAGTTTAAGATAAGAACACGCAAACTTATCTTAAACATTGTTCCTGTCATTATGTGATTAATATTTCTAGGAGTATGCTGCTACGTATTCTCCAACGATTTCAGCATATTCTTTTCTGATATCTTCCCAAGATTTACCATCATCTACAATAGAATCTGCTAATTTAGGTGTGTGGTATGCTTCTACACCGTAGAAACAGTGTGGGAATTCTTCTACGAAGTCACGACGTACTGCTCCACCACCACATCCAATAGGGATGTCAAGACCTTCTTCTTCCATTAATGCTGCAATTTTACCGAATGCGGTCATTGTTGTTGTCATTAATGCTGTTGCGGTTGCTAATGCTGGTTCGTTTTCTTTGTATGCTGCTACTACATCTGCGTTAGGTACGTCACGACCGAGGTCGATTGGTTCGTATCCGTTTGCGTTTAAGAACATA
>JAZUCJ010000052.1:0-7290 GCA_045639105.1 Methanosphaera sp.
AAAGAAAATAAAGTAAACTATAACAAATAAGGGGTGATAAAAATTAAAGTTTTAATAATAACAGGATTACAAGCAAAAGAACTGATAATCAAAAACTTAGAAAAATACGACAAACACGAATTATACCTTAAAGTACTACCAATGCCAATAGCAGCATTCATAACACCCCAACTAATTATTTATCACCTGAAAGAAAACAAGACACTAAACTCAATAAACACGACAAAAACAGAACAACTAGAAAACATAGACATCATCCTAACACCGGGACTAATAAGACAAAACACCAACCTCATAACACAAGAGCTGAACATATCATCATTCAAAGGACCAAGCAATGCTGCCGACTTAAAAATAACACTTGATATCCTAGACGAAATAGACCTGTCCCAATCAATCCCGGCGGACATACTAATAAGAGACAAACAATACAACGAAGCAATGAAGATTATCAGAAACCATGAAAAACCAGAAAACATAGAAAAACTATTGGAACACGAGGGCAATTTCAAAATACATGACTGTCCCGTAGGTAACGACTTTCCCATGAGAGTACTGGGAGAAATAGCAAATGCTCCACAACTAAGTGATGACGAACTATTGGATAAGGTTGACTATTACCTCAAATCCGGAGCGGATATCGTTGACATCGGAATGCACGCAAACGAAAACAATCCCCAAAAAGCTTACCATATGATTAAACTAATTAAAGACAACTATGATATTGGATTAAGTATTGACACCATGAATACCAATGAAATTAGAGAAGGCCTTAAAGCCGGTGCCGACTTAATATTAAGTCTTGACCATGGAAACTATGAAAAAATAATAGATGAAATAAAAGATCATGATGCCAAGGCAGTGATAATACCAACCAACTACAGGAAAAAATACATTCCACACACGGCAAAAGAAAAAGTGGAATCACTGGAAAAATTAACAAAAAAATGTCAGAGCATTACAACAATAGCCGATCCACTGCTTGACCCAATAAACAGTCCCTCACTAACCGAATCAATATATGCATGCAAACTCTTCAGACAAAGAAACCCCCACCAGGCACTATTCTTTGGAATAGGAAACGTATCAGAACTATTGGATGCCGACAGTAACGGAGTCAATGCGGTTTTAAGCGGTATTGCAATGGAAGTAAATGCAAACATACTATTTACGCCAGAAAGCAGTTTGAAAACAAAACACAGCATAAACGAAGTAAAAACTGCTTCAAATATGATGTTCCTATCCAAGATAAGAAACAGCATACCAAAAAACTTGGGAATAACCCTAATCAGATACAAGGACCAATATAACAAAGACGACGTGAAAATTGACACCACAAACATTCCCCATATCACGGCCGTAGCTGATGGAAAGTTTATACCCGATTATAAGGGAAGTTTCAAGATAGTGGTTGAGGACAACCTGATTAGAGCAATATTATACAAAGACTTTAAACTTAGCTGCGTAATTGAGGGCACAACTGCACGGGCAGTATATGAAGAAATTTTAAGAAGGGATATGATAAGTAGGATGGAACATTCCGCATACTTGGGAATGGAACTTGAAAAGGCGGAAATTGCCTTAAAACTAGATAAAAAATATATTCAAGATTTCCCAATATTTTAATATATAACAAATTTTTAATTGCAGGAGAAATAAATTTGAAAGGTAATGTTTGTACGCAATGTGGATATGAACACGTGGTAATACACAGAAAACATAACGGTCAACGATTATGTAGTTCTTGTTTCAGAAAATCCATAGAAGAGAAAGTGCTGAAAACCATTAAAAAGCAACAATTAATAACCAAGGGAGATAAGGTTTTAGTAGGATTATCTGGTGGAAAAGACAGTGTTGCACTATTAAAAATTCTGAATATTCTTAAAGAAAAGCGTATCATAGAATTGGAAGCTGTTACTATTGACGAAGGAATATCAGGGTATCGTGCAGAGGGAGTGCGGATAGCAAAAGATGTTGCAAAAGAATTAAATATCAAGCAACACAACATATCATTTGAAGACAAGTATTCCTTTACCATTGACAAGATAATGGAAGCCGAATCCAAGGAGGAACACCCACAGCATGCATGCACCTACTGTGGAGTATTCAGAAGACAAGTGTTTAATCAAACCGCACGAGAAGTCAACGCCACAAAACTGGCCACGGGACATAATCTTGATGATGAAACTCAAAGCATTCTGATGAATTACTTGGAGGGAAACGTTAATAACATGGTGCGAATCGGATATAAAACCGAAGCCCGTGACAAAAGGTTTACCCAGAAAATCAAACCATTAAGAGAAATTCCCGAAAAGGAAATTGGATTATATGTTCTGGAAAGTGGTTTTGAGGTTCATTTCGATGGCTGTCCATATGCACATGAATCATTTAGAATGGAAATTGGTGATTTTCTAAGAGAAACCACCCTGAAACATCCTACAATCATGTATTCAACCCTGAGTGGTTTTGAAAAAATAAAGCCTGCAATTAAAAAGGATTACCTTGAAAATTATACTGGAAAACCTAATAAGACTTGCATAAAATGTGGTGAACCTTCCTCACAAGACGTCTGCAAATCCTGTAAATTTTTAGAAAAGATTCATGAAAAAATTGGAATAGGTGAATAATAATGACTATTAAACTAATCAATAAAGAAAACGTTAAAGAAATAGAATTTGAAGAAAACATGAAAATTGAAGATTTACTAAAACAAGAGGAAATACCTATTGAAACCGTTGTAATAAAACAGAACGGAGAAACCGTTACTGAAGATGAAATAATCTCAGATAACGATGAAATTGAAGTAATTAAAGTAATATATGGAGGATAAACACTCCCCCTTTTTTTAACTTATTCTTCCATCAACAATTTCTCCAGGTCCGCTAAAAACTTATCGATATGTTCCTTTTTAACGTGCGGCATCAGAACTAACCTTATAACATGAGGATTTTGTGCCACGGAAACTCTCCACCCATAATCATATAATTCTAATTTTAGGGTATCGGCATCCTTCATATCCGAAGTGAATGATATAAGATTTAATTCGGGTTTACATGTTACATTAATGTGTTTCATATCTTTTAATTTGTTGTAGGTGTATTCTGTTAAAGTTATTGCATCCTTAACTATTTGTTGATAGCCTTCTCTTGCATAATATTTTAATAGTGTCCATGTGGCCGCTGTTGCTGCACCTGAACGGGTACCCACTATTGTTGTCTGATTCTTTATTGTCAAATAGGGTGTGTCTACTGCTAACTTTTCAAGATGTTCCCTTTTTCTGAATAATATGGCGCCTGCAGGTACTGGTGCAAGTCCCATCTTATGAGGATCTATCGTTACGGAGGACACACCTTTACATTTGAAGTCAAAGTTTAAATTACCCCTGTGTTCATCATCCAGGAAGGGTATTATGAAGCCGCCAAAAGCAGCGTCCACATGTAGATATATGTCATTTGAATATGCAATTTCTGATATTCTTTCGATGTCATCAACCAAACCCAGTTCAGTTGTTCCGGCAATTGCAACTATGGCCATGGTATTTTCAGATATTGAACCTTCAATTTGAGAAACATCCATCCTATAATTTTCATCCAATGAAACATAGATTGGTTTCAAAGATAACATGGAAATAATTTTTTTAAAAGAAAAATGAGCTGATCTTGGTAAAATTATCTCCGGAATACCATCATGCTTTTCCTGAAACAAATATTTTGCAACGGTCATTGCCATAATGTTAGCTTCTGTTCCTCCTGTTACCATGTGTCCGACAGCATTATCCAGATGCAACAAATGACCCAGCATTTCAATTACTTCAGATTCCATTAATGCAGTGCCCGGAAATAAGCCAGGATCTCCCAAATTTGTTTCAATGAACATTTTATAAGCTTCCATAGCAATCGGATCAGGTTTTGTGCACATTGAACTTAATATTCTGCCGGATTCATAGGACATGTCCATATCTTGAAATTTCTTAAGATTTTCAAAAATATCTTCCTTACTTATTCTCTTGTCTAACATTCTTTAACCAGGTCCTAAAAAATAATTTAAATAAAAAAAAATTAATTCCAAATAATCCATAGTAATAGCAATTACATATCCACGGATTCTTTTATTAAAATATTTATGAAATTATCTATTATGATATTTGTTAATTAAAGTTAAAATAATTTAAAAGTAATAAAAAAAATAATGGGGGTGAAGAGTGTTTAATTCTATTCATCGTTTAAAACTTTTCTAGCAGCGTCGAGCATTATTTTTTTCTCAACTTTTGCCACTAATTTTCTTATTGTAGGTACTGCATCAGTGTTTGCGGAAATACTGCTGATTCCTGCTTCCACTAATTTTTCTACAATTTCTGGTTTACTACCTGCTTGACCGCAGATACTTGTTGTAACTCCGGCTTCGTTACATTTTTTAATTACTCTCATAATTAATTTCATTACGGCCGGATGTGCTTCGGTATAATGTTTTGCAACTAATTCATTATTTCTGTCTAATGCTAATGTATATTGTGTTAAATCATTTGTACCGAAACTTACAAAGTCAAGTCCTTCTTCTATGAAATCTTCAATGATGATTGCTGAAGCAGGAGTTTCTACCATCATACCAAACTCTATGTCTTCATGAGGTGTTAATCCAACGGATTTTGCAATTTCTTTTGCTTCATGAAGTTCGGATGGCTTGTGGAGTAATGGTAACATTACGCCGATGTTTGTATAACCTTGTTCGTGTAATTTTTTAAGAGCTTTAAATTCTGCTTTTAAAATATCAGGTTGGTCAAGTTCTCTTTTTATTCCTCTCCAACCAAGCATTGGGTTTGCTTCGTCAGGTTCATTTTCTCCACCTTCAAGTGTTTTGAACTCGTCGGTAGGAGCATCTAATGTTCTGTACCATACTGTTTTTGGATAGAATACGTCAACTACTTTAAGTATGTTGTCAACTAATACCTGAACCAGTTCATCTTCACGTCCTTCATCAATGAATTTGTAAGGTACGATTCCGGTTGCTAACATCATATGTTCTGTTCTAAGTAAACCTACTCCGTCTGCACCTGTAGCGTATGCTTTTTGGGCAGCTTCTGCCATACTTACATTGACTTTTATATCGGTAACTGTTACAAGAGGTGCTGCTCCTGTTGTAACTTGTGCTTCATTAGTGTCAACATCATCTTTGTCTCCACCAAATTCACCTTCATATACTATACCTTTTTTACCGTCAATTGTTACTTTGGAGTTTTCTTCGAGTACTGTGGTTGCTTCACCCGTACCTGCTACACAAGGGATACCAAGTTCTCTTGAAATGATAGCTGCGTGACAGGTTACTCCACCTTCATCGGTAACAATACCGTTTGCTCTTTTCATTGCAGGAACCATGTCAGGAGTTGTCATTGTGGTTACGAGAATGTCTCCATCGAGTATTTTATCGAGTTCATCAAGTTCTCTGATAATTTTAACAGTACCTGAAACTAATCCGGGACTTGCACCTAATCCTCTTGTGATGATTACTCTTTCTTCGTCATCTAATGATTCTGCGTTTCTAGCTTCATCTATATTGTCAAGAGTTGTGATAGGTCTTGCTTGGAGCATGTATACTTTATCGTTTTCGATACCCCATTCGGTGTCCATTGGAGCTCCGTAATGTTTTTGTATTCTTCTTCCAAGCTGGGTTAACTGTTCCAAATCACTATCTGTGAGAACTCTTTTATCTTTTAAGTCTTCAGGAACTTCTACCTGTACTGTTGCACCGGTTTCAGGGTCTTTGGTGAACATGGTCTTTTTGGTGTTTATTCTGTATGATTTTACTTCGTCGTTTGCCTTATCGTAACGACAGGTATCCGGGGTAACTGTTCCAGATACTACACCTTCTCCAAGTCCCCATGCTCCTTCAATTAGCATTTCTTCTTCGCCTGTTGAAGGATCTACTGTGAACATTACTCCTGCTTTTTCGGAGTTTACCATTTGTTGTACTACTACTGCAATTAGTACTTTGGAATGGTCGAAGTCATTTTCTGCACGGTAGAATATTGCACGTGCTTCAAATAATGAAGCCCAGCACATTCTGACATTAGTTAATACGTCTTCTATTCCACTAATGTTTAGATAAGTATCCTGTTGACCTGCAAAGGAAGCATCAGGCAAATCTTCTGCGGTTGCAGATGATCTGATAGCCACTACAACTTCATCCTTGTCAACATCCATACATAGTTTATTGTATGATTCGATGATTGCTGTTTGGATATCATCAGGAATATCGGTTGTGACGATTAATTGTTTGATATCCTCTGCAACTTTTTGTAATTCGGATGTGTTGTTTATGTCTAGTGTTGCTAACATGCCGTTTATCTGATTTACTATACCTGTTTCTGTGATAAATTTTTGGTATGTTCCTGCAGTAATTACAAATCCCGGTGGTACAGGAATTCCTGCGTTTGTAAGTTCACCAAGGTTTGCTCCTTTACCTCCAGCTATAGGTATATCATCCTTAGAAAGTTCTTTGAAAAATTCAACATAGTTCATTTATAACACTCTTCTTTATATTTTATTCCATTATATGATTTTATTTATATAACTTTTAAAGGATTAGAACCAATTTTAAAGGAATTGATTGAAATGTGGTTATATAAATTCCACTATTTATTCTATTATTAAATCCTTCCATTATTTTAGTTATAGTATTTGATTAGAATTGAACAAGATCGTGACCTTTGTCAACTACTAATTTACAGGATACTGGTAATTTCATTGCAGCTCTGTTTAATGCAACTTTTGCGCTTTCGAAATCTTTTACATAAACGTATGCTGTAATTACTTTTTGGTTTTTACGGACCAATGCTTCGGAACTTACTGCTTTACCAAATGCTCCTCTCATACCACTTTGTACCCTATCTGCACCTGCACCGGTTGCCATAGGATTTTCTCTTACGATGTGGTGTGGGTATACTCTAATTTTTAATCTGTAACCTAATTTACCACATTGTCTTTGTAAATATCTGTTTGAAGCAATCCTTGCTGCTTCTAATGCATTGTGGGTTAAATGTGTGTGATCTTTAACTGCTAATGATATTTCTAATGGGAATTCTTCAGATAAATTACCCATATCATATTGTACAATTTTAGATGCTGGTATTTTTCTAATATAATCTTTTCTTGTATATGGTCTTACCATTATTATTCTCCTCCGTTAATTATAGTTTTCTTATAAAAAAAACTTATAAAAATGTTATAATAATACAATAAATAGTATTTCTATATTAAATCAATTTACATGACTAAAACATGTAATCGAATATAT
>JAZUCJ010000053.1:0-2738 GCA_045639105.1 Methanosphaera sp.
GATTATAAATTTTTTTTAATGAATTATATGGAGAAAACTTTTATTTCTTTTTTTATCCTACCTCCTTTCTTTTTCTTCGTGATTTTCTAATTAATTTTTTAATATAACAATTGTTATTTTTTTCTTCACAATATACTATTAATTAACATTGTTATATAAAGGTTTCGGTTAAACCACATACAACTCAAAAAATCAATTCAAATAAAAAACTATATGAAACTCCACTAAACATCAAATAAACCAAAAAAATAACTATTTACATATAAATCTTTTAACAAAACTAATAACATGAAAACAAAGGGGAAAAAATATGGCAAACGAAAATGTTGAATTGATGAGGGGTGATCCAAAGATAGCTGTAAGAAAACTAGCTATTCCCATAATGATTTCAATGTTACTTACTGCATCATACAACATAATCGATGGAATATGGGTAGCCGGACTGGGACAAGCGGCAATTGCAGGAATAGGCTTTGTAACGCCAATATTCATGATACTAAACGGAGTAAGTGTAGGGCTGGGAAACGGAGCAACCAGCAGTATAAGCAGATTTGTAGGTGCACAAAACCACGAACAAGCCAACCAATCGGCAGAACATTCATTACTCATATTTCTAATAGCATCCATAATACTATCAGTAATACTTCTACTGCTCCAGGAACCATTACTAAAAACATACGGAGCAACCGGACAATCATTAACAGAAGCAATAAAGTATGGAACACCACTATTTATAGGACTTTTTGGTTTCATGTTTGCAAACGGAGCTAGCGGAATACTTCGTGGAGAAGGTGATACGAAAAGGGCAATGTATGCAGTAATAGTATCAGTAATATTTAACGCAATTCTTGATCCGATATTTATCTACGTAATGGGATTAGGATCTGCAGGAGCATCATTGGCAACAATAGTCAGTTCAATAGCCTCTGCAATAGTGATAATGTACTGGATACTCATAAAAAAAGATACATATGTTGAAGTAAATCTACACGAATTTAAGTACGATTCCAAAATAGCAATCGACATTCTAAAAGTGGGAATACCATCTAGTCTGGACATGTTCGTAATGAGTATAGCAATGAGTATGTATCTGATATTTATTTCAACAATAAGCGGAGAGTTCGGAATAGCAGTATTCACATCCGGACAAAGATTATACCTATTTGCAATAATGCCATTAACAGCAATTGCAAGTGCCGTAGCGGCAGTAACCGGAAGTTCATACGGAGCAAAAAATGGGGAAAACTTATCAATAACTCACCTATACGGAGCAAAATTAGGAATCCTCTTTGGTACGGCAGTAACCATAATCCTAATAGGATTTGCACCACAACTGGCAACATTATTTGCATATACGCCAGAAACGGCAGTTCTCATACCTGAAATAACAAGATTTTTACAGATAGCATGTTTATGCCTACCATTAACGGGTGCGGGAATGGTTTCAAGTTTCTTCTACCAGGGAATTGGAAAAGGAACAATAAGCCTGGCATGGACAATAATAAGAGAAGTTGTATTCACGGTATCATTCACGTATCTGTTTGGTATAATGCTGGGATGGGGATTGGTTGGAATCTGGACGGGCCTTGCTTTAGGTAGGATGATATCAAGTATTCTAAACTTCATCTTTGCAAGATATACAATAAAAATAATAAGAAAAAGATTAGATTCATAATCTAACAATTCACACTTTTTTTTAGTAAAACGTTATTATAACCATTTTTTTCTCCTGAAAAACCATAAAACTAATAAACTAATGATTATACAGGATATGAAGACAATAGGATAACTTATTTGATACTCAAGTTCTGGCATGTACCTGAAATTCATTCCATACCATCCGACAATTAACATTAAAGGCGTGAATACCGTGGTAACCATTGTTAAAAGGGTCATGATATGGTTTTGTTTAATGTCTAAATGGGTCTTGTATACATCACGAATTTGGATGGTATAATCACGAATACTGTTGGAAAGGTCGCGTAAACGTTCCACTCTATTAATAAATAGTCTGAAGTATCTTATGTTCTCTTGCTTGAAGAATCTGTTCTCATTTTCCTCAAACACTTCGCCTAAATCCAATAATTGCTCGTAATGTTTTTTCAAATCCCTGATATCGGCACGTATCTCGTTGACTCTCATGGAATAATATTCATCTTCCTCGTTAATAATGTCATCTTCCATTTCATCCAGTTCCAGTTCAAGATTTTCTATTAGGCGAAAATCTTCCCTGATAATTTCATTCAAAAAATCATAGATAAAACGTTCAAGACTAGGTAATCTCCATTTTTTGCGTGCTTTAATCTTTCTAACCATTTTCCTGGCAGAAGTTGTATCATCAATAAAAACTATGCCTTTTTCATCTAAAGCAAAAGCAAATTTCTTCTCATTTGACTGAATATTCTTTCTATCAGGAATAAAAAAACTTCCAGTAATTGAATCAAAGTTTTCTTCTGCTTTAGTTACGTGTATGTCGGTAGTTTTTGGTTCAAAATCTATTCCCATCTTAAATGAGTTCTTTTCTTCTTCCCATTGCTTCGACGACAGAAGTGCAACATATTGTTCTTTCGTATTTAATAATTCTTCTTTTGTACATTCAATTAATTTTTCACGAATAATATAGTACATATGTTATCACTTCAAATCTTATTTAATTATATATATGATTTTTAAAAGTTTTAAAATTTTTGTAATTTTAAAAAAATTATTTATTTTTAACATTTATTAATATGTTTAAC
>JAZUCJ010000054.1:0-7381 GCA_045639105.1 Methanosphaera sp.
ATTATTCGGATTTTTATATAAATTATTATTTAAGACATGTAATTACATGGAAAAAAAATGAGGTGAAAATATGGCAATTTGGCAAGGAAGTTCATTAAGAAAACCATCCGGAGCTAGATCCAGCAGAAACAGAAATAAAAGAAATGCTGAGTTTGGTAGAACTGCAGCAGAAACCAGAATTGGTGAAGAAGTTAAAAAAGAAATTGTTGTAAGAGGAAATGGTACTAAAACCAGAGCAACAGTTGCAAACAGAATAAACGTTATTGATCCTAAAGACAACTCAAGCAAAAACGTTGAAATTATTACCGTACTCGAAAACTCAGCTAACACTCACTTTGTAAGAAGGAACATTGTTACAAAAGGTGCAGTTGTAGAAACCGAAATCGGTAAAGTAAAAATTACTTCAAGACCAGGTCAAAAAGGAATAGTAAACGGTGTTTTAATCGAATGAGCATTCCAAAAATTATTGAAGAACGGGTAACGGAGCTACTAAGCTCCATAAACCATGATCTTCCAGATGATATGGAGTTGGAACTGGAAGGTTATTATGACAGAGGATTTTTTGTATCTAAAAAAAGATATGCTGTCATATGCGACGATGAAATAACAGTCAAAGGTTTAGAACTTGTCCGCAGAGATTGGGCACCCGTTGCTAAAAACACACAACATGATGTGTTAGAGGCTATTCTTAAAGATGCTTCACCAAAAAAGGCTAAGAAAATAGTGAAAAATGTTATTAAACGTTTAAATAGTGGTGAAGTTGAAAATGAAGATTTGGTTATTCACACCAAATTAACTAAAAAACCAGAAAACTATAAACAAATTGCACCACATGTTATAGCCGCCGAAAAACTAAGATTAAACGGTCAGAAAGTTACAAGTGGTTCAATTATCAGATACATAATTACTAAAGGCAACGAACCTATTAGTAGACGTGCAGAACCGATAGAATTTATTGGTAACAAAGAATATGATCCCGAATATTATATTCAAAATCAGGTGTTACCTGCAACATTACGTATTTTAGAATCTATTGGATATTCTGAAGAACAAATTATGAATAATGAGAAACAAACCAGTTTGGATAGTTTCTTTTAAATAATCTCCAAAAAAAATAATTTTATTATCTATTTTTAAATACAAGAAAATTACCTAGTAGTTTCCACCGCGTATAATCAATACAATCAGTACCATACCCACTATCGCACTAAAGGTAAAACCTATAAATCCCAATATGGAATAACCCAATACCTGTATTCCCGTATCAATATCCATAATTAGTGAAGAACCAACCAATAATGCTGCAGTAATAATAGCCAGAACGATTTCATTAACTATACGAGAAACTAATGCGTTCAATCTATCAATTTCATTGGAATCCAGGGCTACGTTTAAATGTCCATCTTCCACAACACTAAAAAAGTTTAATAGAGATTCGGGTAATTTTTTACTCAAATGTTCAATATCCATCAGATTAGCCGTTGTTCTAGAAAATAATCTTTTAGGTTTAACCGTGTTAACCAACATTTTTAATGCATATGGTTTAACTATTTCTGTTGTATTAAAATCAGGATATAATAATCTTCCAACATCATCAACCATGGAAAGAGTTCTGATAACCATCATCAAATCCCTTGGTAAAACCACTCCATATTCATTTAATAAATCATCTTCAATTAATCCTCTAAGAACTCCTGATATATCATTGAACTGGATTCCATAATATCTGTCTAACAATTGCAAGATTTCGTACTCTATATCCTTATAATCATTAGAATCATCCACAATACCCATATACATTAATTGTTTGGTTAATAATTTTGCATCCCCCTCAGAAATGAAAATAAAGAGTTTTGCCAAATCTTCCCTTAAATCGTCATCAAGATGACCCATCATACCAAAATCTACAAATGCAACATTACTGTTTTCCATGACAAAAATATTTCCCGGATGAGGATCCGCATGATAAAATCCGTATTCCAAAACTTGTTTAATGAATGAATCGGCACCCTGTAATGCTATTTTTTCCTTATCATATTTATCATCATTAGAAGCCAGCACAGTGTTTAAACTTACTCCATCAACATATTCCATTGTTAATACTTTGCTTGTTGTATACTCCCTGTAAACTTCCGGAACATAAATTTCATCATCTTTTAACAAATCATATAAATGAATGGCATTCATTGCCTCAAATTTATAATCCAATTCCTTTTTAATATCCCTTTCAAATACTTCAACCAAACCAGGTAAATTATATGATTTTGCAACATCCAAACTGTTATCTAACCTGTTTGCTATAATTTTCATTATTCTTATGTCACTTTTTACCGTATTTTTAATTCCAGGATGTTGTACTTTAACGGCAACGTACTTGTCATTTAAAAATGCTGTGTGTACCTGACCAATACTTGCTGATGCAATAGGCTCTTCGCTGAATTCGTCAAATATTTCATCAATAGGTTTGGAAAATTCGTTTTCAATGGTTTCCTTAACTGTCTCATAATTATCTACTGGTGCAGATTCCTGTAATAAGGATAATTCATGAGCTAAATCAAAACCAATTAATTCAGGATATGTACTTAATGTTTGACCAAGCTTAATAAAAGTAGTTCCTAATTCTTCTAAAACAAAACGTAGTCGTACATTAGCATCACTTGGAATATCTTCTGAAATATTTTTATTTAAAAATGTCAATTTAGCATTTTTATTAGAAATATAAACCGCAAATGATTCAAAACCATGTTTTACAAGAACATGTACAATTTCATTTATACGACTAAAGTCTCGACGTCTATCACTAAGTACCATAGTATATATTATTTATGGATATTAATAAAAATATTTTTGCTTTGAGGAAAAGATATTTTTGAATGCATAATATGTAAAGATAATATTAATCTCTGGTTAAACAAGCCGTTTTTTCTCATCGACATAAATCAATGTTTTCATAAACGTAAATATTCTAAAAAAAAGATATGAATGGGGGGAGGAGATTTTATTTAATAATTATAGTCCAATACGTTGTAATAAGAAAGTAGCTACAACTATTGCAATTATTAAAATTAAAAGAATTATTAAAAATGTTGTTATTTTACTGGTTAAGTTGTTAATGTTTTCATCAACATCTAAATCCTCTTCATCTTCAGTGCCAAAAGTCGTGTTAAACTTGGATTTTATGGCTGTTTCTCTGTCATCTTCAACAGTTTTTAATTCATCTTCATAACTTTTTGTGTCGACGGATTTTAGTATTTTATCATCAACATCTTCTTCGGACTTTTCAATTATGTTATGTTGTGCCCTGCTTGCTGCACCTGCAACAGATGCTCCTGCAACTTCAATACCGGTAGCTGTTGATTTTTCTGTGAATGGTTTTTCTATTGTTTCAGCTTTTTCTTCGGTTTTTGCAATTTCTTCGAGTTTTGTTTGAACTTCTTCCATTATAGGAGTTTCAATAGGAGTTTCAGCTATTGGTTCAAATGCTGGTTCTCTTTCAAAGAATACTTCTTCAAAGATTGCGTCGTCTGATGTGAATTCATTGTCAAATTCAGGTTCTTCTACAAATTCGTCGATAACTGGAACTTCCTCAACAACTGCATCTTCAACGATAGGTGTTTCCTCAACAACGCTTTGCTGTACAATAGGAGTCTCTTCAACAACAGGAACCTCTTCAATAACCTCTTCTTCAACAACAGGAACTTCTTCAACAACAGATGTTTCCTCAATAACTGCTTCTTCAACTATAGGAGTTTCTTCAGCAACGTTTTCAACAACTTCTGTTGGTTCTTCTGCTTTTGGAACTTCCTCAACAGGAACTTCTTCAATAATTTCAGGAGTTTCGTCAATAATTGCTATTGAGTCATCCACTACAAAGTCATCAAATAAATCTATTACTTCATCATCAGCTTCAACAGAATCTGTTAAATTTTCAGTTATAGGTGTTTTTTCAGTAATTTCTTCTTCAACAACTCTCTGTTGAACAACAGGAACTTCTTCAACGGTAGGAACTTCTTCAACAACGGTTTCCTGAATAATTGGAGCTTCTTCAACAACTTTTTCCGCTACTGGAGTTTCATTAATAACTTGTTCTTCAACATTTTCAAAAGATTCTGTGATTATTACATCCTCATTTTGAGTGTTGACATTTAATGTAGGAGTTTCTATTTTTGGAGACTCTTTAGGTTTAATCCTTTTTCTAGGTTTTATTGGATGTGATATTGTTGATTTAGCTGCTCTTATTCCTTGAGTTATATTTTCTTTAAAATGTTTTTCTTCTTTTTGAACATTTTGAACGGATTCATCAGCAGTCGATTTATTTTCTTTAATTAATGGTTCTGAATTTTTTGACAAATCGCCAGCGTTTAATATTATTGTATCCACATCTACTGGTGCTTCTTGCCAAATTACGTTGTCTTCTATATTTTCTACTTTATCTAGTGCTAATAAAGGATCGTATTTTTCTGTAGCAAACTTATCAGATACAAATGTGCCACATTTAGGACAAGTTTCATCACTTGCACTTATTTCTGACCCACATTTTTTACAAAACATTTACTTTACTCCTTCATTTTTTAAATAATTACTAATTAGTATGAATAAATTTTATAATTAAAATTATAATACCCTGAATTTAGAATATCCTATTATGTAACAAATTAGAATTTTATATTAAATAATTATATATTCATTATTATATTTAAATCCTAAGATTAATTTTAAAAAATGTATAAAAAATAAAAAAATAGATTATGAATAAAAAAAAGAAAATTTTAGAGAATAATATAAAATTAAAGGTTTTTACGATAGTTTAAGCTATAACCCTTAAATTTTTTGCAAGCACTTTAGGAGTTATTAAAGAGCCTACTTGTCTTATTTCTTGTGTTGCTGCACTAACACTTTTCATAATTTCAAATATGTTACCGGAAATCATTGCTTTTCTTATAGGATTGGTTATTTCACCATTTTTTATTTCAAAAGCATTTCTTGCTTCAACTGAAAAATCACCAGTTATAGGATTGGCAGTATGAGCTCCCATCACACTATGAACTGTTATTCCGTCCTTTATATCGGATATTGGTGTGAATTCTTTAAATTCGGTGTTTATATTTGAAAAACCAACTGATGGTACTGAACTGTATCCTGCTCTTGATGCATTGGCTGTTGAATGAACCTCCCTTTCATCCTTATTCGCATGATAAGTGTCATAAATAAAATTCTTTAAAACTCCGTCCTTTATCAACTCGGTTTTTTGTGAAGGTGTACCTTCATCATCAAATTTTGATGAAGCTTTTGCTCCAGGAATTGTTCCGTCATCATATAATGAGAACGCTTCGGATGTAACCGTTTCATCCAGTTTATCCTGGAAATAGGATCTTTTTCTTTGAGTGTTTTCACTGTTTAATGCTGATAAGAAAGTGCTTAATAATGAGGATATTGCAAAGTAATCAAGAATCACATTTGTTGTTCTGGTTTCTGTAGGTTGACCATTTCTAGAGTTTTTGGCCAAATCTGTTGATTCTTGTACTATGCGTTCTATTTCAAGTTCTTTATCATGACTTAAATCATAAGCATAGGCACTTGAAAATCCATCTTCCTCCTCGGCATTTACAGAAACGGATATGCCTGTTCCCGTTTGTTCTTCGCTTACAAATACGTCGTTGGAATTTGCAATAATTGTTTTTCCAACACTTACCTCGTATTCTGCTGATGTTGGTTGACAATCTTTTTCTTTTACCATTTCAATCATGTTTGTACAGGTTTGAATTGCTTCTTGTAATGTAACATCCTCTATTTTTTTATCATATAATCCGGATACTTCCTTGTATCCTTTTGGTTTTTCGATGATTGCCACATTTTCATCAGGATTATTTAGTTTAGAATTTTTTATTGCCTGTTCTATTACTTCATCAATTCTATTAATATTTGTTGTATAAGAGAATCCTTGTTGTTGATTATTTATTACTCTTACACCTACTCCTGTAACATCCTCTTCTTTAGCATAATTTACTTCATCGTTTAATACGGATATTTCAGTAACTTTTTCTGTAGTTAAATATACTTCAGAGCAATCAACCTTATCTGACAGTTTTTTTATTATATCGTCAACTATATAATCCATTTTATCAACCCTAATCTAATCATCCATTTTAGAATATCTGTAAGCAATATTACAAGTACCCTCTTTACTTACCATACATGCACCAATTGGATGTAATGGATTGCATTCTCCACGGAATAATTTACAATCCTCAGGTCTTGCCATACCTCTTAAAATTGGTCCACATATACAACCTGTCGGTACATTTTGGGTGTCAGGCAATTCCATGTCAAATTTTTTTCTTGCATTATGGTCATCAAATTCTGATTTGAGTTCGTATATTGAATTTGGTATTTCAGGGAAACCTCTCCATTCTTTGGTAGTTACTTCAAATACTTCTTCCATTGCAGCTATTGCTTTTACATTACCTTCTTCACGTACGGCACGTTTATATTCGTTTTGTATTCTTGGATTATCTTCTTTTTTCTGTTTTAATATAAGGTATATTGAATATAATATGTCTAATGGATTGAATCCTGCCACTGCTTGTGGTATTCCATATTTTTCTGATAAGAATTCAAAAGGTTTTGTTCCTATTATAGTACATACGTGTCCAGGTTCTATAAGAGCGTCCAATTTTACCTCATCATGTACTAAGAAATCAAGTGTTGGAGGTACTAACCTGTGTCCACTTAATACGGAAAAGTTTTCAGGAGGATTGTTTAACATTTCACTTGCAGTTGTTGGGGCTGTTGTTTCAAATCCTGCTGACATAAACACCACTTCATTATCTATTTCTTTTGCAAGATCCACTGCATTTCCAATACCGTAAACAATTCTTACATCAGCTCCTTCTGCTTTAGCATCTGCCAATGATTTTTCAGTACCCGGTACTCTTAGCATGTCTCCAAAAATAGTTACGGTAACCCCTTGCTCTGCCAATGCTACACATTCATCGATTTCTCTTGCAGGAACTACACATACTGGACATCCCGGTCCTGCTACAACCTGTACTTCTTCGGGTAACATTGAACGAATACCGTTATACATTATTGTATGTTCGTGTGAACCACATACGTGCATAATTTTAATTGGTTGTTTAATATCGTTTATTTTTTTAACTATCTCTTTTGTTAAATTTTTCATTTTAAACCAAAACTCCCCTAATTATTAATAGAATTTTTAAAATTAATTATTCTAAAAAATTTCGTTCATGATTTTTTTATATCAATGATAATTATTATCAAGATTAACATATTTAAATGTGGCTTCTTTTTTTTAATTAGCAAAAATTTTAAATAAATCTAAATAATAAAAACATTAAAAGTAATTATATATGGAAAA
>JAZUCJ010000055.1:0-4905 GCA_045639105.1 Methanosphaera sp.
CATGGGCTGATAATTGGTGTATTATGATTTATTTAGTGACTATTTCTTTATTCTAGTTAGGTGTATTCAGTATTTGGATATTATTAGTTTATCTGGATTTTTACGTTAATCGATTTATTTGGTACGGCGACCATAGCGATAGGGTCACATCTGATCTCGTCTCGATCTCAGTAATAAAGTCTATCTACGTTCTGTTTTGTACTATAGGTGGTAAGCTTATGGGAATTTCGGAAAGTTGCCGGCCTTTTATTATTCATTTACCGATGTGTTTTTGTGCTTTTTTTTGTTTTGTTTGTGTTGAATTTGTTATGTATTATTTTGTTGTCTGTTTTTTGTAATGAGTTCTTGATTCTATTTTTTTTTATTTCACTAAAATTTTTAATATTTTAATTTTCATAGTTATTTTTAGAGGTGATTTTTTTTGTTATATTTTATTGGTTTAGGATTGTTTAGTGAGGATGATATTTCTTTTAAGGGCTTCAATGCTTTGAAGAGTGTTGATTGTATTTATGCTGAGTTTTATACGGCTAAGTTAATGGGGGGTAATATTGACAATTTAATTAGTAGGGTTGATGTTCCTTTTGTTACCTTGAAACGTGAGGATGTTGAGGATAGGAATATTGTTTTGGAGGAAGCTTTGGTTAAGGATGTTGCTTTTGTTGTTGCGGGTGATCCTTTGATGGCTACTACTCATACTGAGCTTTATGTTGAGGCTGTTAGTAAGGGTATTGAAACGAGAATTATTCATGGTAGCAGTATTTTTTCTGCTGCTCCTGGTTTAACTGGTCTTCAGGCTTATAAATTTGGTAAGACTACTACTGTTCCTTTTCCTGATGAGAATTTCTTTCCTCATTCACCGTATGATGTTATAAAATCTAATAAGCAGATGGGTTTGCATACTCTTGTGTTGTTGGATATTCAGGCTCATAGGGATAGGTATATGACTATTAATGAGGCTTTGGAGTATTTGTTGAAGGTTGAATCTGATCGTGATGAGAAGGTGTTTACTGATGATACTATTGTGGTTGGTTTGGCTAGAGCCGGCAGTGATAAGCCTTTGGTTAAGGGTGGTATGGTCAGTGAAGTTGTTGATTTTGATTTTGGCGGTCCTTTGCATTGCTTGATTGTTCCTGGTGATTTGCATTTTGTTGAAGCTGAGGCTCTTGTTACTTTGGCGGATATTTCGAGGGTTTTGCTTGAAAAATTTTTATGATTCAAATAATTTAAATACTTGTATTTTATAAATATTTAATTGTAATTTAAAAATTATGATAATGATATTTATTAGTTAATAATAATTGAAGTGTTTAGTTTGAATTATACAGATAGTGATACAATAGATTTAATTAAAGGTACACACATTTCTCATGAGCTGTATAAAGATATTCAATTTGTGCATGATAATAGTACTAACTTTTATCAGGTTATCTGTACAAAACATGATAATACGCAGTGTAATTTGTATATAGGGTATGATGGTTCTGCTGCTCGTCGTACGTATAATCGTATTATCGCTTCAGCTGATGGGGATTATTAATATTTTTTCTATTTTTTTCTATTTTTAAAAAATTAGTTTTTTTGGGAGTTTATTTTAGAAAAATTAGTTTTTGTGGGAGTTTATTTTAGTATAGTTGTGTATATTTTTGCAGGTATTGCATGTAGTTTTTGTCTAGTATTCTGTGTAGTGTCATTAGTTCCGGGTGTGTTGTTGCTTTTTGTTCTGTTAGGTTTCTTAGTGTTTTGTTTTTCATGTTTTCTCTTACTTCTTTTATGGTGAATTCCAGTTGTCTTATGTTTTCTTGTTCTATGTTTTCTGTGATGTTGTATTGGGCGGGGTATATGTTTGTGCCGGTCATTAGGTTGTTGTTTTTTGCTTCGTATATTGCTCTTGAGTTGTCGAATATGTCTATGCCTATGTAGCTTAGTATTGGTATTATTTGTGTTGTTGCAAATGGGAAGTATAGTGCTGTTGTTGGCTTGAGGTTTTCTCGGAGGTTTATTATTATTTCCAGCAGGTCTTGTGGGTTTCTTTGTAGTTCGTCCGTGTTTGCCAGCATTAGTGTTGTGTATCCTTCTTTTTCTAGTTGTGTTGCACATTTTGTTCGTAGGTTGCTGTATTGTGCTCCTTGGATTACTGCTATTTTGTTTTTGTCTTCTTCTTGTTGGGCTAGTTGTAGTGTTTTTTCCATGTTTTCTTCTGCTATTTCTTCTTGTATCTTGTAGGGTGTTGCAATGTTTTCTATTTTTTTTACTTTTTTGTAGTCCAGTAGTATTGGCGTGGTTTGGTCGTTGTATTTTCCTAATCTTGAGGGTCCGTCATGTGAGTTTATTTTTATCATTTTTTTTTATCCCCTTTTTTCTTGTTATTTATTTTTGTTTTTTGTAGTATAT
The DNA here is from genome assembly GCA_045639105.1 of Methanosphaera sp. GTDB lineage: Archaea > Methanobacteriota > Methanobacteria > Methanobacteriales > Methanobacteriaceae > Methanosphaera. Next base: position 2,392 of record JAZUCJ010000055.1, read on the forward strand.
TGTTTTATTTTTTTAGTTCATATGTGGTGTAATCTTTTGGGTTACACAAGGTGTTTTTTTTGATAGCTTTATATACTAATTTCATTTAATCTATTATTAGAAGTTTAAAATGTTAAATTTCTACAAGTTAACTATTAAAATTTTACCTAGTTTGATTGATGAATTAGGAGCATCAGTCATTCATCTTATTTGGATGTAAAAATATTAAATATATTATGTATTTTATCAATGGAGTGAAAATATGTCTTTATTAAATGAAAGTGAATACTTAATTACAGAAAAAGATATTGATCCAACCTTTAAAGAAGAAATTATGGCAAACGGATCAGACAGTTTAGCAGTATGTTACCAATGTGGTACATGTTCTGGTGCATGTCCATCAGGTAGAAGAACCCCTTACATGATCAGAAGATTAGTAAGAAAAGCATTAATGGGTATGAAAGAAGAAGTAATATCCGATGATGCTCTTTGGATGTGTACAACCTGTTATGAATGTCAAGAAAGATGTCCTCGTGACATTAAAATCGTAGAAATTGTTAAAGCAATCAGAAATGTAGCTGCTCATGAAGGTTACATGGCAAAAGCTCACAAAATGACTGGTTCCTTCGTAGCAAAAACAGGTCACGCAGTACCTATTAACGACGAAGTAAAAGCATTAAGAAAAGAAATTGGTCTTTCAGAAGTACCACCTACAACCCATGCTTGTCCACCAGCATTAGAAGAAGTACAAAAATTAATCAAAGCAACAGCATTTGATGAATTAATCGGATACGACTGGGCTACTGGAAACTTAAAAGAATAATTTTGATGATTTAATAAGGAGGATATTATTATGGCATACGCATATTTCTTAGGATGTATTATGAACAACAGATACCCTGGTATTGAAAAATCCACCAGAGTATTAATGGATAAATTAGGTGTAGAATTAGCAGATATGGAAGGTGCTTCATGTTGTCCTGCACCAGGTGTATTCGGTTCTTTCGATAAAGAAACCTGGGCAACTATTGCTGCAAGAAACATTACTATTGCAGAAGATATGGGAGCAGAAATTTTAACCGAATGTAACGGATGTTTCGGTTCACTCCACGAAGCTAACGACTTATTAAAAGAAGATGCAGACATGAAATGCAAAGTAAACTCTTCACTTTCCGAAATTGGCCGTGAATTCAAAGGTTCAACCGGTGTAAGACACTTTGCAGAAGTATTATACAATGATATAGGTTTAGACAAACTTTCCGAAATCATGGAAAAAGACTTAAACTTAAATGTTGCTGTACACTACGGTTGCCACTTCTTAAAACCTAGTGATGAATTACAAATTGATAATCCTAAAAACCCTAAAATCTTAGATGAACTTGTAGAAATTACAGGAGCTAAATCTGTACCTTACACTGACAAAATGATGTGTTGTGGAGCAGGTGGAGGATTAAGAGCAAGAGACAAAGAAGTTACCACCAGTTTCACCAAAGAAAAACTCGACAACATGACAGCAGCTAATGTAGATGCTATCATTGATGTATGTCCTTTCTGTCACATGCAATTTGATGTAGGTCAAACAGAAGTTAACGAACAATACGGAACTAACTTTGCAATTCCTGTATTACACTTAGCTCAACTATACGGATTAGCAATGGGATTATCACCAGAAGAATGTACACTTGATAAACAAGTTGTAGATCCTAGTGCTTTAGTTGAAAAAATGAACACACCTAAAGAAGAAGAAGCTGCAGAATAATTCTAAGCTTTTATATGAATATGAGTCAATCATATTCATCCTAACCACCTTTTAATTTTAAGTTTAAACCTTTTTTGTCATTTATCATTAAAAGTATTTTTACTGCAATACATATTTTGATTTACTACTTTTTCATATTGATGCTTTCATTAATCAATACTTTTATTAAATTCAAAGTTTATAACTATTAACATAATGGATAGACAAAAAAATTTATACAAATAAAAATTATTTATCATAACTTAGCAAAAGGAGTGTTTTATATGGAAAAATTTATAGTAGAACTAATAGGAGTATTTACGAAAAACGATTTGCCTGATGATTACCAGCAGTTTTTGGACTTCAGGGTAAATATTGAAAATAAGGAACTAACCGATAAGGAAAAGATAGCAGTATTAAGAATCAAGAACACCACATCATATCACATACTGTTCTTGGATCATTATAACTCAATGGATGAAATTGACAAGGAAATCGAAGAATCACTTGACGGAAAAATATACAACTTCAATACCCGAAAAATATTGGAAGGTCATATAAATGCCTAATGACGATCAGGTAAATCCGCTGGATCAACGTTGGCTCGTATTGGACAATCTGCTTAAGAAATTGTACAAGACCCATGACATCCCACAGGACGTGGTTCAGAACCTGCAGCATTCACGTGCACTTACAAATTACTATAATGATGATCCAACCGCACAGGAGAGGATTAAGGAACTGCCTAAAATCGATGCCATGCTAAACAATGCCGAGCAGAAATTGATGATTTTGGC
>JAZUCJ010000056.1:0-2262 GCA_045639105.1 Methanosphaera sp.
TAGTATATATAAAACTAATCCGCACGTGATAAGTACACAACGAGGGTCCTGATAAGTAATAAAACAATTATGAAAAATTTATGTAAAAATAAAAAAGTAATACTCAAGTATGTCAAAAAAAATAATTTTGTCGGACACTCTATTCTTAAAAAAAATAATATAGTAAAAAATAGTGAAGTATTAGAATGAATTAACTATTCTAATTTATCCAGAATACTTTGGGCTTTTTGATAATCAACATGATCATCAATTTCTGTCCATTCCAAACCGTCAGTAAAGACATATTCCAGATGGGTTAATTTACTTAGGTTTTGATACGCGTAGTCATAGTAATTTTGAGAATCCTCTTTGATTAGTTCATCCAGTATAGTGTTAAATTTAGCTAAATCTGAGAATACTACTTTTGAAACTCCTATGAACTCTCCTGATGATTCTTCAATTTCCAACTGCTTACCTATATCTTTGATTTCACCATTGTCTATGATTAACTTAAAGGATTCTTCGTTCAATTGCTTAAAATTATCAACAATTAAAGAGGAGTATTCTGACTTGACTATGTTGTGTATTATTTCAGGATCAAGAACGTTGTCTCCGTTAATTAGTATGAAGTCTTCGTCCTTTTCATTTTCCTCTATGAATGAACTTGCCAGGAATGTTGAAACGGATGTGTTTGTTGTATCGTAGTTCTCGTTTTTTATTGTTTTGATGGTGATGGAATATTTGTCCTCCAGCTGTGAACACAAATCGTCAACTTTCTGTGAGTAGTAACCAGTTATGACTATGAATTTTTTAATATTTTCATCCATACAATTTTTTATCATTCTTTCTAGTAAGGTCAATCCATTCATTTCCAATAATGGTTTAGGAATATTGTCAGTTAATGGTCTTAATCTTGTACCCATTCCTGCTGCTAAAATAATTGCTATCATATCTTATTTCTCCTTATTCAATATATTTCCATAATGTGTTAAATGCTAATTTTGGAGGAATCTTTTTTATCAAAACATCATAAACAAAGTTAACAACTACAGAATTTATATTTTTTTTGTCACATATTTCTTTAACTGCTTTAATAGACTTGTTTCCTTCAAAAAGTATACCTGTTGCTTGTTCATCCACGATTATTCTTTGTCCATGTAATATTCCAAGAGTATGGTTTCTGCTTTCCATTGAAGTTGAGGTTAATACTAAATCGCCAAATCCACAGTATTCCATGATAGTTTCCTTTTTACCGCCGATAGCTTCAATTATCATCTGAGTTTCATTTAATCCTTTGGTCAATACACCATACCTGGCGTTTTCGTTGATGTTCATTCCTTCACAAATTCCATTGGCAATTGCATTTATATTCTTTATTACTCCACAAAATTCCAATCCCACCAGATCATCGATGACTATGACTTTAAACTGGTCTGTTTCAAGGACATCTTTAACTTTTTGACTAATGTTTATGTCTTTAGAAGCTATATTAGTAATTGTAGGTAAATTTAACATTATTTCTGATGCAAAATTTGGTCCTGACAAGGCCACATAATCATTTTCAACATTTTCTTCTATTAAGTTTCCCATACTTTTTAATGAAGGATAATCAATACCTTTAGCAGTAGTTACTAAAATGGTGTCCTTGTTTAAATAATCTTTAAGAACCTTCAATGTTTGACTAAATGCTGAAGAAGGAATTGTTAAAATAACTATGTCACATACCTTTAAATCTTCATAACTGTTAGTGGCAACGATATTGTCCTTTAATTTTATATTAGGATAATAATCCCTGTTATAGCGTGTTGTATTCATGATGTCCACTAGTTCAGAGCGTCTTGAATATAAATATACTTCGGATACATTGTCTGATACCGTCTGTGCCAATGCTGTCCCTAAACTTCCTGATCCTATAATTCCTACTTTTCCCATATTATCACATAAATACTAAAAAATAATTTTTTATCAACTGTCTTTTTATTCATAATAAGGTTTGTATTTTCATATATAAATACTCACAAAGATTTTAGAAAGATTGCTTGTATATTTAAAGGGTAGAGTTTATCGTTTTTTAACCATGTATTTGCTGTTCTTGTTTAATGGAATCCATTCGGCATGAATCTTAACTTCGTCACCATCAAGAACCTTCTTCTCAAAAATAAAAGAAGAATCATGAGAAACCAGCCTGTTCTCATCAAAAACAACCACACCATCAACCAACAAACGGGTAAAATCAACAAAAACAGGAACCCTCTTCCCATCAGAATCCCTAAAATCAACACC
>JAZUCJ010000057.1:0-10194 GCA_045639105.1 Methanosphaera sp.
GGATTATTAGTATTTTACTTATTTTATAAATTATAATAGACTTTTTTTTATTTTTTTTATACAAAATATTTAAATATGATGATAGTTATACTAGTATTATCGGAAGTATGCTTCCTACTTCCGTTATATTTATTAAAAATATAATGATAAAAAAGACAAATATAAAATAAAGGAAGCATAATCAACGAAAAAAAAATATTAAATGGAGGATTATAAGTGGTATCAGAATCACTATTAAACACAGGAGATACGGCTTGGATACTAGTATCCACAGCATTAGTCATGGTAATGACACTTCCAGGACTAGCATTATTTTATGGAGGAATGAGTAAAAAGAAAAATGTCCTGAATACCATGTTTCTATCTCTAACAGCATTCGCCATAGCAAGTGTTATCTGGGTAATATTCGGATACCAATTTGCATTTGGAGAAACCATAAATGGATTTTTAGGAGCACCGACACACTTCTTCCTAACAGGAATAGGATTGGATATGCTTCATCCAGATACAGGAATCCCTGAATTATTATTTGTAGTATTTCAAGCAACATTTGCTGCAATTACTGTAGCACTTATTTCAGGAGCAATAGTTGGACGTATGAAAGCAAAAGCATGGATAGCATTTGTAGCTATCTGGCTAACACTAGTATATATTCCAGTAGCACACTGGGTATGGGGAGGAGGATGGTTATACCAACTAGGAGCACTAGACTTTGCAGGAGGAGCAGTAGTACACCTTAATTCGGGTATTGCAGCACTCGCATTGATTCTGGTTTTAGGACCGAGAAAAGACCAAAGATTACTACCTCACCACTTAGGATACGTTGTAATCGGAGCTGCACTTCTATGGTTCGGATGGTTCGGATTCAACGGAGGATCAGCTCTGGCAGCAAATGGATTAGCAGCAAACGGTATAATCACAACAAACGTAGCAGCAGCAACCGCAATGCTTGGATGGATTTTAATAGATATATTGAAATCAGGAAAACCAACAGTACTTGGTGCAGCTACTGGTGCAATAGCAGGATTAGTTGCAATAACACCGGCAGCAGGATTTGTAGACACACCGGCATCAATAATAATCGGATTTACAACGGTATTTATATCATACTTCGCAATATCATACCTTAAACCAAAACTCGGTTACGACGATGCATTAGATGCATTTGGAGTACACGGCTTATCCGGAACATGGGGAGCATTAATGACGGGAATATTTGCAACACCGGCAATAGGTGGAGTTGCAGGACTAATATACGGTAACCCCGAACAAGTATTAATACAATTAATAAGTATTATAGCAGTAGCTATTTACTCATTCATATTAACTTACGTGATTGCTAAAGTTTTAGACAAAGTAATGGGAATAAGAGTAGATGTAGAAACTGAAATTGAAGGTTTAGATGTAAGAGAACATGAAGAACTCGGTTACAGAATATAATAGGAATATGATAACATGAAACAAATTACGGCTATTATAAGAAGCGAAAGATTGGATGCGGTTAAAGAAGCGTTGGAAAAAATAGACTGTAGGGGAATGACCGTTGTTGATGTAAAAGGTCATGGAGAACAGTTAGGTATTGAAGAAAAATATAGGGGAAAAAGCTATAGAATAGATTTTCTGCCAAAAGTAAAGATTGTCACGGTTGTCAGGGATGCTTTTGTAGAAGAGGTAGTCAATGCAATATGTGAAGCGGCACGAACCGGAAATATGGGGGATGGAAAAATATTCATCACCAATGTAGAAGAAGTCATCAAAATCAGGACCAATGAAAGGGGAGATGCAGCATTATAATTTAATGAGCAAAAATTATTTGCAATTAACAGGTAACTTATCGTTTAATCATTCAATAACTTAACCTCCCACCAACCTATTTTTTTATAAAAATTGTTAAGTTAATTACATGATTTAATTATTAGGAAAAAAAATATTTTAAAAATAGTAAAAAAAAGTTAAGGATAGACCAACTAAAAGTCTATTCCGGTAATTCTTAATCCACCATAATGGGATTTGTATTTGATGTTTAATCCTATTAATAATGGAGTGATCTTTTCAATCATTCTTGCTTTTTCTAATTTTCCACAGTCAATACATTTTACTCCAGGAAGTTTTTCGACAAGTTCTTTAACTTGTGCTTTTGCTTCGTTATCGTCACCTGCAATTAAACAATCACAATCAATAGGTTCAGGAATATTGTCTAGGTGTGAGTTACTGATATTGTTAAATCCTGCCACTACTTTAGCACCCGTTTTTTTAAGGATTTTAGCTGTTCTTTCTGCAGCAGAACCTTCCATTAAATCAACAAATCTTGCTGGTGAACCACCAATTGCTGTTTCAAGTGGTACTGTTGCGTCAATTAAAATTTTATCTCCAACAAATTCCTTTATTGAATTCAATGTTGCTTTTTGTGCGGCTAATGGTACGGTTAGGACGAGTAAATCTCCTTCTTTTGCTGCATCTTCATTTGACATTCCTACCATTTTAATGTCATCGTATTCTTTTAGTAGTTCAAGAGTTTCTTCAACTTTTGTTAAAGCTTTTTCCTCCTGTCTGCTTCCTATTATGATATCTTCTCCAGCTATTGCTAATCTTTTACCTAAATTTAATCCTTGGGAACCTGTTCCACCAATTATTGCGACTTTCATTTTTTAACCTCGTTTAGAAAAATATAATTTTTTAATAATATTTATCATGATTAATCATTATTAATATTATGTATGAATATTTATAATTCTTAGTATAAAAAAGTTTAGAAAAAAATAGAAAAAAAGTTAAGACTCATCCAATAATTCACGGATTTTATAAGTACATTTCTTAACCGTTCTGGCAGCATCAAAGAATTCCGCCCGTTCATCATCCTTCATGTGAACCGGAATAATACGTTGAATACCGTTTTTGCAAAGTACGACGGGAACACCTAATGAAACATCATAGACGCCTTCAACTTCCCCTTCAAGATAAGTACTGACAGTCAAAATTTTTCTACTATCATTCACAATAGTAGAAATAAGGTTTCCTATAGCATATGACGGACCATATTCTGTAGCACCCTTTTTGGAAATAATGTTTCCACCGGCATTCTTAAGTTTATTAATTAAACTTTCAAGATTCAAATCTTCCGACTGGGCAAAATATTTTAACGGTATACCACCAATTGTTGTTGAACTAAGTAACGGAACCATATGATCACCGTGCTCGCCAATAACCCTGGTATGAATTTCACCACTGTTGATTTTAAAATGTCTGGACAATATTGTTTTAAGCCTTAATGAGTCCAAATGGTTTCCCAAACCAATTACTCGACTTTTTTCAAAACCGGAATACTCTAATGCAATGGAAGTCATTACGTCAACCGGATTCGTTACTATCAATATTATAGAATCTGGAGCATATTTTGCAATGTCTTGAGCATACCCCTTTATAATTTTTGCATTTGGAGCTGCTAAATCAAGCCTTGAATAACCATCTTTTCTAGGAACCCCTGACGTTATAAGAACTATTTTGGATCCTGCTATATCTTCCACATTGCATGATGGTGTTAGTACACTGTCAATATCCTCAGCAGCAAGCGCATCATACATATCCAAAACTTCACCTGTAACTTTTGGATGACTCTTTTCTCTTGAGTACATCACAATTTCATCAATTACATCCTCTTTAGCCAATGTAAATGCTACATTTTTTCCAATTGTACCTGAGGCTCCGATTATAGTAATCTTTACCACCATATCACTCCATATATACTTCATTATTTTATAAACTATCAATATTATATATCTATTTAATCATATTAAAAGTTTTAGATAAAAAGAAGTGATGGCACGGTTAAATGAAAAAAATAAAAAATATTAAAATATAAAAAAAGTTGTAAAAAAAAATAAAAAAATTATTCTTCTAATTTTTCAAGGAAGGTTAATGCATTAGCTTTGATGTATCCACTATCATCACTTTCAGCCAATTCCTTTAGACACACAACAGCTTCGTCGCCACCAATATTTCCAAGACCGAATACTGCTCCGCCTCTAACAAAACTTTTTTCATCTTTAGCAGCTTTAATGAAAACATCCAAAGTATCAGGATTGGCAATTTTAGCTAATGCCCAAACTGCTCCACCACGTGCTCTCCAGCTTTCATCGTCAATGATAGTTAATAACTGTTCCACTGCATCACCACCATAATCTGCTAAAGCGGAACTTGATTGTCTTCTAACCCACTTATTCCTATCATGTAACAATTCTACAAAAACTTCGATAGAACTAGGATCTTTAAGTTCCCTTAATAATTCAACCATGGTCAATTTAGTATTTTTAGGATAATCTTCCTTCAATACCTCTTCGTGTAAAACATCAATTTCGGAGGGCATATTCATTGCTATTGTACTTTCTGCCTCAATTCTTACAAAATCATCCTCATCATTAAGATTATTGATTGCTTCTATAACTTCTTCTTTACTCATTATTATCACATTAATTCTTATTCTCTTTTCATAAACATTTAATTATATTTAGCCTCGGATAATATAAATAATTAATCATGGCAAAATAATATTATATACACTTATGGAGACAATTAACTTGTATAAAATTACAACAATCCCTGGTGACGGCATAGGAAAAGAAGTGATGAAACCTACACTTGAACTATTAGAAACAATTAATGCTGATTTTGACTTTATATATCAAGAAGCAGGTAAGGAATGTTATGAAAAACATGGAACCAACCTGCCAATTCAAACCATCAACTCATGTAAAGAAAGTGACTCCACATTATTTGGTGCTGTTACGTCAATTGCTGAACAAAAAAGTGCAATAGTAACATTAAGAAGACAATTAGACCTATACATAAATCAAAGACCAATCAAATCATACACCGATGATAATATTGATTTTACAATAATAAGAGAAAATTCTGAAGGATTATATTCACATTTAGAAGAAGATCATGGTGATGAGGCAATTGCCATTAGAAAGATTACCTATGAAGGTTCTGAGAGAATTTGTGATTATGCGTTTGAATATGCCGACAAAACCGGAAAAGAAAAAGTTACCGCTGCACACAAAGCAAACGTACTGCCATTAACTGATGGAGTATTTAAAAAATCTTTTTATAAAATTGCTGAAAAATATCCTCAAATTAAAGCCAATGACTACTATATAGATGCAATGGCAATGTACCTGATAACAAAACCTGAAGAGTTTGACGTGATTGTTACAACAAACCTCTTTGGAGACATTTTATCAGACCAGGGAGGTGGCCTGCTAGGAAGTTTAGGATTAATTCCTTCGGCAAATATTGGGAAAGATAATGGATTGTTTGAACCAGTACATGGTTCAGCACCAGATATTGCAGGACAAAACAAAGCAAACCCGATAGCAATGATTTTATCGGGCAGTTTAATGCTTGAATTTTTAGGAATGCAAAAAGAAGCAGACAATATCCAAAAAACCGTGGAAAAAGTTGTTAAGGAAGCAAAAGTAAGAACACCCGATCTTGGTGGAACAAACAACACTCAGGAAATGTGTGATGAAATTATTAGAAACCTCTAATAAACTTCTTTTTATTTTTATTTAAAAAAATCTAGAATCAAATTAAATTATAAATAAATTTATAAACATTAAATTAAAAAAATATAAATAATTATTAAAGAATTTTTTTATTCAAATCTCCTTTCAAAAGCTAAAAGATAATATTTTGACAGAAAACCCATAAAATATTAGAATATAGTGCAATGAGATAGAATAAAAATATCAATATCATATTTTTACCGAGGAGGTATTACTAAATGAAAACTACTGTAAGTATAATTAAAGCAGATATTGGTAGTGTTGGTGGACACGCAGTAACACACCAATTACTAAAAGATAAATGTAACGAATATTTATCCAAAGCAAAAGAAGAAGGATTATTAACAGACTTTTATATAACCAACTGTGGTGACGACATAGACATGATCATGACCCACACAAATGGTCCAGATAATGAAGAAGTACACAAATTAGCATTTGACACCTTCATGGCTGGTGCAGAAGTAGCAAAAGGACTTAAATTATACGGTGCAGGTCAAGACTTATTATCAGACACATTTAGTGGAAACATCAAAGGTATGGGTCCTGGAAGTGCAGAAATTGAATTTGAAGAAAGAGGTTCAGACCCAGTATTCGCATACTGCTGTGACAAAACAGAACCTGGAGCATTCAACTTACCATTATTCAGAATGTTTGCAGACCCATTCAACACTGCCGGATTAGTAATTGACCCAACATTACACGGCGGATTTGACTTTGAAGTATACGATGTAATAGGAAACAGAAAAGTAACCATGTCCTGTCCTGATGAAATGTACGACTTATTAGCATTAATTGGTTCAACAGGAAGATATGTTATTAAAAGAATCTTCAGAAGATCAGATGGTGAAATTGCAGCTGCAGTAAGTACCGACAGATTAAACCTCATGGCCGGAAAATACATTGGAAAAGACGACCCAGTAGCAATTGTAAGATCACAATCAGGATTCCCTGCAGGTGGAGAAACATCAGAACCATTTGCATTCCCACACTTAGTAAGTGGATGGATGAGAGGATCACACAACGGACCTTTAATGCCAGTAGGAGAATCAGATGCAAGACCTGTAAGATTTGACGGACCTCCTCGTGTTATCGGACTTGGTTTCCAAGTAAACAATGCTCAACTTGTTGGACCAGTTGATATGTTCGCAGACCCTGCATTTGATGAAGCAAGAAGAACTGCAACAAGAGTAGCAAACTACATGAGAAGACATGGACCATTCGAACCACACAGATTACCTGCTGATGAAATGGAATACACCAGTCTTCCAGGCGTACTTGAAAAACTCGAAGACAGATTCGAAGACATGTAAATATTCATATATTTACAACCTAATCTCCTCCTTTAAAAAAAAGCTGATTTTAAGAAATAATTTATTAAAAAAAAAAGAAAAAAGAGTTACTCTAAATCTAAAAGGTTAGATAAATGAGTAGTGGAAATATTACCTATAACTTCCTGATTTTTATTTATTACAGGTAAACCCGATATATGATGTTCTTCCATTTTATGTGCTACCTCATAAATGGAATCATCCTCATAACAAGTTAAAACGTCCGTGGTCATAACTTCTTCTATGTTATCAGTATTCTTAGCAATTGCCTTGGATAAATCCCATGCAGTAATGATTCCTATAATCTTATTATCCGAGTCAACTATTGGTATATGAGTTCTATTTCTTGTCAACATTAGTTCTGCGGCTGCTCTAACGCTTTTATTATCCTGTAATGTTACTACATTTTTATTCATTACGTCTTTTACGGTTGCCTTTGACAAAAAGTTACTGATTATATAATTCATCTGACCATTTTCTATTAAAAATGCGTCATGCCCGTATTCTGAATTTAGTTTGGAATAAGTTACCTCTACATTATTTGCCCTTAATGCTAAAACAATCTCTTCCATGTGTTCGTGTGTATATAACCAATCCGAAGTTATGGACATTATAAGCATTTTTGCTCTTATCGGCTTTAAACCTTCCTCTAATGAATTGTTTTTACGTACGTCAAAATAATCTAAGGCTTTTGTTAAATATAAGTAACTGTTTGCATCAAATTTCTTTGTGAAACTAAAACCTTGATGTTCAAGATAACTTTCTACTTCAAATTCATTGCTGAAATCATAACTGAATGAATTTTTATTTTGTAATCTTCTTCCAAATTTTTCATACATTGATTCGTTGCTTAAGTATGTTATGTGTCCTATCATACGTGCAACTGAAAGACCTTGTTCTGGCTTTAGATCACTATCATAGTATTCTCCATTGTTCCAGTTGGGATCTGATATAACTGATTGACGTTCAACGGCATTGAAAGCAATTTGTTGTGGTGTGGAATATGCTCCTGATGCTATCATTATGGCGTTTCTAATCATTTCAGGATAGGATAATGTCCATTCCAGTACTTGCATTCCACCCATTGAACCTCCGATAACCGCATATAATTGTGGTATACCCAGATAATCCATTAGTTTTTTCTCTGCATTTACCATGTCTTTAATTGTGATGATTGGAAAGTCTAAACCATACTCTTTTCCCGTGTCCGGATTAATGTCGCTTGGCCCTGTTGTTCCTTTGCAGCTTCCTATTACGTTTGAACATACTATGAAATACTTATTTGTATCCAATGGTTTACCAGGACCTATAATTATATTCCACCAACCCGGTTTTTTATCACCATCATGCCAGCCTGCTGCATGAGCATCTCCCGTTAAAGCGTGACATACGTAAATGGCGTTGCTTTTCTGGGAGTTTAATGAACCATATGTCTCATAGGCAATTGTTGGGGTTTTTATAACATTTCCTGTTTCTAATACCAGATCTTCTTCTAATGTATAATATTGGGTTTCTACTGTTCCAATTGATTTACTTAGTGCCAACTTAATTACCTCCTTTTACAACAGTTTATATTAATTATTTTTATATTCTTTGTAACATTTAACATTTATCCTAAAACTAGAGAATAATTTTAAAATTTGATTGAATTTTAAGATAAAAAAAAGTAAATAATGGGAGATTATGTAAGAAAATAATTAATAAAATTATATTTTATCAAGAGCCTGATCTACGTCTGCTAAAATATCTTCCAAATCTTCAATTCCTACAGAAAATCTTATTAAGTCTGGCGTTACACCTGTTGCTAATTGTTGTTCTTCTGTTAGTTGTGAGTGGGTTGTTGATGCTGGATGTATTACTAAGGATTTTGCATCACCAATATTTGCCAGTAATGATAATAATTCTGTGTTGTTAATAAAATCGATTGCTCCCTGATAACCTGCTTTTAGACCGAATGATACTATTCCACCGTAACCTTTTTCCGCATATTTTTTGGCTACTTCATGGTTTGGACTGCTTTCAAGACCGGAATATGTTACCCATGCTACTTTTGGATGTGCTTCCAAATGTTTTGCTACTGCTAATGCATTTTCTGCATGTTTTTCTATTCTTAGGCTTAATGTTTCCAATCCTTGTAGTAATAGGAATGATCCGAATGGGCTTGGTACTGCTCCTGTGTCTCTTCCAAGTACTGCTCGAATTCTTGTTGTGAATGATGCCGGACCAAATGTTTCATAGAATTTTAATCCGTTGTATGTTTCATCAGGTTCGGTTAATCCAGGGAATTTACCATTATCCCAGTTGAAGTCTCCTTTTTCGATTATTATTCCACCGAGTGTTGTTCCATGTCCGCCTATGTATTTTGTTGCACTGCTTGCTATTATGTCGGCTCCATGATCAAATGGTCTTATTGAACCTATTCCAACTGTGTTGTCTGCTATTAATGGTATTCCGTTTTTATGTGCAATTTCTGATATTACATCAAAGTCGGGTACATCCAATTTTGGATTTCCTATTGATTCTACGTATATTGCTCTTGTTTTTTCATCTATTGCTGCTTCAAATTCGTCCGGTGATTGTGAATCAACGAATTTTACTGTTCTTCCAAGATTTTTTAAGGTGTTTTCGAATAATTCAAACGTTCCACCGTATAAGTTGTCTGCTGATACTATGTTGTCTCCTACTTCGGTAATGTTGATTATTGCATAGAATATTGCGGAAAGTCCACTTGATGTTGCATAAGCGGCTGTTCCTCCTTCAATTGCTGCAATTCTTTTTTCAAAGACTTCTGTTGTAGGATTTGTTAATCTTGCATATATGTTTCCTCCTTCCTGGAGAGCAAACCTGTTTGCTGCCTGGTCGGTATCGTTGAACACATATGATGTTGTTTGGTAGATAGGTACGGCTCTTGAACCGGTTTCATCTGTTTCTTCCTGTCCTGCATGTAATCCTAAAGTTGCTATATTTTTGTTATTTTTTACTTCGTATACCACAAAATCACTTCCTTTGTTTATTTTTTTTCTTCTGTTTTTATATCTTTATTTTATTAGTATATTCTTTTTCGTTGAATTTATGATTAAATATATGTTATTTTTTTGTTATGTTATCAATTAATTTTATATTATGATTTGTATTATCTTGTTAATTAGAAGTTTTATTAATGTTGTTTTTTTATGAAATATGTTTTCATTAAAAAAAACCTCTAATTATATAACAGTGTTATATTATTGTTTATCTTAAAACGTACCCCATATAAAAATTGATAGTACATTCTTAGATAACATTTCAAGAAGTATATA
>JAZUCJ010000058.1:0-48252 GCA_045639105.1 Methanosphaera sp.
AAAAAAAGGATATTGTTAAATAAGATAATAAAAATTAGTATAAAATTTAAGACCCCTAAATATATATTAAGAAATTATAATTCACCATTTAATAAAACCCTTGAAGAACAATATCCTAAAACACATCCTAAAACAAATATTAAAGAAAAAAATATTTTTATTTTTATTAAACACTTTTTACACATAATTACACTACTGATTACATGCTTTTTCTAAAAAATTTCAGTAAAAAAAGACAACAACTTTCTAATTTTATTGTTATAAATTTATTTCATAAGTTAAACTTAATTCCAAGAAATAGAACATCAAATAAAAATAGAATCAAGCAATAAAAATAGTTTTAAAGAAAAAGAAATATTAATAACTGTCCATACGCAATTTTTGCATAATTTTCCCGAAAAATCCCATTTCTTCAGGTTTTTTGACTTTTTTAGGCCTTGAATCATTAGGCAGTCTTACCTCATAACCACAGTTGGGACAAAGTACCTTATCGCCACCACAGCCACAAGTACAATCCAACAGTTCCTCTTTTGTTTCATCAAATTCAAAGCCGCAAAGTTTACATTGAATCATAACATAACCCTCCCAACAATGATAATTCATAATAAAATGTGTAAAAATAGAAATAATCTAAAACATTTGTTTTATTTTAGATATTATGGACTTTTCATCCAGATTGTTTTTTCTTAATTCTCTTGGAATTAACACGTCAAATCCACAGTTTGGACATGGAGCGTTGATTCCTCCACAGTTAAATCCGCAGTTGCAATGTGACCTGTCAACATCTTCCAGGTTGAACTTAGTGCCACATATTCTACATTCAAGCATTATAAATACCTCCTTGTTTATTTCTTATTCTTTACAGGAAATTTCTTAGTATTTACTCCGATAATCATAGTTTCACCTCCCATTAATAAAGAATATTGAAAGGAAGATTATGTGGTTTTTCTATGTGAATCCCAACATTAATCCGCCCTGATAAATTACAAGTGACAGTACGTATGCTATTGAAGTACATAACAGTATGGATACTATCACCCATTTCCAAGAGTTTGACTCTTCCTTAATTGCGGCAAGTGCTGCAAAACATGCAGGGTATAATAAACAGAATACCATGAATGATATTGCTGATAATGGTGTGAACATTTCGTTTAATACGCCGGAGAGTCCTTCCTGGTCATCCTCTGCCAAGGTAAATAGGGTACCGAATGTTGATACTACAATTTCTTTTGCCATTAGACCGAATATTACTGCAACCGCTGCCTGCCAGAACCCAAATCCTAACGGTCCAAATACTGGTGCAATAATACTTCCAAACATTCCTATGATACTGTTTGCTGATCCGCTTTCTACTCCAGGTGGCAGGTTTGATAAAATCCATACCAATGCTGAGGTACCCAGGATGATTGTACCTGCCTTTTTAATGAATAGGAATCCTCGTTCCCACATGTGCAGAACTGCACTTTTTAGTGTAGGTATCCTGTATGGTGGCAACTCCATGATAAAAGGAGCAGAATCTTCACTGAATACTGATGTTTTAAATACTTTAGCCACTATTACCGCTACAATCATACCAAGTAAGTATAGTCCAAACGTTACTTCTGTTTGAGTAATTGGGTCTGTGAAAAATGCTGCCGTGAATAATGCATATATCGGTACTCTTGCACTGCATGAAATGAAAGGAACGGCCAACATTGTTGAAATTCTGTCACTTTCATTTGAAAGCGTTCTTGTTGCCATGATTCCAGTTACTCCACATCCAAATCCTAAAATCATAGGTATGAATGCTTTACCGGATAATCCCATTACCTTGTGCATGATTCTGTCGATTACAAATGCTGCTCTTGCCAAGTATCCTATGTCTTCTATGAGACTTAAGAGGAAGAACAGTATGAATATAATTGGAACAAATGAGAGTACTGCACCTACTCCACCGATTACTCCATTAATCAGGAATGATGATACGAGCCCTTCGCCGAGCACTTCAAGTAACCATCCGCTTAATATTCCCCATCCCTGATCAATTAAGTCCTGGAATGGTCCTCCGACTGTGTATGTGATAAAGAACAATAAGTATACTATGAATAAAAATATGGGAATTCCCAAGTACTTGTTTGTGATTATATTATCAATTTTATCTGTAATGGACTCTTTTTGACCTGTTGGTCTTTTCACACATTGTTTCATGATACTTTCGATTTCACCGTATCTTGCATCAATGAATGCATCGTCGACGTTGCTGTTGAATATTTCCTCAAGGTGTTTTCTTATTTCTGTTAATTTACGTAGGTTGTTTTTATCTGATGACTCTTCGGCCAAGTCGAGTACCTCATCGTCGCCTTCCAGTAATTTTACGGCCACCCATGAATCTGGTGATGAACCTACTTTTAAGTTGGGAAATAGTGATTTTACCTGATTCATATGGTCATCTAGTTCAAAACCATATGTCAGTCTTTGTGAGATGTCAACAGGATTTTTTGCTGCTTTGATTGCTGCTTTTACAAGTTCATCAAGTCCTGTTCCTTCTCTTGCATCTATGACAACTACTGGTATTCCCAGTGTTTTTTCTAATTTTTTGACGTCAATTTTATACCCTGCTTCTTCAGCATAGTTTAACATGTTTAGTGCCAGAACCGTGTTTGCTCCGGTTTCCATGATCTGTAGTGTTAAGTATAAGTTTCTTTGAATGTTTTCTGCGTCTATTACGTTTATTACTGCATCGTTTTCTTCGTGTATTATTGCATCTCTTGAAACCTGTTCTTCTACTGAATAAGGGGTTAAACTATAGTTACCCGGCAGATCTATCATTTCTATGTCATAGTTGTCCATAGTGAAGCTACCGGATTTTAATTCCACTGTTTTACCTGGCCAGTTACCCACGTGTTGTTTCATTCCGGTTAAGTGGTTGAATACAGAACTTTTACCGACGTTAGGGTTTCCGGCAAGTAAAAATTTTAGTTTCTCCATGTTATACCTCATCTTTAGTTTTAGGTATGCCTAAATTATGTTTTATGTAATTATGAAAAAATTTATTAAACTACAATAAAGTCTTAAAAATAATTGAAAAAAATAATAGAATTATTCTAATTCTATTGCTTGAGCTTCTTCTTTTCTTAAAGCTAAAGAAAATCCTTGAAGCTTGATTTCTACAGGATATCCTAATGGTGCTCTTCTTTCTAATTTAACAGGAATCCCATTAATTAAACCCATTTCTCTAAGGTGTTTACCAATTGTTCCGGTTACTTTGTGCGTTTTAATTATGGCTGTTTCTCCTGGTTGTAAATCATCAACTGTTCTCACCATGTTTTTTTCCTCCTGAAAATAATATGTTTTTTAATAAAATATAAATCAAAAAGATTTAACGCATGTTTTTTTTAACAATATGACAAAATTTGGTTTGCCTAAAAATATTGTTTCTTAGGTATACCTAAGTTTATCATAGTATATAAACGTTTGTATAATAAAAAAAATATGAAACAAAATCCAATAAAAAAGAGATATTTAAAAAAATAATAAAAAAAATAATGAAAGGTAAAGAAATTACCCTTCTAAAGCTTTTCTTTCTTCATCTAATTTATGTTTAGCCATTTGGAATGTGACTAAATAGTCAGAATCATCCATAACTGGAATAACTTCTAAACCTAAAGCTTCATGTTCTTCGATCCAATCGTCGTTAAGTACAGGTACTTCCAATTTAATTGGTTCATCACTGTGATTAACAACAATCAAGTTTCTAAATGAAGTTCTAAGTTCTACAATGTATCCCCCTAAACCTATTATATGATGTTCACGTAACACTATTTTCATATTATCACCTTATTATAATATTATAGTTGTTAAACAGGCAGTTATAATTCCTATTACTGCAATCATACTTGTTGCAATAACTGTTGGGTAGAATTCACGGTTAGTGAATAATGGTGCGAATGCACTGGTTACAGCAATTGCCATAGTGATGATTATAGAACATACAATAGGTACAATGAATAATACGTTCATTGCAGGAGGCACTCCTAAGAATAATGTTGAATAAAGACATGATCCAACAAATATTAAGGATGCATGAGCCATTGTATATACTGCTCTTGATTTTGACATGTATTCCATGATAGGACCTTGAATTACATCAGAATGTCCTTCCATAAATGCAAATGGATTTGCATTTAATATAATTAGGAAACCTACGAAGAATACAATTGTTCCGATTATACCTGGAAGTGTGAATAATATAGGACCGTTTGCAAGTTGATATTTTACAATTGCAGATAAGTCTATACTACCAGCCATGATAACAGGTATAAATAATGCTAAATAGAACGGTAAACTACCGAATGAGATAAGTCTTAATGATCTATTTGCACTTATTGTTTCTAAGAATGATTGTTTAGCATCTCTATGTTTTCCACCTTTTGCTTGGTCAGGGAAAGGCATAGATTTAGACATGAGTGATTGTGAGAATGAACTCATGAATAAATATAATACTTCTTCTACTTTTAATAAACCAACTACTGCTACAATACTAGCAAATGGACCCCATGATAACATTACCGGTGGGATTAATATTAAGAATATAGCTGCAACAACAATCAAAGTAATGATTGGTAATGCATTGTATAATCTTGGCATAACTGCTGTTGGTTTTAAAGCATGTTTAAAGAAGAACTTTAAAGTTGTGTAAATACCCGGACTTGAAAGTTGAGGACCAATTCTTTGTTGAACTCTTGCTTCTGCTTTCTTTTCAATACCTGGTAACCATAAAGCTACAAAACCACCAATTATGAAAGTAACAATCACATAAATTATTGAATATCCTAAATCCATTGTCTGATCTCCTATAATTTGATTATTTGTATAGCTCTATCAGTACAAGTGAAACATGGATCACAAGATACGATTGCAAGTTGAGCATCCTGTACTGGGTGACCAATACATGATTCTTGCATAGCTCCAATGTTAGACATTGATGGTGTTCTTATAATACTGTGTCTTACTTTACCGTCTTCTAAACCATATGAATGGTAACATACTCCACGAGGTACTTCAATGTAACTTTTGTATACTGGTGAGTCAACCATTTCCCAGTCTCTGTTTACGATTGGTCCGTCAGGTAAGTTTTTGATAACTTGTCTGACAATTTTGGTTGCCTGGAAAATTTCGGTAGCTCTCATTAAAATGTTAGCAGCTACGTCTCCACCATCTTGAGTGATTACATCAAATTCAATGTCATCATATTCAGGCATCTTGGTTCTTTGGTCGAACTCATAACCTGTTGCTCTTAATGTTGGTCCAGTTACATGTAAGTCTAAAGCTTGTTTTTGTGATAATTGGCCAGTACCAACGATACGGTGCATTACCATAGGGTCGTTGACAAACCTTTCTGCAAATCCTGCTACTTTATCATCGATGTAGTCCATTACATCAAGAATTCTTTGTTGTTCTTTAAGGTTTAAGTCTGCTCTAGGTCTTACACCACCGAGTACAGATATACCATATTGTACTCTGTTTCCACCCATCATGTATAATAATTCCATAACGGATTCCCTGATGTAGAAGATTCTCATAGCAAATGTTTCATGGTTTAATACTTCAGAACCGTGTCCTAAGTAAAGCATGTGCCTGTGAAGCCTTTCAAGTTCTTCTGCAAGAACTCTTAAGTATCTTGCTCTTTCAGGTATTTCTATACCTAATGCACCTTCACCAGCACGACATGAATTGAATATGTGTCCGTTTGAACAGATACCACATACTTTTTCAGTTAATGCATTTGCTTTTTCTACAGGTAATCCTTCCATAATTCTTTCGATACCTCTGTGATTTACACCTACAGTAATCTCAGCATCTTTAACTATTTCGTCTTCAACGAAAAGCCTTACTCTGTAAGGTTCTAATGCTGCTGGATGTACTGTACCCATATCGATTTCTGTTTCAAAAACTTGTCTTTCTACTGCGTTACAAGTTGTTGCTCCATCTATTTTTGTAACCATATATAAATACTCCTTACAAATTATTTAATCTTTTAAGCCGTTGATGATAGGAATAACTGATGCTACACCAGCCACTACATCTTTAGCTCTTACTGCACATCCAGGGATTTTAGCATCTACTGGTATTACATTTTCTACAGGCCCTTCAATTTCCTCGGAAGGTAATTCTCCGTGGATATTTTTGTATACTCCACCGGTTAATGCACATGCTCCTACTGCAACAACTAATTTTGGATTAGGTATTGCTTCGTAGATTTTGAGCAATGGCTCTTTTGTCCAGTGAACTACAGGACCACTTACTACAAGAACATCAGCTTCTCTTGGGTTCCAAGTTAAGTATACGTTATACTGTTCTAAGTCGAACTTAGGAGATAAAACTGCGTTAACTATTTCAATATCACAACCGTTACATCCACCAGTATAAACTAACATTACGTGGATTGATTTTGACCTTGAAGTTCCTTTAAGTCCCATATTCATCCCCCTATTCCTCTACAGCTTCACTTGAATCAGCTGCTGATTCTTCTTGAGCTTGTAACTTTTCTTTCATTTCTTTATTCTTTTGGATAATTGAATCATCTGTTAAATATTGTGCAATGTATTTAATTTTAGCATCAGATATTTCACTTGGATCCAAAAGCATACTGTTTACATCTTTACTACATTTGTTACCAACATCGTTTGGATGTATTGTTGCTGCTACTCCAAATAATGCGAAGATAGGACAGAAATCATGACAGTGATAACAGTGTACACATTCAATTTCATTGATTTGTGGTATTGCTGTTTTAACTATTCCATCTGCAATTTCTACTGGTTCTATTGGAGTCATTACAATTGCTTTAGTAGGACATACGTTTGCACATCCTCCACAACCAATACATTCCACTTCTGCAACTAAAGGTGCTGGTTTTACATTTCCATTTAATACATCATTACGGAATTGCATGTCAGTTACACGGTCACTTGCAAAGATTAATCTTTTGAGGTTGGTATAAATCCCGTTTATAAAAATTTTTCCTAAACTCATATTTGTGCCTCGAAATCTCTTTGTATTTTAATTGCTCTTGCTGGACATGCAGTTTTACAAGCTCCACAATAGATACATGTATCATGGTTGATTTTTAAGTTTCCTTCTTCATCAGGAGATATAGCTTTGAATATACATGCATCAACACAACGATTACATCCAATACATAGTTTGTTGTTAATCATTGAGTATCCACTTGCAATTTTCATTTTTAGTGGTGTTGTTTTTGGAATTGCACTTACTGGACAATGCATTGCACATTTTTCACAAAGTACACATTCATCGAAGTTTACGCTTACGCCATTATCATCGACTGTAATAGCTCCTTTTGGACAAACTTCTGCACAAATTCCACATTTAAGACACTGCGGTCCAATTTCTCCATTCCATGTAGTACTCATGAATTTACGTGCATCATATTTACATTCAGTAATACATCCACCACATACTACACATACACCTTCAAGTGTAATTTTTGAATCTGGTACGAATTCTAGTACGCCTTGTGGACATGCGTTTGTACAAGGTGCGTGTGCAAAGTCTTCTGCACATGCTGCTTCGCCGTTTTCATTTCCGCAGAGAGTACATAAATCAACATCATATCTGACTCTTTTGTTTACAACTTGTAAAGCGTCTGTAGGACATGCATCTGCACATAATTCACAGTCTATACATGCAATCATTCTTGTATCGTTTTCCACATCATATTCTGGTTGATTAATTTCCAGTTGTAAATGTTTTGCTGTAATTGCATCGTTTGGACATTCGATTAAACATTTGTAACAGAGTGCACATTTAGCCATGTCTACTTGGTATGCTCCACCTTCTTCGATTGGTCCAATTGCATCTCTAGGACAGACATCTATACATAAATCACATTTTGTACATACGCCCGGTTCTATGTATGAGAATTTAATTGAATTTGAAGGACAGAAGTATGCACATCTTCCACATTCAATACAATCTTCGTGAACTGTTCCTACGTTTACTCTGCTGGCCATCTGATTTTCTGGTTGAATAGCTTTGGATGGTCCTGGCATTCTTGCGTCGTTTGGACATGCAGGTACACATACTCCACAGTTGGAACACATACCCATAATTTTTCCATCTTTAACTGTGATAACATCTACTGGACAAACTTTTTGACACATTCCACATAAGTTACATTTAGTTCTGTCTACTACATAACCGCCAAATTTGTTTTTGAAAATTGCTTTGTTTGGACAAACATTTTCACATTTTCCACATGTTATACAGCTAACTACTTTTCCATCTCTTATTGTTATTGCATCAGTAGGGCAAGCCTCTACACAATTACCTGAGCTATTACATTTACCTGGATTTGATAAAAACATTCTCTATTACCCCACTTAAACTTTAACTTTAGTTCCTAATACTCCTCTTCCAATTATTGCACCGATAACTGCAGCAACAAATCCTGGTCCTAAAGGTAATCCGCCATAGTATGGGAATGTTCCTAACCAGAATGCTACAAGTATAGCTCCGATAATAATTGCAATCCAAGAGGATGTATTTAATTTAATTCCATCAGTTGGAGTTTTATGCATGATTGCTCCAGCTATAATCCCAATTATTAAAGCACATACTGTTGGTCCGATATATAATATACCAAATAAGTTAGGACCTACTGCTTGTAAAAATGGTACTGTTGTTTCTAAAACCATCAAAACTCCTCCTAATCAATTTCCTCGTTGTCTATGTAATCCCCAGCATATTTGGTAACTGCATAGAAAAGAATTACTAATGTAGTTAATCCAATGAATACTTTTACCCCAATAGCTATGTTGAGGTATGGAATTATTCCTGCTTGTAATGCGTCCGGGTAATTTAACATAGTTTGTAAACCTGCTGGTACTAATCCGTAGATGTTTGTACCTACGTTGTAAAGGAATGAGCCACCAGCAAATAATCCGACTAATCCTAAGCATATGTATAATAAAGCTCCACAGCTTTCTACTAAGGACATTCTTTCGTGTGAAAGATTGAATGGATTATCTTTTAATCCGTAAGCAAGTATACATAATATTGCTCCGGAAGCCATCATAGCTCCACCCTGGAAACCTCCTCCCGGAGTTATGTGACCACCGAGTATTGTCATTACACCGTATCCAATCATTATGAATGATACAGGGTATGCAATTAGTTTAAGAAGATCACTCATTGTCGTCACCTCCAAGGTTTACTTTTCCTCTACCGAATACTAACATAGTGGTTACTACAGCACTTACTAAAATAAATGCTTCTCCAAGGGTATCGAAACCTCTGAAATCGAATACTACGTTAGTTACTAAGTTAGGTGCAATTGATACACCAACACCTTGGTATATGTAGTTTATACCTGGGAAAATCATTCCACTGAATTGAACCATAGAGGTTAAGAATATTGTTGCGAATGCTGCGATAGCAACTATTAATGCTATGTCTCTTATTGAAGCCTTCACTTAGAATACCCCCCAGTAGAATACTATTGCAAATATTGCTAATGTTAATACTGCATAGAACATCATGTTGTTAAAATCATCGTTATGTTCTTTGTACAATTTAGGCATTATTGGTGTTACATACATGAATAATAACATTAATCCAATTACTGCAACAATCATTAATGCTGGACTTATTATTCTTATTGTTAAAGCAGCTATTAATAAAGATGCCATTAACACTAATTCAGCAGAAACTATTGATGAAGTTTTTGATCCGTTGACTAATGTTTTTTCTGGATCTTGCCCAAATGTACTTTTTAAAGTTTGTACAAGTTTATCGTACATATTCATCTTATCACCTTACTATAAAGCTAATGCTGTAAGTGCTAATACACCTAATTTGTCCACTACTAAACCAGGGAATAAACCAATTATTAAACAAATGATTAAGAATACTATCATTACTGCCATTGTTGTTTTTGGAACATCTGCAGATGATACTTCTAATTCGTCTGGTTTTTCTCTTAAGAATATTGCGTATGCCATTTTGAGGAATGCGAGGAATGTTACGATACTTAATATAATCATTATTACTGCAAGTTCCGGAATTCCTGCTGCGATAGCAGCTTGACATAATAAGTATTTACTTTGGAATACATTGAATGGAGGTACTCCAGCCATTGCAAATCCTGCAAGTACTGTTAGTAATGCTGCTGTTGGCATATATTGTACTAATCCACCAAGTTTACTGATTTTACTGGTTCTGGTTTTGTATAATACTAAACCGAATCCTATGAATAAGAATGAAGTTACAACTAATTCGTTAACTGCCTGGAATAATCCTGCAGTAATACTTAAAGGTGTTCCTAATCCAAGACCTACACCTATGTAACCTAATTCACCAACTGCCAGGTATGCGATGATACGTTTGTAGTCATCCTGTACCATAGCCATACAGATACCTAAGATCATTGCAATTACGCTTACTGCTAACATTGCCATTTGAGCTGTAGGTAAGTATCCGAATATTCTTATTATTACTAATCCTATTGATATACAAGCAATTACTGAGAATGATTGTAATAACATGGATCCACTAGGTAAACCTTTTGAATAAATTTCTGATTTAATTGCGTTGAATGGTGGTAAACCTGTTGCGTATAACCATCCGTAAATTAACATACCTGCTGCGAATAATAATACTGGGTTTGTAGGGTCTACTAAACCGGAGTGTATCATCATTACGATATCGCTTATGTTTACGTTACCTGTTAAACCTAATATAAGTGCGATACCTAAAAGCATGAAGGATCCACCTACTTCTCCAAGCAACATGTATTTTAAACCAGTTTCATAGTTTCCTCTTACTCTTGAGACCAGTATAAGTCCTACCTGTACCAATGCTGCAATTTCGAAGAATACGTATAAGTTGAATATATCGTCTGTTAATACAAATGCCATTAATGCTGCTGAAAGCATGAATAACATGTATAAGTATACACCAGATGTTTTTTTAGTTTCAGCAATTGATATGAATATTGCACACATTGCTACTAAACCTAGAACAAACAATATAACTTGTTGTCCAGGACCAAATGCGTATGTAATTGCTGGGTGGAATAATTCGAGGAATGAACCTGAAATAATACTATTTGCTGCTTCTGGTAAAGCAACAGCTAATCCACCATTTGCTAATGGTTGATATCCACCAAAGAAGTGGTTTCCATATACTGCTATAAGAGGTATTATTGGTAAACAAATTGCTCCAATATAACCAAAAATTTTGGAAATACCGCTGTGCTCATGTAATAGGTTTACTAATACAGCACATATTATTGGAATAACTACCATTAATGGGATAAATATAGTTCCGTCCATTAGCAATTACCCCCTTGAGTTGTATTTATAGCACTATTCATTGTTTTCCTCTCCTAATTTTTTATCGTTTAAAAGAGCGGTTGCACTGAGTGTTCCATTTCTTTTGTATAAAACTACAGCAAGTGCTAACATTACAGCAAGAGTACTTGCACCAATTACAATACTAGTTAATACTAATGCAAATGGTAGTGGATATGATGCTTGACCTAAAAAGCTGTTTACATCCATATTTTGTAAGAAAATATATGGAATACCGTTAACTCTGTAACCTAATGCGATAATTAATAGGTTTACACCATCACCTATGAATGCTGCTCCGATAATTTTCTTAAGAACGTTATCTAAGTAGACTAATGCTACTAACCCTATAATCATTAAAAGTGCTGCGGTTAATAATGCTCCACATTGGACTATTTCTATTGCCATTATGAATCACCTTCCACATCTTCTGTTACAGGAGGTTCTCTTGTTTTTAATACTGAAAGACCAACTAATGTTGGTATGATTGCTGCTCCTACTACAGCCTGTGTTAATGCTACATCGGGAGCTAATAAAATTTGGAAAATTGATGCTACTGCAAATCCAGATACGCTGGTAAGAACTGCCATTTTAAGCAAGTCTTTCTGCATTAAAGCAACAATAGCTCCTAATATTGCAAATACATATAATGCTAAAGGTACAGCATTTTGTACTAAAATATTTACGTCTATCATTTTAATGCTCTCCTTGTTCTCCACGGTAATGTCCACTAGCTATAGCGTGTGTTGCAAATGGTGCTAATATAAAGTAAACTACCCCTAAAGCTGGTTCTCCAATCAAAATTAAGATTAATACACTAACCATATCCACAATACCTAAAATTTCTAATCTTCCGAAAATAGAATATTGTAAATCATCACTTGTATTACTTAATAATCCTTTTGCGGTAATTAATACGATAATACCTAAAATTATAAAGACTATTCCTAAAATGATTGAAATTGGATCACCAAATGTTAAGGAAAGATCTAATCCTGTACTTGCCATTATATTTCGCCTCCACCTAAAACTGTAGCGGCTGCAATTGTTCCAACTGGGCTTAATACAATTAATGCAAATGCTATATCCCTACAGAATGTAATATCTGTTAATACAGACACCATAGCCAATACTACTGCCAAAGCAATTGTAAAAGCACCGACACCAGCTAATGCTGATCCAGTGGTTTTTCTTGCTGCGATTTTGACACCAGCAAGCATGTATATGACTAGACATAACATTAGGAACAATTCAGATATTGTTAAAAAATCCATCTCATCACCCTATGTTTATTCTAACATTTTCTTAATAGTTGACTCAAGAGGTATAATGTCCTCACGTGAACGAGGTGTAAGAGCAGATACTGTTAAAATACCTTTTTCTTGGTTCATATCAATAGTGATAGTACCAGGTGTTAAGGTAATGGTGTTAGACAATATTGCAAGAGATACCGGACGTTTTAAATCAGGCATGATCTCTACAACAACAGGATCTACTTCGCCCTTGAGACAGCACATAGCAGTGTCTATTACTGCCTTAATTATTTCGACTACTAATCTTACGAAAAATTCAATTCCGTAGATTATCCTATTTAAAAACATAAATTAAACTCCGTTTTTATATACGAACAATCATTCTATTAATCCTAGAACTTCCTGAAAACCATATCTCAAGAATATGATTCCCGGGCAAACCCCTTCTTGTTCTTAAAGGTTTTAGACAAACATATGAAAATTTATCCATAACTTGTTGTCCCAATATCTTAAGTTAAATTAATTAGCTACAAAAACTCCATACTTAAAAAAGAAAAACTTCACAATTCAAGTATATAGTATGAATATATTTATAAAAAACAACATATTTAATAGTTATGAATTAATATTTAGGCTAACGTAAACTTTTTTAAGATGAAAAGAAAAAATCAGCAAAAACTTAACAATGTAATACGATACAAACAAAAAATAAAAAAAATATTAAAAAAAGAAGACATGAAGATTAAAATTATATGAATTTCATAAGTTACGACACTATTAATAATACATTCCGGTTGATTAAGCTGAAAATTAATATAAACCTTTTGAATCATATTGAAATTATTAAAATATAAATTAACGGAGCCATCACTAAAAAATTCAGCAAATAAAACGAATACATACCATTTTGTGATCTTAGTTCCGTATACCAATATTTATTCAGATAATCCGGAAATAAAGACACAACATGTCCATATATTAACGATATTACACAACATAACAATGAATTACCAACACCCAACACCAAATAAAACATTGCAAAAAGGGTTGTAAATACAGTTGTTACAAGCAGATATCTTATAGAAATACTGGTATACGTAAATGGATGTATCCTCTCTTCAATAATTTTTTCATCCACAAATGGAAAATAATTAATCCTGACAAATAAACAAACTGACAGATACAAAATCAACATTGAATATAAAATTAATCCCCGAGATGCTACATTTTCACCTAAAAAGTTATATAATAATATTCCCTGAGACATTGAAAAAATATTAAATATAACATGGAGCATATTAAATTAACATTATCCATACACTTCTTTTTCCCATCCATAATATAAAATGTTCGAATACTTGTTTTACCATGAAAAAAATCACTTAACACAAATTTAACAAAACATAATATAAACCACATAAAAAGTAAACATATAAAACAAAAAAGATTAATCTTTTGTTTCATCCGTACTACTTTTTTTCTTTTCATACATTGTGTAATATATTAAACGGGCAGATATGAGTATTATTATCATTATTGCCATGTCAATAATGCTTAATTTGAAAGTAATTATTATTAAAAACATTATCCCCCATACTAAATCATAGATTTCGGATCTTTTTCCAGTTATTTATTATTCTTTCCGTCACAGTATGTAATTCAACATTGGCTGATATGTAAATAATATGTGCCCAAATTCGAGGACGTATGTTACTGCCAGGAATAACCATATTCCTATGAATATTACTGCCAGTTTCTTATGATATTCCCTGTCTGATAATGGCCAGAACACTGCTAATCCTGACGGCGTTAACAAGTCAAGTATTATATGACTCATTGCCCCAAGAAAGAGCATTATGAATATCAGACGCCAGTTTATAACGGAAATATTCACCGGTGCAAGAAACAGGCAGCATGCCAGTATCACTTCATAGTATGTTAGTACCTTACGGCTGACGACAAAGTATCCCAATAGTGAGAGCATTATGAATATTGACAGGTTATTCGGCATGGCATAATTAGCATATTCTGCAAGACTCGTTACCACTGGTATAAAACCCATCATCATAAACAACAGCAACAGACAAAGAACTGTTACTCCCACAAGTGAGTGTGTCAGTCCCCTATGTTTGGAATAATAAAAGGTTATTGCCAAAAGTACGATCAGCAGTCCCGAGAGCATTGACCCGTTTAGTATTAACAGCAGTAATGATATGATTATGCCCACAAGAAACATTGAATTGACCTTGTTCTTGTTGTTGTCATGATCCATGTCGGGAATGGATGCTCCTATTACTGCAAAAAACAGGTAAAAGAAGCTTGGTATGAACGGAAATGCCAGTATTATGCCTGCAAGTGCATGTGCTTTGTATGAAGACATTTTTTTAGTACTCCTTTTTTTCTTCTATTATATTACTCCGAAATAATTTAAAAAGCTTGTTACTTGTTTATATGAGAAATTCACGGCTTCATCATTTATTTTACCGTTTTCACATACTGTTTCTATTGTTACAGCCGGTATGCCCCTTAGGTTTGATTCATCCTCTACTGCACCCTTGAGTATCATGCCTGCTTCCGGAATTGGCAATATTTTAGATTGTGTGTCATGACATATATGAAGTGCCATTTTTGAGCTGTCTATTAATGGTCTTACAGAACAGAATACACTGGCAAACCCTGGTTTATTGTTTGGATCAGTGGAATGACAGTCACATAGTGCACTTATCTGATTTTTTTCCGCATAGTCCACGATTTTCTTGGTTATTCCATCCATGTGGGCATGGCGATTCATATCAATACCATCATATTTTCTGGAGTTTGTCATGGACGCGTATGGTATGAGAAATGGTATTATGTGCAACTTGCATTTGGGTTTTATTTTTCCGGATATTATATCTTCCATTAGTTTGATTAATGAGGATTGGGAAGCCAGTTCGTTTCCATGAACTCCTGCAAGCAGTAAGAGATTATATCTTCCACTGCCTGTGGTAAATACTATGCTGCCCTCTTTTGTCATGTTTATACACTTCATCAGTTCCTCGTTTCTTCTGTAATAATTGTTTATAAAGTATCGGTTTATTTGATTATTGGCCAATACGTTGCCTGCAGTTGATGAATCAATATTGATACTGTGAAACAATGACATAATTATCCCCTATGTTCTAATATTATATTAAATTAAGTATTTAATTGTATTTAAGATAGAAACAGATTAAGAAGTAACATTATCATAATTTATTTTTAAATCCTTGCTTAATATAAAAAAATTTATTAGAAAATAAAAAAAGATATTATATTATAATAAATTCTTAAATTATAAAATAATACGAATTGTCTTATTAAATATTATTTATTTAAAAAGAAACAACATTAGGTGAAAAAATGGAAAAATGTGTATTAGCATTTAGTGGAGGATTAGACACATCCGTATGTGTAAAACTCCTGGAAGAAAAATATAACATGGAAGTAATTACTGCCTGTGTAGATGTAGGTCAGCCAGAAGACGAAATCAAAAGACCACAGGAAGCAGCAGAAAAAATCGGTTCAAAAAAACACTACACCATAGATGCAAAAGATGAATTTGCAAAAGACTATGCATTCAGATGCATTAAAACAAACGCTTTATACGAAGGATACCCTCTAAGTACAGCATTTGCAAGACCTTTAATTGCAAAAAAAATTGTTGAAATTGCAGAAAAGGAAGGGGCAGCAACAATTGCACACGGATGTACAGGTAAAGGAAACGACCAGTTCAGATTTGAAGCAACAATCAGATCAGAATCAAACTTCTACATAGTTGCACCAATCAGAGACTGCAACCTTACAAGAACCGAAGAACAGGAATATGCAAGAGAACATGGAATTCCATTACCGTCAGAAAAAATTTACAGTATCGATGAAAACCTCTGGGGAAGATCCATTGAAGGAGGATTACTTGAAAATCCTGCTACAGCAGCACCTGAAGACATTTATGAATGGACCAAATCAACAGTTGATGCACCGGATGAACCACAAATCATAAAAATTACCTTCAAACACGGAGAACCTGTTAAAATTGACGATGAAGAACTAGATCCTGTATCTCTTATTAGAAAAGCAAACAAAATTGCTGGAGAACACGGTATTGGTAGAATTGACATGATTGAAGACAGAATCATAGGCCTCAAATCAAGGGAAAACTATGAAACTCCTGGTGCAATCCTTCTTATTACTGCACATGCAGCACTTGAAAAACTAATCTTCAGTAGAAAGGAAATTAAGTTTGCAGAAAACCTAAGTCAGACATACGCTGAACTTGTATATGAAGGATTATGGAACGAACCTTTAAGAAAAGACCTTGACGTAATCAATGACCACATGCAAAAAAGAGTAAACGGTACTGTTGAAGTAAGGTTACACAAAGGTTCAATGAAAGTAATCACTAAAAAATCATGCTGTGCTTTATACAATGAAGACACCGTTTCATTCGATGACAAAGAATCAATCGACCAGAGAGAAATGATTGGTATGGTAAAATACCATGACCTTCAGGGTGCAGAATACAAAAAGGTTTGCAGAAAAAACTAAGTACCTAAACCCCCTTTTTAATACTTTTTTTTAGAACAAGATGATATTTTTTATCCCGGATGATTATACTATTTTTAATAAATATTGGATATGATGAACATTTTTCAATATGACTTTTAGTTATCATCATATTTTTATAAACTTTTTAATCAAATAAATATATGAAAAGTATATTAATTAATAATGATAAATCATGATATATAATGTGAAGTTTCTTCACATATAAAAAAAAAATAATAAATTGATTAATACTATATAAAGGAGAAAAAATAACATGAATGATTTATTTGATTTAAGTGGACAAGTAGCATTAGTAAGTGGAGCATCCTCCGGTATCGGAGTACAAATGGCAAAAGCATACGCAAGATATGGTGCAGACATTGTAGTTACTGGTAGAAGAAAAGAAAGATTAGACCAAGTAGCAGAAGAAATCAAAGAATTAGGTGTAGACTGTATCGGAGTAGTTTGTGATGTAACAGACACTGAAAGTGTAGCTAACTGTGTAAAAGAAGTAATGGATCATTATGGAAAAATCGACATCCTCCACAACAACGCAGGATACGGAGCAACCAAAGAAGCAGAATTATTAACAGATGACGAATGGAACAAAACCGTAGACGTAGACCTCACCGGTACATTCAAAATGTCCAGAGAAGTAGCACGTGTAGCAATGATTCCACAAAAATACGGACGTATCATAAACACTGCATCAATGTTCGGATTAGTTGGTACAATGGCAACACCTACCTCACCATACGCAGCAGCAAAAGGTGGAGTAGTAAACCTCACAAGACAATTAGCAGCTGAATGGGCAAAATACAACATTACAGTAAACGCAATTTGTCCTGGTACCTTCCCAACAGAATTAACAATCGACTTATTAGAAACCGAAGAATACAAAGCATACACAAAAACAGTTGTTCCTATAGGAAGATCTGGTGTAGACGGAGAATTAGATTCAACAGTAGTTTACTTAGCATCACCTAAATCAGGTTATGTAACCGGTCAATCCATTGCAGTAGACGGTGGATACACCTGTATATAAGTGTACAACAACACTTATATCATTTTTTTTATTCAATAATCTCCAAAAAAAATAGAACGCTTATTTTAAATATAATTTTATTAAAAAAAAATAGTAAAAAAAAGAGAATAGATTGTTTAAACCTATTTTTAGAGTAATCCTTGACTTCTTAAGTATTCAGGAAAAGTCATTTCTTGTTCTTTAGGAACTTTTTCTTCAGCTTTATCTTCCTCAGGTGCTGCTTCATCTTCTTCAGATTTTTCTTCAGCTTTATCTTCCTCAGGTGCTGCTTGGGCTTCTTCAGATTTTTCTTCAGCTTTATCTTCGACAGGTGCTTTTTCTTCAGGCAAATCAATAGGACAAGCTTTATCATCCAACTTGTCAAGCTTTGCAAGACATTCCTCGGCAGCTTTTGCAATAGGATCCACTACTGTAGACACAGGAGGTGCATATGAAAATTCCATTGATACAACATCGTCACAAGTTAACTTTTGTGACATGATAGCAGTCATAGTATCTACCCTTTCAGAAACTGCTTCCTGACCAAACATTTGACATCCAATGATTGTTCCATCCGTTTTTGCAATCAACTTAAGATATAACGGTTTGCTTCCAGGATAGTATCTTGCACGACTTAAGGATTCAATAGTACTTACCACTACAGGTATTCCCTGTTTTTCTGCTTCCTGTTGTGTAATACCTACTGCACCCATTTCCATGTCACCTATTTGTGATACTGTTGAATTGAGAACAGGTTGGAATTCTATATCATGTCCTGCTAAGTTTTTAGCCAAAATAATACCCTGCCTTACTGCAGTTGTTCCTAATGGTGAAAGAGTCAAATCATCAGTTATTGCATTTGTTACCTCTACACAATCTCCAGCAGCATAGACGTTTGGTACTGATGTTTCCATACGTGAATTTACTTTAATTGCAAATTGTCCTAATTCACAACCTATACTTTCTGCTAAATCGGTTTGTGGTCTTACACCAGTTGATAAAATCACCATATCGGCCGGTCTTTCAACACCATCAATAGTTACTGATTCAACTTTTGTTTCACCATTAATTGATTCTACAGCAGAATTTGTTAATATTTCAATATTTTTTCCTTGAAGGTGTTCCTGGAATTTGTCTGACATTTCCTGATCAAATGATCTTGGGAATAATTGTGGCATCATTTCGGCAATTGTGACTTTAATTCCTTTGTTTGCTAGTTCTGAACCAAGTTCTAATCCTATTGCTCCACCACCAACGAGTATAACATTTTTACAGTTTTCGGAGTATGCGAGTATGTCTTCACCATCTTCCACAGTTCTGACCTTAAATACTCCTTCCAAGTCTTTACCTGGAATTGGAGGAATTAATGGTTTTCCACCTGTTGCTATGACCAATTTATCATATTTTATGTTTTGTTTGTTACCGTTTTTATCTTCGTATGTTATTTCGGTAATATCGTTATTTATTTCTGTAACCTTTGTTTCTGTGAGTATTCTGATGTTTTTACGCATATATTCTTCCGGTTTGTGCATAATAATGTCATCAAAACTGTCTATGTGTCCTCCTATTACGTAAGGAATTGCACATGGAGAGTATGCTACGTGTTTTTGTGTAGTAAATACTATTATTTGAGATTCGTCATCATATTTTCTAATGTTTGATGCAGCAGTTAATCCTGAAGCTCCTGCTCCTATAATTATTATATTCAATGAATTCACCTGTGTACATATTCAATTGTAAATATATATCTTATTCATAGATATTATATTTTGTTTTATTTTTCAATTATTTTTTGTAAAATGTTTAATTTTTTCCTATTCCAGTAATCCCCTGATGCTTTGTGCAAATTCTGATTCCACGATTGATTTTGCTCCCAAAGTTTTAGAATGAGCATCCAATTCCGTGACAACATTATCAAATCCCATTTGTCTTAATGGTTCCACTAATCTTGGACCATCAGTTACTGCTATTGTCTTACCGGGAACATTTTCTACATCAACTGCATGTGGTACGCCCAATATTATGGTTAAATCAGAATCCAGGCTGTTTAAGACTTCTTCTGCCTTAAGTCCCGTTACCGGATATTCATCCAGTCCCCCAGTAATATAATCCGATTTTTTACTAATGTTATCATTAACGGTTTTTGCATGATGTTTAATGTAAGGCAATCCTATTTCCTCATCGGTATTTGAAACATATGTTGGAACATTTTCAGGATAATATTTTTCCCAATCAATAGTCATTATGTCTGCAAAAAGATAACTTGTCTCTTTTTTAGCATTTAAAACTATTGAAACCTTTTTACCGGATTCTAAATAGTCAAGTATTTGCTTTGCTACCCTGACTTTGTTATCACCATAATCCGGTTTAATATAAGTACCTTTAGCCATTCCACGACTTTTTTCTAGTTCTGTGGCTTTTTGAAGCATTAGTGTTTGACGTTCCACTTCTTCTTCAGATATTATTCCCGAATCGTTTGCCGCCTTTAATGCCTGTATTGCACCGGCAGTGTTATCTCCGGATTCATATCCTCCATGTGTTTCAACTATGATTATGTTTGAATCAATTCCGGCTTCCTGTGCATCATTTTTCATGTTTTCTCCTATAATCATGCTTGCACAAGTTCCGACTATTCCAATATTTTTTGGATGAAATGTTTCCTCTACTTCCCTAATTGTTTCAATTAATTTTTCGCTTGCTCCGAATATGAAATCATTTTCATTCATTGCAGTTGTAATTACCCTTATTCCTTCATCTTCCAGCAATCGTCCAGTTCTAAAACAACAGCCTGCCGGACCGTGCATAATTATAACATCAACTTCCATATCCCTTAACGTATAAAGTGCGGCAGCTATCGGGCTTGGTCTTGGATGAATCATAACATTTCACCTTCTTTCAATCTGTAATGACCTACACAACTATATTTTACATTTTCAAACTTTTCCTGATCAAATATTGGTAATGCCGTGATGATTACTTTTTCAATTTTTTCAGGGTCCAGTTGCCTGTATTCTGGAGTATCAGTCATTACTATTATACAATCTGCTTCATAAGCTTCATCTATTGTAATCTTCTTTGCACCATGTTCTTCAATAATTTCTTCGTCAACTTTATCATCATGTGCCCATACTTCAACATCTCTGCTTACAAAATCATCTATTAGTGTTAAAGACGCGTTATCCTTTTGTGAAATTAACTTCTCATCCTCTGTTATTCCCAGTATCGCTACCGTAGTTTCAAACATTGCAAGATGCTCTTTAAGGTATAATTCCTTTTCTGCCATGTATGCCATGTGGTATGCCACATAATTGTTTGTGTTTCTTATTGTTTCAGACAATTGTGACGGCTCGCCATATTCGTTAGCCAAGTTATTTATTTCCTCAGAATCACGGGAGATTTCGTTTTTAAGTATTGGTTTAGGATATGCCAGATTAATTTCCTCATTAGTATTGGCCACATCAATTGCTTCTGTTAAATCTATGGTCAAAGCTTCAGACAGTATTGCCGTTTCATTTGCCAATGCTACCAAAGTGTCCCTATAAGCATTTTGAAGTATTGGTATGAATTCTGCTGTTTGTATATGTTTTACTCTTCTTATTTCATCAGCCATCGTTTCATATATTTTAACCGCTTTTTCCAGACATGACTCGTTTTTACCTGCAATAATTCGCAGATTATCATTAATTACCGTAGTGTATGCTAATTTAATATCAGGAATTAATTCGTATTCATCTATAACTTTTGACATTTTTAGCACGGTTCTAGGTGGTACTCTGGTATCAAAGATTAGTAACACTTCATCCAAAACACAGTTCTGTATTTTTATACATGCTTCCTTTAATTTACTTGTATCATATTCTCCGCCAATTATACAGTTTTGTGTAAATATTACCGCATCCACATTTGAAAACATTTCTATTGAATCTGTTTTTTCAAATTCAGTATCAATAATTCCTGTTTCATCATACACTATTATATCCGAATTTAAGTTCTTGTATTTATTTAAATCTGTTTCATAATCCGCATAGATTAATGTTTTCATGCAAAACACCTACTTATTTGATATAATGCTTATAATATCTGATTGTTTAAGTTCCTGCTCACTTGATATTCTCATGTTACGTCTTGCATCAATTGCGTGTGTGAAACCATCACCGATATCAGTATGTATACAATATGCCAAATCTCTTGGATTTGATCCTTTTGCAACCAGTAATGCATCGGGCAGAATATTGCCTTTTTGGTCGGAGAATTTGTGTTCATCCTCCACTGGATAAACTACTATGTTATTAAGTGTTTCATATACCGCTTTGTTAATTGTTTCCTGTATTCCTGTTGAACCATATTTTTTAAGAACATGCTCATCGATATAATTAAGTGCCATCTTTTGTTTATCCGATAATTTGGATTCTTCAAGTATTTCAAAATGATCTTCTCCTGAATGATACTTGATAAGTCCTGCCTTTGCTGCATTTACCAATGCTAATTCCGATTCCGCACTTGTTGGAATTACCTGTTCATATTTTTCCTTTAGTCTTTTGATGTTTTCTTCTGCTTGGGGTGTGTCTATCTTGTTTGCGACTATGATTATTGGTTTTGCAGATTCTAATATTTTATCGATAAAACGTAACATGTCCTCCTTTTCCCACTTATCGTAGTCATCATCCATGATGCGTTCTGCTTCTATAACATCATCCAGGAGTACTCCCGCACCAGTTAATTGTTCTGATATTACTTTTGCAAAATTAAGGTGTTCACTCATTACTTTTCTGATGAGTCTTGGCCAATTTCTTTCCAAGATTGAGTAAACCCACATAGTTACCTCGTGTTTAAGGAAATTTACATCATCCAACGGATCGTGTGTTCCCGCTTCACAAGGATTTCCTTCAGCATCTGTTGCCCCTGATGCATCTATAATATGAATTAATGCTCTTGCCTGACTTAAATCATCTAAAAATTTGTTTCCTAATCCTTTTCCTTCATATGCTCCAGGAACTAAACCTGCAACATCAATAAGTTCTACTGGAATGTATCTAATGCCTTCTTCACATTTTCCAGTTCGGGGATTACATGTAAGACCTAATTCTTTACATGGACATTCAGCTGTTACATAAGCAATTGCTGCATTTGCATCTATTGTTGTAAATGGATAATTTGCAACTTCTGCCT
This sequence comes from Methanosphaera sp., assembly GCA_045639105.1. Classification (GTDB taxonomy): domain Archaea; phylum Methanobacteriota; class Methanobacteria; order Methanobacteriales; family Methanobacteriaceae; genus Methanosphaera. The sequence goes on from JAZUCJ010000058.1 coordinate 23,367, forward strand.
CTGATAATGTTGCTGAATTAAAAAATGAGGATTTTCCAACATTTGGTTTACCTGTTACTGCTATTTGTAACATATCAATACTCCTTTTACTTGGTTAAAAAATATAAATTATCGTTTTTTAAAATTATTTTCTTAGAAATTCATTAATATATTATTAATGTATGTTGTTTTTAAATAATTAAGTTATTGAAACTTTAAAAATAAGAAAAGATGGGTGATTAAATCAAATTAGAAGATTATACATTATATTATTACCACACACATATAACCAAAGTCCATATTCATTGCTTCACCCAATGTTACTTGAACTATCTGTTCATCAGGATAACTTAATTTTTCGCAAATGGTTATTTCATGTTCTGGACTGTAACCATGATCAATCAAATATTCTGCTAATTCACTAATATGCCTGTTCGGCAGTACAATATTAGGCCTGGTGTTATCTAATCTGTCCACTAAGTCCTCTGAGGGAGCTTTCCCACCATGAATAGTTAAAAGATTTGCCGTGTCCCATGGTATTTGCACTTTAGCTGCTGCTAGTTGAACTGAACTAATTCCAGGTATAACATTAACCTTTGTTTTTGGAGATAATTTTTGTATTGTTTTAAGCATTCCGCTAAAACCCGGATCACCCGTGGATAAAACCGATACTTTTAAACCATCATCAAGATAGGATACAGCCATTTTTACAGTTTTTGGAATGTCCCTAGGTTCTAAAACCACCATCTTAGCATCCAAATAATCAAAAAGATCAAGTGATCTTTGACTTCCCACCAATACATCGGAGCTTTCAATAGTTTCAATAGCACCTAAAGTTAAATATTCCTTGTCACCCGGACCAATACCTACAATGTTCATTTTATTCATAATGGTTCACCCTTAATAATTTTAAATTTAATACTATATTTGAAATCTCAATATAATATAAGTTAGGAAATATTTTATTTAATCCTTGCTTTTTATTAAAATTAATTATTTTTAAATTAAAATTATATTGAAATATGAAAAAAAGAATAAAAAAGAGGAGATAAATTAAATCATTTTAAGTATTCCCGGAAGCATACCGTATATGATAAGTACGAAGAGTACTATAATCAGGAAATAGCTGAAGGCTGTTACTATAAACTGTGCCCTTACTTTACTTAGTTCGTGTTTGTGTAAAAAGTCAAGTAAACTGTTGAATCTTCTGCTTATCCAGCATCTCAGATTTGTTGGTAAAGGTCTTGTCCACCAGTTCAGGGTGTTGTTAAAGTCTTTTCTACGTTCCTCGGTTATGCGGTAATTTACCACTTCTTCAAGAATTAATCCTCCATCCAATGGTTTCATCGGCAGAAGATTGAATGTTCCTACTGAAAAGTTCAACAGGAATACCAGGTATAAAAATTCCCTTAATTGTGTCAAAAGCCATGGTATAAACGTACCGTACTGTTGTTCAAATTCTGGGGATACGATTTTATGTTCCTGTGAACGCACCCCGATGTATGATCTGCTGCTGTTTGTGGGATTGGTTGTGCTTACAACATTATACGTTCCCTTATCTGTAGTGATTGATATGTTGTCACCGATACGGGTGGTGTTCATTATCTTAACGTATGATGAGTAATCTGTTACGCTCTGATTGTTTACTCCCCGAATTATCATTCCATCGGATAAAACCCCGTCTGATGGACTGGATGGAATTACGCTTGTAATTTCCATACCATCCGATGTGTATACGTCAGAGGCTATGAAACCTCCTACACACATCATCAGTATGAGTCCTATGGCTGCCAGTCCCATGTTGAACATGGGTCCTGCAAAGTAAACCCTCAGTTTGCTGATGGCGTTGACTTTTTTCAGTTCTTCCTCGTTTGGTTCTACAAATGCTCCCGGAATAATCAGCATCAGGAGTAGTCCAACCGAATCTATTGCCACTCCCTCTACTCTTGCAAGTATTCCGTGACCTCCTTCATGAATTATAAGAACCGTAGCCAAGGCCAGTAATCCCATGCCGAACGGAATATATATTGGGGAACCGGGAATGTCTACTCCGGGCAGGATTAATGAAACTGTTGGCATTTCAAACATCAGCTGCAGTGACCATAATATGGCTACAAACATGAGAATCATGAAGAAGAATCCCACCGGAATTCCCAGGTTCATGTATGCTTTCCAGAATCTTGGAAGCTTTTTAGCTATTTTGTCAATAATATTGTGCAATTTTTCTGTTTTAAGCATGATGACAATTCCCTGAACGGAAATATTGTCATATTTTCCCCTCAGTATAATTGCCATGACCCATACTATTAAGAAACCTATTGCATAATACCATAATGCATTCATTAGAATGACCTTCTACAATATTTAAGCCATCTGATTTTCTATTGTGGTTGTGTTTGCTTCTACAAGTTTTTCTACTTCTATATTAATCAGTTCTTCAGAATCGTTGCTGATTATGAAGTTGCTGCAAGTTACTTCACCAACAACTGCATATGCAATTGAATCATTGGCTAAAATTTCGGTTACTTTGTCAACTTTATCTTGTTTAACTGTTATTATGAATCTGCTGTTGGATTCTGAGAATAATTTTTCATCCTGTGTTAATTCTGTTGTGGATGGTATTGAAGCAATGTCTACTGTTACTGCCTTGTCGGATTTGATACTCATTAATGCTAATGCAGTTACAAGTCCTCCTTTAGACATATCATGTACTGCGGTGATTTCATCGTTACATTCCTTGATGAGCTTTTGTATTTCCATGGAAACTGCGTAATTTTCGTCAAGTCTTACTTCAGGAGGATATCCCTGTACCACGTTGTGTATTTCCTTGTAGTATTGTGAACCGTCAAGTTCAGGATATGTGTTTCCTATGACTATAATCACATCACCCTCTTGTTTAAGGGTCATTGTTTTAATGTAATCGTTGTTTAGTACTCCCACTGTTCCTACTATTGGGGAAGGATTTACCGTTACTCCTTCTGTTTCATTGTAGAAACTTACGTTACCGCTTATGAATGCTGTGTTGAATTTGTTTGCCACATCACTCATTCCGCTTACTGCTTGTTTAAATTGCCAGAACACTTCCGGTTTTTCAGGGTTACCGAAGTTAAGACAGTCAACCAGTGCTATTGGTCTTGCTCCCATACTTATTGCATTGTTGATGGATTCCAGTACGGCAGCTGCTGCTCCATGGTATGGGTCAAGTAATACGTGGGTACTGTTACAGTCTGTTCCTATTGTGAATGATGTTTCATCGTCAACTTTAATTACTGCTGCATCGTCTCCAGGTTTTACAATTGTTCTTAATTGTACTTCATGGTCGTATTGACTGTACACCCATTCCTTACTGGTTATGTTTTCTGAAGCTAAAAGTTTCAGCAATGCTTCTTGTGGATCAGTTTCAGGTATTTCCACGTCAACAATGACTTTTTCCGGTTCTTTTGCTTCTCTTTCGATTATTGGTGCATCAGTAAATAATACGTTAGGCACGTGACATATTACTTCATCACCATTTTTAATAATAAATTCCCTTTTATCGATTATTTCACCGATAACTGCGTGTGACAGGTCATGTTTTTCACATATTGCTGATGCCTTATCAACATCTTCAGGTGAAATAGCAAATACCATACGTTCCTGTGATTCGGATAACATTATTTCGTATGGTGTCATGTTTTCCTCTCTTAATGGTATTTTGTTTAAATCAATGCAAGAACCGTTACCACCTTTATCTGCCATTTCTGATAGACAACAGGTTAATCCTCCACCACCAAGATCTTTTACTCCGTGTATGTCTAATGTTTCAAGCAATTCGTATGTTGCTTCCATTACACGTTTTTTAGTAAATGGGTCTGCCACTTGTACTGCAGGCCTGTCTTCAATTTCGGAGTTACTTGTTAATTCCTCTGAAGCAAATGTTACGCCATGGATTCCGTCACGACCCGTTGTTCCACCCATAAGAAGGTAAACATCGCCCACTATTGGTGCGCTTCCATAAACAATTTCATCCTTTTTAACTAGTCCTGCACATACTACGTTTACCATTGGATTATATTGGAAATTGTCGTCAAATTCTATTTCTCCACCAACGGTAGGTACTCCGATCCTGTTTCCATAATCGGATATTCCTTTGACTACATAATCAAATATATATTTTGATCTTTGGTCACTCATATGTCCAAATCTTAGTGCATCCAATAGTACTACTGGCCTTGCACCCATACTGATAATATCTCTAACAATACCACCAATACCTGTTCCTGCACCACCATAAGGTTCTACGGCTGAAGGGTGGTTGTGACTTTCCATACCTATTGCCAGTGCGTATTCATCAGTTAAACTAACAATACCTGCATCGTCACCAGGCCCCAATATTACATCGGGTCCGTCTGTAGGGAAGTTTCTTAGAATTGGCCTACTACTTTTATAGGAACAATGTTCAGAAAACATTACGTCCATCATTCCTAATTCTAATTCATTAGGTTCTCTGCCTAATACTTCATTAATATATTTTAATTCATCATCAGTTAAAACCATAAACTCATACAACCTTCAAATTATTATAATCATTATTCTTTAATGAATATTTTAAGCTGTTCTTCTTCTATTTTCCATTCTTTTGTATATCCTTCATCCGAAGAAATATTATCAAATTCTAAGTTAGCTGTACGTACTTCATTAGATATGTAATCCTGGTGTGGTAGTACTGCTTCTTTAAATTCTTCACTACATTCTACAATTACTTGTATGTTTGCTTCCACATTTAAGTCCAAATCTTTACGCATATCCTGGATACGACGTATTAGTTCACGTGACATTGCTTCAGAATATATTTCCGGAGTAACTTCAGTATCCACGTATACGCTTCCACCTTCAAAGTCACAACTTACAAGATTTTCAGGTACGTCCTTTTCAAATAGGATTTCTTCTTCAACAAGTGTTATGTCCTTGTCGTCGAAGTGTATTGTGTATTCTTTGTTTTGTGTCACTTCGTCAAGAATTATGCTTGCATCAACATCGTCTTGTTCAAAGTATTTTTTAACTCTTCCAAGATCTCCCCTGAGTTTCGGACCAAGAATTGACATGTTAGGCTTTGCTATAACTATAGCATCTTCCAGCTCTGTTTCTATTGTCACTTTTTTAGAGTTTGCCTGTTCCAGGAGTACATCTTCAAGAGATTCGATTGCAGATTTTATCTCATCCTTTTCTGTGACTACTGTAATGTTTTGTACAGGCCATCTGAGTTTAAATCTTGCAACATCTCTTGCATGTGCACTTGCTTCTAGGATGTCACGTATGTATGACATGTTTTCTTCAAGGTCTACATCTATTTCTTCTTCATTATATTCCCAGTCAAGCATGTGTACACTTTCAGGTGCATCACATTCTACGCCTCTTACGAGGTTCTGGTATATTTCCTCTGTTACGTGTGGTGCTATTGGTGCAAGTACTCTTATCAAGTCTTTTAGTGTGTAATATAGTGTGTAATATGCTCCCAGTTTATCAGGATCATCACTTTCTACCCATGTTCTTCCACGGATAAGTCTTACGTACCATCTGCTTAAATCTTCCAGTACAAATTCCGTGATTTTTTCTGTTGCCCTGTTAAAGACCAATGATTCTATATTTTCTCCAACAGATTTGATTAATGTGTTTACACGGGATCTTATCCATAGGTCTTCTCGCCTGAATGTTAAGTCTTCCTTGTTATGTGCCGTTGGATCGAAGTTGTCAAGGCTCATGTATGTTGTTGCGAAATAGTAGACGTTCCATAGAATGTTGAACAGTTTTGAAGCGTTCTGTACTTCATCCCAGTTAAACTTAAGGTCATCCCATGGTTTGTTTGCATCCAACAGGTAGTATCTTAAGGTATCTGCACTGTATTTTTCTATTACTTCTTCAGGACTTACCACATTTCCTATTGACTTACTCATTTTTTGTCCTTTATCGTCAAGAGTAAAACCGTGCATCAACACCTTTTTGTATGGTGCTTTACCAAATGCTGCTACACCAAGTCCCAGTTGTGAGTAGAACCATCCTCTTGTCTGGTCGTGTCCTTCTGTGATGAAGTCGTATGGGAACCATTCCTCAAAGTTTTCTGATGGGTCCTGTGGGTAGTGTAATGCTGCCCATCCTGCTACACCAGAATCTATCCATACGTCAAGTACGTCAGGTACCCTGTGCATGTTGTGTCCGCATTCGCATGGAATTGTGATGTTGTCTACGTGTGGTCTGTGCACAAAGTCTCCGGTTAATGTTTGGTCTCCTGAAAGATCTTTGAGTTCTTGTTTTGAACCTATTACAACCTTGTTGTCACATTCTTCACAGGTCCATATCGGTAATGGTATACCCCAGTATCTTTGTCTTGAGATTGTCCAGTCACGTGCATTTGCCACCCAATCCTTGAACCTGCTTTCTCCGGCCCATGATGGTACCCATTCTACTGCATCGACTTGTTCAAGCATTTGGTCCTTGATTTCTGTTACTTTAATAAACCATTGTTTTGTTGCTATGTAGATAATTGGTGTTTTACACCTCCAACATAGTCCTACTCTGTGGTCTATTGTTGATTCATACAATAGTGCATTATGATGGTACAAGTCATGCGTAATTTCAGGGTTTGCATCTCTTATACCTTGATTTGCATATTTTCCGGCATCTTCTGTGTAACAACCGTTTTCGCCTACAGGACAAAATACTTCTATTCCATTTTTTACACCGACTTCGTAGTCCTCAGGACCGTGTCCTGGAGCGGTATGTACACAACCAGTACCGTCTTCGAGGGTTACGTGGTCTCCCAGAATTACTTTATGGGTAAATTCTTCTTGTGCAGGTACTTCTTCTCTTAATGGGTGTAAATATTCAACACCTTCTAAAGATTCACCGGTGACTGTTTTGATGATTTCATATTCATCTTCTTCAAATAATGAACCTATTAATCCGGTTGCCATTAAAAGTATTTCTTTTTCGTTTGTTTGCTTGTTTGTAACCTTTATGTATGAATAATCAAATTCTGGATGTACACTTACGGCCATGTTTGCAGGTATTGTCCATGGTGTTGTTGTCCAGATTAGTATGTAGCTTGTTTCGTCAAACTCCTGGTTTACAAGTTCGAATTTTACGTAAATGGATGGGTCCTGTTTTTCATCGTATTCAATTTCCGCATTTGCCAAAGCGGTTTCACATTGAGGACACCATGTGATAACCCTCTTGTCATGCATGAGCAGGTCTCTTTCATCGGCTTTTTTAAGTGTCCACCAACAAGATTCCATGTATCCATTATCATATGTTACATATGGGTCTTCCCAGTCCATCCATATTCCCATGCTTTTGAACTGTTCGGTCATGTCCTTTTTGTTTTTTATTGCAAATTCCTTACATTTATCAACAAAATTGTCTATGCCGTATCTTTCTTCAATTTCCTGTTTACTTTGAATTTCAAGCAATTGTTCTACTTTATGTTCTATAGGAAGACCGTGGGTATCCCATCCTGCCTGTCTTCTTAGGCTGTAACCAGACATGCTTTTGTATCTTAAAAAGGAATCTTTTATTGTTTTGTTCCATGCCGTTCCCAGATGTATTCTTCCACTACAATATGGTGGTCCGTCCAAGAAGGAATATTTGGGTTTATTCTCTCTTTGTTTACTTGTTTTGTCATATATATTCTGTTCCTGCCAGAATTTTTGAATTTTGTTTTCTAATTCTTTATTATATCCCTGTTCTACCTCATTTATTGGCATACAGTATCTCCTTTTAAATTATTTTAAGTGGGATTTTCTTAATTTGAGTTTATGGTTTTTGATGAATATCCCTTTGAATTATAATTACTTCCATAAAATTAGATTATGTAAGATTATATTAATTTATATTTTTGTCATTACTTACAATAATAATTACCTATTGAATCCGAAAAAGTAGGAATAAATCATAAATTCTAGCAATTCATAAATATATAATAAGAGAACAAAAATTATGAAAGTATACGGGAGATAATGATGAAATTTTTAATAATTAACGGAAGTCCTAGAAGGCAGAACACGTGGAAGATTGTTGAACGGGTAAAGGAAACCATGAACACTTTGGATGATGATGTTACGTTTACGGAAATAGATTTGATTGATGAGAACATTCCTTGTTGTATTGGCTGTTATAACTGTTTTAGTGAAGGTGAAGATTCTTGTCCGCACAGCAACGTGATACAGCCGATTGTAGAACAGATGAAATCCTGTGACGGTCTGATAATTACAAGTCCCGTTTATGCTCTTAACGTGACTGGAGTTATGAAGAATTTCATTGATCATTTGGCATACTTTTATCACAGGCCATATTTTTTCAAAGAAAGGGCCATGGTAATTGTTACCACCGCAGGTGCTGGTCATAAGAAAGTGGGAAAATACCTGGATGAAACTCTTGAAAACATGGGATACAATCAGAGGTATGATCTGTTTTTAATTCATGCACATGACGCCCATGGTTATCTGCCTCTGAAGACCAAGCAACAGATTGATAAGGAAACTGTCAAGTTTTACAGTAGCATAAAGGATAACCGGTTAAAAAGTCCCGGCATCAAGGCAATGGTCATGTATAATGTGTGGAGGGCCATGGCAAGTAGCAAGACAATTGCCCGTGACGGCCAGTACTGGGAGGAGACTGGACTTATTAATTATGAATATTCTCCGGAAGTTCCCTGCAATGTGGTTAAGAAAGTGGTTATGAAAATATTTTATAAAATAATGCAGGGTTTCTTAAGTAAAAATACTGTTAAATCTGAATAAAAAAAAGAGTGGTTTATGGATTTATATCCATATTCTAGAATGTTCTGAGTTTTCCTTCTAACATGAAATCTTTGATGTCGGTTATGTTTTCTAACCATCTGTCAATGATTCTTGTTACATCTTCTTCCACATCTTCTATTGAATATCCTTCTTCTGTTGTGATGTGTGCTGTTGCAGTTCTTGGCTGGTCGATTGGTTTACCGATTTGACTGAGTATAATCATGTCGATGTTTTTTACTCCTTCAACGTCGCTTACTACTTCTCTTGTTATTTCGTTTGATAAGAGGTTGTAGATTTTTCCAACGTGGTTTATTGGGTTTTTACCGCTTGTTGCTTCCATACTCATTGGTCTGTTAGGTGTAATAAGACCGTTTGCACGGTTTCCTCTTCCTACTGAACCGTCGTCTCCCATTTCTGCACTTGTTCCTGTTACTGTTAGGTAGTATCCGGATTCGTCTTTTTTAGTTTCATCGTCTGCAGTGTTGATTAATGTGTCAACGCTTAAGTCTGTTGTTTTTGCTGCTAAGTCTTTTACGATGTCTATTAATTCTTCTTTTCCGCTTAAGTATGCGTCTCTGTCATCAACATATTTTGATACGAATGCTGCTGCTATTGTGAGTGTTATGTTGTCTTTTTCACGTAGACCCATTACTTTAATGTCTTCTCCAACAAATGGGTGTTGTTTTTTGAAGCTTCTGCTGTTTAATAGTTCTTCGGTTTTAAGAACCAGGTTTTCTGTTTCTGAAAATGGTGCAAATCCTACACCGAAGGATGTGTCGTTTGAGGATGGTATTTCGTTTGGTCTTTGGAATACGTCTCTTAGGTCTGCTGATCCTTCACCTATTTTACATTCCACTACTGTTCCGTATTCTACGTCAAGGTTTATTATGGTGTCTTTGAGGAATGTTTTTGCGGCTTCTATTGCAATTGTGTCCACTCCTACTTTGTGGGTTTCACCGTTTGGTAGTGTGAATTCGTTTGCTGCTCTTCCTGTTAATAGGATTTCTATAGGTTTGATGATTTGTCCGCCACCAAATTTAGGGTCGGATTCACCAGCTGTTATCTGCACTTCATCAGTATTGTGGTGTAATACGTGTCCTGCTTTGTCTTTGTAAGTTTGAGATAAGACTCTACTTACTGCTTCTGCGATACCGTCACTAATACTGTCTGGGTGACCTATTCCTTTTCTTTCCACGATTTCGATTTCATTTAGTTCTACTGGTCTTTGAATTGATTTTTCGATTTTGATATTTCTCATATATACACCTGAGTTTTTTTTCTAATAATAAAATGAAATAATTAAAACTAATAATATGAATGTTTTAAAATTTTAAATAATATTAAAGTTTAATTTATAAAAAACTATTAATAAAAATTTATTCCTAATAATATATTTAATAAACAAATATTTAATATTTTTTTTTAACGGGTTTAATAATAATTATTAAAAGTAGTTAAGTTTAATAATGAATAATATAAAAAATATATAAACTTAACAATAATTATGTGTATTTTAAAATTTATCAACGGAAATGATGAACAAATTTCTGAAGAAGTAAACATTCCCTGTGCGAACACGTTCAGGAAAAGATTATTCGGACTGATGGGAAAAAGTAATTTTTCGGGACTGCTATTCAAACAGAAATATGCAAACAGATATGCCTCATGCATTCATACCAGCTTTATGAGGGTTCCAATAGATGTCATATACATCGACGACAATAACAGGATCATGGACTTAATCACGCTAAGCCCATGGAAATTATATATACCTAAAAACGGATATATAAAATACATTATTGAATTACCTGAAAATAGCATCAGAGAGTACAAACTGGAAGAAGGCGTCAAAGTAGTGATTAAAAATGAAAAAAAGAAAACAGGACAGACCAAAACGTATTGTACAGACGGCCATGAACACAACCCGAAAAAGGTTGAATAAGGGAAAATTCAAGAAAGAATCTTTTGAGATAGTTCCATTAATTATTGAAACGGACAAAATTGATGATGAATTTGATGGATATAAGATAGTGCACATCACCGACATCCATATGGGACAATGGATTACCAAAGAAAAACTCGAAGGCGTAGTTGAAATAATAAACGACTTGAATGCAGATACAATAGTAATTACCGGAGATTACGTGTCTTATCAGGCAGATACGTATTTGGAAGATCTTGAGTTTTGTTTAAAAAAGTTAAAAGCTAATGATGTGATACTCTCCGTTTTAGGAAATCATGATTACTGGACAAATCCCGACGAAATTAAATCAATTTTAAAAAAATGTGACATAATTAATTTAGAAAATGAAATATATACTATTTATAGGAACAATAAAAAACTACAGATTGCAGGAATTGACTGTGTTACAGAAGGCAAGGATGACATTGAAAAAATTGAGGAAAAATTAGATCATGATTTTCCGGCAATTATGTTAGTGCATGAACCCGACTTTGCCGACACTACATGTAAACTAAAACCATTCATACTCCAATTGTCAGGACATAGTCATGGTGGACAGATAAGTGTTCCAAGATTAAGAACTCCAATTCGCGGAAAAAACTTTAGAAAATATCCTTCGGGAGAATATCAAGTTGAAGAAATGGTTCAATACACCAATCGTGGAATAGGCACTAATATGTTCTGGTTTAGAATCAATTGTCCACCAGAAATTACTGAGATAATAATAAAAAAGGTAGAGTAATATGAAAATAATATGGGGAATAACTGGTGCTGGACACATGCTAAAAGAAAGTATAAATGTGTTGAATAAGTTATCCAAAAAACATGAATTAACCATCATATTTTCCAATGCGGGATTAGAAGTTGTGAAAAAGTATGGATATTATAAGAAGATAGAAAAGATAATATCAAAAAACAGGAACAATAAACTGGTATTTGATAGCGATCAAAGGTATTCATACCCATTTTCTGGAAAGTTGACCTATGATAAATATGATTTAATAGTTGTTTCGCCGACTACTGCCAACAGTGTTGCAAAGATTGTTAATGGAATTGCCGATACATTAATCACCAATGTTGTTGCCCAGTCCGGTAAGGGACGGATTCCACTGATAATAGTGCCGGTTGATCAGGAAGAAGGATTAACTAAAACTATTTTGCCTCCACGCATTGATAAGGATATTTGTAAAAAATGTAAAATGTGTATGGCTAAAAGTATCTGTCCTACAAAAGCCATTAATCCTCCAGAAATTGATGCCAGTAAATGTATACGGTGCATGGAATGTGAGGGTTGCTGTATCCATGATGCCATTATCACGGATGAAATCTTTGAAATATACATCAGAAAAATAGATGTTGACAATACACGAAAATTAGAAGAAATAGAGAATGTTACAACACTATTTGATCCCGAAGAAATATTGGAATACGAAAAAATAAATTAAAAAGATAATATTAATCTTTCATCTCTTTTTTAAAGAATTTATGAACATTTTCTGCACCCACAATCTTTTTATTTATGGTCCAATCAGATGGATATACAATAAATGGTCTTTGTTGTGTACCTCCAACACCACCATGACTGCCTACAAGCTCTTCAAACGCATAAACTTCATCATTTTCTGTGTCATAACTGCTATTTACCAATATATCAGGTACATGATTGAATTTATCCGTTCTTTTAAGGTGTTGAGTTATATTTTCACCGTATTTATCCAGGAATCTTTCACCGTCATATTCATCCACATCCATATAATAGACATCATCATCAGACAAGACCACCGTACCAAGCACGGTTGATTTAACCATTATAAATCCAATTCCCTCATGTGAAGCCAATCCATTAATTAAACCGGGAAATGCATCTTCTATTTGTTCATAAGTCAATCGTTTATCCCAGTCGGTAAAATAGATTAATCCCAGATTACCGGAGGCCAATACAACCGTCTGTGCAGTACCTTTATCAATAACCTTATCGTCTGCCAATTCTATTTCAGCATCATATTTATCGGATAATCTTTGTAATCTGACAAGTACGGGGTCCTTCTCCTTTAGATATTGTCTTCTTTCATTGATTCCTTTAATAATTCTTCTATCGGATGCCTTGTTTTTAACGTTTTTCATCTTAGTACGGGCAACATCAAATTTATCCCCTATCTTTTCACGAGTATTTTCAACCTTTTCATTTATTCGTTGCTTATTCTCTTTTGCCAATGGCCTGAGTTTAAATTTTTCAGAAAAGTGATCGTCATTTGAATGAAGTATACTGTGTATTGTCACATGTTCCGGCAAATATTTTTCCACAAGTTGCTCCAAAGTTAAGCCATACTTCTGTTTAAATGTAGGTCCCTGTGATTGGCCATGATCTGACAAAATGATGAACTTATACTCACGACCTGATTCCTGTGCAGCCTTATGTAAACGTTTAATGTCCTGATCTATCTTTTTTAATGCTCCTATGGTATCCTTATCCCTTATACCGGAATGGTGAGCTATTTCATCATAGCCCATATACGTTGCGTATATTGAATTATATCTTTTGGAATAAATGTCCCCGATTAATATAAATGTAGTTGCCTCACGCAGTACAATATTTGCACCACTACGGGCCACGTAATAGAATAATCCCCTCTTTATTCCAGGTTTAATATGTTTAACGTGATGGTATATTCTTGAATACAATTCCTGAATCATGTCAACTACAAACAATACTAAAATTCTTGCAATCACGTATGGGGAAGAATACAGGTAATACCAAGCAGTACTATAAAACTCTGATATTTTCGTAAATTTACTGTAGGTTAACACGTATTCCCGGGCATCACCGGAAAAGAGGTTGCTGCGACTAGCACCCTTTTTTGAAAGCAAACCCTTACCATTTGAAACCATTTTCTCAATAAGTGGTGCTCCGGATAAAGAGTTAGATGAAACAATCATATTGTTCTTTTCCTTTTCAACCCATCTGAAAGCGGGAATGTTAGAATTATTTCCGTGAAGTATACCTGCCTGAGAAGAACTTGTCTGGCTTGAAAGATCTGTTTCCCATTCCATTACCTTATGACTGTCATCATCCAATAGTTTCCTTAAAAAAGGCATGACATCATTATCTATTGCTTCCATCAATATATCATAGGCCAAACCGTCTATTTCCAAAAAGATGTGACCAGGCCTATTATTTACTTTTTCCTGTTTTAGTTCTCTTTTTAGAACATACCTGTAATATGTCGAATCCTCATCTATTCCAAGAAGTATTGAAAGCAATGAGTTTATCAGTGCCAGAAGCAGCGGTATTGTAAAGAGTGAAATTCCGTTAATGTGCACTCCCGGAATAAAGAAACTTAATGCGTATAATATTATTCCGTTTATCAGGAAGGAACCAAAACCCAGCGTAAAAACTATGAATCTTAGGGAAACATAGGATACTATGGGCCAGATTATTGCGTTGATAACTGACAGCAGTATTATAATAACAATTGCCGTTGTAAAATCTGGGATTTCCATTCCACCGACATATTCTGTGATGAAATAAAAAATCAGTACCTCCAAAAATAGAAAAACCAATATTTTAAATATTCTGGTAAAATTCTTTCCAAATTTTTCAATCATTTAAAAAAAGACCTCCAGAATAGTTTGTAAAATGGGGGGTGAAGAGATAATTTCTAAAGATCCTAAAGAAATTATCTAAAATTCTATGTAGTCGTAACCTTCAGCACCTTCATCGAATGCGTAGTGTACTGTTGTGAAGTTGCTCATGAATTCTGTAACGTCTTCAGTAACGTCTTTTTCATCCATTACTACTTGTTTGATGAATTCTGCTACTTGTTTCATGTCATCTTCCTTAAGTCCTCTGTGAGTTAACTCTTGTGTTCCCATTCTGATACCTGATGGGTTGTCACTATTATTTACATCGTCCCATGGGAGTAAGTTTTTGTTTAATATTATGTTGTTGTATTGTAATGTTTTTGCCATTTTAGATACGTCGCCGAGGTTTGCAACATCCATTGCTACTTGGTGTGATTCTGTGAAACCTTGATCTTCGCATAATACATTGAATCCTAATTCGTATAAACTTTGAGCTAATGCTTTTGCATTGCTGATGGTTTGTTTTGCATAGTCTTCACCAAATTCTAGCATTTCGGCTGTAGCAATTCCTAATCCTGCCATGTGGTGTAAATGATGGTTACTTACTACTCCAGGGAATACGCAGTTGTCAATCTTTTTATGTAATTCTTCTTTACAGAGAATTATTCCACCCTGTGGTCCTGGGAAGGTTTTGTGAGTACTTCCTGTAATCATATCTGCACCTTCACCAACTGGGTCTTGGAATTGTTTTCCTGCTATTAATCCTAATACGTGAGCACCATCATATATTACTTTTGTACCTACTTCTTGAGCTACTTCCACTGCTTCTTTTACCGGTTGAGGGAATAGGAATAAACTTCCTCCAAGAACCATTGCTTCCGGTTCTCTTTCTCTTAGTTTTGCTGCAAGTTTATCCATATCCACATTCATTAACTCGGTATCCATAGGTACTGAAGCTGTTTTTAAACCTCTTATACCTGCTGCACTTACTCCTGCATGACTTATATGTCCTCCTTCAGGTACATTAATGCTCATTAATGTATCTCCAGGTTTTGCTACTGCAAAGAAACATGCGAGGTTTGCCACTACTCCTGAAGTTGGCTGTACGTTTGCATGGTCACATCCAAATAATTGTTTGGATAAATCTATTGTTATTTGTTCGATTTCGTCAATGTAGTCGCAACCTTCATATAATCTTTCTCCAGGTAATCCTTCAGCATATCTGTGTGAAAGATCAGATGCTATTGCTTCTCTTACAGCCCTACTAGTTATGTTTTCACTAGCTATCAAGTTTAAACTGTTTTTCATCCAGTTATGATGGGTTTTTGTTAATTCTTTAATTTTTTGTGCTTGTTCTAAATTAGACATTATACTCCTCCGTATACTTCGATGTATTAATTGAATTAATCAATATTAACGTAAGATATGTAATAGAATTATATTATCAAACTTTATTAATTATATTATATCTTTAATCTTATAATTAGTTTATGATAAAAAAAAATTAGATGAAGTAATATTAAACTACCATTCCTATGATTAGTGATATCAATAAGAATATTATTATGAAGACAATTGTCAATACGAGATCTTTAAGTGGAGCTTTAATATTTGAGTATGTCGTGTCAAATTTTCTGTTGATTATTATAGAAATCAGTCTTACTTCTATTTTTGTTACTAAAAAGGCTCCTACAAGAGCAAATACTTGTGAAAACAGTTCAAATATTCCCCGTGGCAAATAGGTAATGAAACTTTGTCCAGTGTTTTGAACTGCCAGCAAATATCCTACACTTACTCCCTTTATAACTGTTAATAATATTGAAAGGATTGAAAATGTAAAACCTGCCAATATCACCATGGCATTGGATATTAATGAATCTTCAAACATCAACAAGGGATTGTTGTTTGCCAATTGCGGCAAGTCCACATTTGTTAAGATATTTGCGTATGCTGTGTGGTTTGTAAAGCCCGACCATAACGATAGGATGATTACGGCTAGGGATATTAGTATGAAAAATTTGTTTCTTTTAAAATAGTCTTTAAAGTTTCCTTTGTTAAAAATATCTTTAAAAAATTTGTTTATAAAATCTCCTCCCACTATTGAAAAAAGTTTCTTTTTCATTTTATATAATTATGTCTTTTTTAGAGTATAATTATTTTTGAAAGTAAGATTTATTAAAAAATAGTTTGGATGATGGTTAAAAGAAAAAAGTTAAAGGGGGTTTGATCCCTTTCAAAAATGATTCGTTTATTTACCGAGAGCTGCTTCAATTTGAGCAAGGATTTGTTCGTTTTTGAAGTGAGCTTGGTCGAGAGCACCAGTAGGACATGCTGCTACACAGGTTCCACATCCTTTACATAATGCTACATTTACTGTAGATTTACCGTCTACGATTTCTAATGCACCGAATG
The DNA here is from genome assembly GCA_045639105.1 of Methanosphaera sp. GTDB lineage: Archaea > Methanobacteriota > Methanobacteria > Methanobacteriales > Methanobacteriaceae > Methanosphaera. The sequence goes on from JAZUCJ010000058.1 coordinate 40,077, forward strand.
GACATAATTCTACACAAATTTCACAACCACCACAGTTTTCTTCATTTACTTCAGCAATGATAGGTTCAATTTCTACTTCTCCTTTGATCATAGGAATTGCTGCTCTTGCTGCTGCACCTGAAGCTTGTGATACTGTGTCAGGAATATCTTTAGGACCTTGTGCTACACCGGCGAGGAATATACCGTCGGTCATTGTGTCTACAGGTCTGAGTTTTGGGTGAGCTTCCATGAAGAAACCGTCTGCAGATTTGGATAATCCTAAGGTCTGTCTGAGTTCTTCTTGTCCTTCAGGAGGTACAAGACCTACTGATAATACTACTAAATCATAAGTGAATGCGGTTGCTTTACCGAGTAAAGTATCTTCTGCACGTACTGTAATAGTTTTATCTTCGTTTTCGATAAGTTGTGCTGCTTTACCTCTGATAAATTTGATTCCGTATTTTTCTTGTGATAATCTGTAGAATTCTTCGTAACCTTTACCGAATGCACGAATATCAATGTAGTAGATTGTTACTTCGGTGTCTGGTTCGTGGTCTACACATAATTGTGCGTTTTTCATTGCGTACATACAACATACTCTGGAACAGTATGGGTTTCCAACTTTTTCGTCACGGGAACCTACACATTGGATGAATGCTACACGTTTAGGTGTTTCACCAGATGATGGTTGGATTACGTGACCTTGGGTTGGTCCGGATGCGTTTATGTATCTTTCAATTTGTAAACCAGTGATTACGTTTTCAGCTTGGTCGAAGATGTATTCTTCTTTTTCGGTTGGGTCAAATGTGTCGTAACCTGTTGCTACTACGATTGTACCGATTTCAAGTTCCACTGTTTCAGGTTCTTGATCGTGGTTGATACAACCTTTTTCACAAGCGTTGTCACACATGTGACATCCGATACAGTAATCTTTATCGATTGTTGCTACGAGAGGTACTGCTTGTGGGAATGGAATGTATGCTGCTTTTACCATACCGGTTCCTTCATCGAAGTAGTTTGGTATTTCAATTGGACATACTTCTTGACATACTCCACAACCTGTACAGGTAGCTTCATCTACGTATCTTGCTTTTTTCTCTACTGTTACTGTGAAGTTACCAATGTAACCGTCTACATCTTTTACTTCTGCGTATGAGAGTAATTCGATGTTTGCGTGTTTTCCTGCATCTACCATTTTAGGTGCTAAGATACACATTGAACAGTCGAGGGTAGGGAATGTTTTATCTAATTGTCCCATTCTACCACTGATGGTTGGGTTTCTTTCAATTAAGTATGTTTTGAATCCCATGTCAGCTAAGTCGAGTGAGGTTTGGATACCAGCGATTCCTCCACCAATAACCATAGCGGTGTCTTTTACTGCTACTTTTTCAGGTGTTAAAGCGTTTAATAATCTTACTTTAGCAATACCCATTCTTACTAAATCTTTTGCTTTTTCGGTAGCTCCTTCAGGGTTGTCTCCGTGTACCCAAGAGTCTTGTTCTCTTAAGTTTACGAATTCGAATAAGTATTCGTTTAATCCTGCTTCTTTTACACATCTACGGAATGTAGGTTCGTGTAAACGTGGACTACATGCTGCTACTACTACTCTGTTAAGATTTAATTCTTTAATATCGTCTTGAATCAGTTTTTGTCCAGGGTCGGAACACATGTATTTGTATTCACGAGAAATTACTACGTCAGGAAGTGTTTCAACATATTCAGCTACTGCTTTACAGTCTACTACCCCACCAATGTTTACTCCACAGTGGCAAGTGTATACTCCTACACGTAATTCTTCATTGTTTTCTACCAACTTAAATCACCTATTTAATTAAGAATATTGATGTTCATTATCTGATTTTTTTTAAGGTAAAAATCTACTTAAAAACCTTTTTTTTGTTAACTATTAAAAAAATGTTTAACAAAATTATATCCTATACTTTAAGGTTATTAGAACATAATATATATACTTTTATTTTGTTCGTACAAAAACAAAAAATTGTAAAAGTCAATAAATAAAAAAAATAGTTTAAATTAAGAAATGGATTACACCCGTCAATGTAAATAAAGCCAAAAGAGTATTGGCAAAAATCACGGAACTCATAAGATTAGTATCCAAATCATAATTTATGGCCAAAACCAATGCATTCATAGCCGTCGACATACCTGACTCCAAAATTGCAACCTTAAAAGCCAAACCCCCAAAGTCAATTGAAGCAAGCAAAGCAAACATTACTATGGGAGCCAGAATCAATTGTATGAATGCAACAAATAAAGAATCACCAATAGAATTTCTTATTTCTTTAAAATCCAAGGTCAATCCCAAAGAAATCATGATTAAAGGTACTGTGGACTGACCCAAATAATTTAAAGCATTTTCAATCACATACCCATACTGAATATTAAACAAGTTAAAGGATAATGCAATGATAACTGCCCATAAAGGTACAAAACTTACTGCCTGCTTAATAACCTCTTTTCTTTCCCCACCAAAGACGCTGACCAAGACCATACCAAATACCACAAAGATTACGGTAGTTTCCAAATCAAAAAATATCGCATTCAAAAAGCCCTCGTTTCCAAATACGCCCAATGAAATTGGAAAACCGAGAAACCCCGTGTTCATCATAGCACATGCAATCATTAATGTCCACGTTTTAACCTTTGAATACCCTCTGGATTTACAGTATAAAAAAGATAGCAACATTGACACGGCACTTATAATCAAAGCTGCAACGGGCAAGAAAAACATATCCCCACTAATATTTGCAGTTGATAAGTTCAAAAATATTAAAGAAGGCAAACTAATATTCAAAACTATTTTCGACAAAACAGTACTGTCCTGTGCCTTTAGAATATCACATCTTTTTAGTAAGTATCCCAATGCAATAATTAACGTGGGCACCAAAATTATTTCTAATGGATTTGGCAATATTTTAGCTCCTTCTATCATTCTATAATTATACTATGTTTGCAATAACTTATTTACTTATAAAAATACAACACAAAAAAAATCATGAACTCTCAAAAAGAGTCTTGAATTAAATAAATATGCCTATTATTAATGGTAACGTCAGCACGCTCAAAATTGTTGTAGCAAAAACAACCGAACTAACCAATTCCACATCCAAATCATAGGTTATTGCAAGAACCAATGCATTCATAGCAGTAGGCATGGCAGATTCAACTACGGAAACTTTTAGGATCATGTCATCCACGCCAAGATACAATAACATGAAGTATACCAATAATGGAGCAACAATCAACCGTACTGCTGAAACAAATATGGTGTCTGACAGATAAGATTTAAAGTCGGCAAAATTAATGGTCAATCCCAGTGACAGCATTATTAGGGGTATTGTGGAATTTCCAAGATAGGTTAATGAATTCTTTAACACGTATCCTAATGGAATGTTAAATATGTTAAATATTATTCCAAACATAACTGCCCATAATGGTACGAATTTTAGAGCGTTTTTCAATACTTCCTTCTTGTTGCCTCCGAAGAATGTTGAAAGCATCATGCCAAAAAATACGAACATTAATGCTATGGCCATGTCAAAAAATATTGCACGCAAAAAACCTTCATTACCAAAGACGCCCAAAACAATAGGATAACCAATAAAAGCAGTGTTCATCAATGAAAGTAGTATGATTATTGTCCATGTTTTTTCTTTAGAATAATGTCTTATCCTTGAATAGATAATGGCTATTAACATGCATATTAAACTAATTCCAAATGCTATTATTGGAGGATAGATCAGTTCATGTGAAATGTTTGCAGAGGCAATGTTGATGAAAATAAGGGATGGCAAACTGATATTTATTACTATTTTTGACAATAATGAACTGTGGTCTCGAGACAATACATTAGCCCTTTTTAATAACATTCCAATAAGTATCATCAGAGTAGGTACTAAAATAATTTCAATAGAATTTACCATCAATATCACTAATACTATATAGAATTTGATTGCTAAAGAAAGTATGTGAAATATTAAAATAAGAAAAAATAAAATGATGGGGGGGATAATGAAGCTAATCCACTAAACCGTCAGTGGTAACTTTAAATACTGCTTCACCTTCAGGTAAATGAGGACTGTCCACAAGACGTGCAATTCTTTTACCGGATAAACCTTTTTTAAGTAAAATTCTGTATGTTGAAGCGTGACCTAATACGTGTCCACCAACAGCCTTGGTAGGTGTTCCGAAGAATGCGTCAGGTTTTGATTGAACCTGGTTAGTTATCAATACTGCAACATTATATGTGTTTGCTATTTGTTGTAACGTGTGTAAATGTTGGTTAAGCTTTTGTTGACGTGTTGCAAGTGATTCCCTTCCAACATATTCTGCTCTAAAGTGAGCCATCAATGAATCAATGATGATGAGTTTAATATTTACTCCGCTTTGAATTAATTCATTAATCTTATCGGCCATCAACATTTGGTGACTGCTGTTAAATGCTCTTGCAACGTGAATTTTTTTAAGAACTTCTTCAATTTCCAAACCGAATGCTGCTGCAATCTGTTCCACTCTTTCCGGCCTGAATGTGTTTTCCGTATCTATAAATACAACTTCACCATCAAGTCCGCCTTCTTCAACCGGAAGTTGTGTTGTTACAGACAATTCATGTGAAATCTGACTTTTACCTGATCCGAATTCACCATATACTTCGGTGATGGATTGTGTTTCTATTCCACCACCTATTAATTCATCCAACCCTTTACTTCCGGTAGTTATTCTTCCTACATCTTCACGTCTTTCCATTACTTCAAAAGCAGTTTCGAAATCTATTTTTTCCGCTTTACGTGCAGCTTCAATAACCTTAGCAGCTACTCCTTCACCAATTTCCACTTTTACACTTAGTTCTTTTGGAGTTGCAGTTGCTAAACGCATCATATCTGCAAAACCTGCATCTCTTAATTTTTGTGCTGTTTTTTCTCCTACACTAGGCAATTCTTCTAATTCTACCATTATATTATCTCCTTAAAATTATACAACTATCAACAGTTTCCTTACATTTAATCTTACATCTTCATTATAATCATTGTATTGAGCATCGGCTATTATAGTAACTTCATGTCCAATAAGATCTTCTATTTTTCCGGCCATTGATGATTCGTCACCGGTTTGCTGGAATATTTCTATTACCTCATCGGTTGTTGTTTCTATTAATTCTTCTGCTTGTTTTCTGAAGAATGTTGCGGATATTGTACCGGTTTCATCCTGCAGTGTTGCCTGAATTATCATCAGATAATTTGGTTGCTCTATTTTTTCACCACAACTATCACATATGTAGCCTTCTTCACTTTGGATTATTCTTGTATTACAATTTGGACACATTGCATATAATATTTTTTCACCATTTATTTCTTCAACAATTCCTTTTACCTTTATGTGTGCATCATCGTCTTCAATATCTTCTATGAGTTTTTCCACATAAAGTTTTGCTTCAATTTCTCTCATAGTTAACATTAATTCCGCTTCTTCAGGTCTTGCTTTTCTCACATTACTTCCACCAGATATTGACAATCTTAGTCTGTTGTTTTGTGATTGTATTGTAGGGTTCTCAATAATTACTGCTGCACCTTCAGTGAACTTAATGTTTGTATCATCATCCCATAATGATACCTGTATTTCACCGGTTTCGTCTGCAACATTTATTGCCCTTACTTTTCCTTCACGACCATCACTTCTGGAGAAGGTGTTTACCTGACCGACATTGGTGATTCTTACCCTTAGTTTCACGTTTTGTTCATTTTCTTCCAGTTGACTTACTGTTCTGTCGTTGTACCTGTCCTGTTCTAATGTTTCATATGATGGAAGGTCTGTAATTTCATCTTCTTCGGGAATTGTTATTCTTGATGATTTTCCAACGCTTAATTCCATGGTTCCCTGACCAAGTCTTGTTCTTGCGTTTTCAATTTTTATTGCATCCCCCAATCCCTGGTTTATGTCTGCCTTATCATCCCATAGGGATGTTCTTACTACTCCCGTTTCATCGGCTAAATCTATGCTTCGTACTTGTCCGTCTGTTCCGTCTACTCTTTGGAATTCCCTTATGTCATTCATTGCAAGAATTCTTCCGATTACGTCCACTTCTCTTCCTTCATCCAAATCAACATCCAGTACATCCTTGATTTTTGTTATTTCAAAGCCGTCGATATCGGATAATTTTTCTTTTAATTCATCGTCCATTTCAGGGTTTAACACTATTGCCGCATTCCATCCGGTGTTGTATCTGTAACTGTCTCCTGAATAGTCATCGAATTCTATGTTTCCGCCTTCAATTTTTATGAAATCGCCCTTGTTCATGGCAATTTCGGTTTCTTTATTCCATAATGTAACTCTTAAGGAACCTGTATCATCAGTTACTTCAACACTTCTTACTTTTCCTTCACTTCCATCATTTTTCTGGAAGGTGATGGTGTCGTATATTTTTGTTAGTACTCCAAGTATTGTAACATTTTCCTTTTCTGTTGCGTTTCCGATTTTAAATATTTCCTGTTTGAATTCCGGAAGGTCATAGTCGTCTTTAACTATTCTTCCATTCCAACTGTTTGATAGTGAAAATACTCCGTTTCTTTCCTGTGCACGTGCCTTGATTATTTTTATCGTATCGTTTTCCTTAAGTTCCAGTGTTTCAACCAGTGCGGTGTCCTTATTCCATAGGGTAAATTCCATTTCCCCTGTTGCATCCATAACATTTATTGTTACAATTTGTAGTGTTCTGTCTTCTTTTTGTATTTCCCGAAGTGTTGCTACTTTTGTTATTCTGACTATTACGTTGTATTCCCCTTCTTCTGTGATGTCTTCGAGGTTTGTAATGGTTTCTTCATATTTAGGTAATTCTTCACCTACTTCTTCGGGCATTACCTGTATTGATGAGTTGTTTCTCATTTGTACTTCAAGATCTCCGGTGTAACCTTTTCTTACTTCCAAATTGTTTATTTTTACTATGTCGCCTTCCTTAATACGGTTCATGTATTTCATGTTGTCTGTCCACATTACTACCCGTATTTTTCCAGTAGCATCTTCTACTGTTAGATTTGCAACTTTTCCTTCACGACCTTTTTTTGTAGTGAATGTTTTAATATTAGAGATAGATAATAATCTTCCTTGAATACTAATATTTCCATTACCTTCTACAAGGGATGAAATGTTTTGTACCTGATTTGTATGTGTCTGTTGTATGTTTTCTCTTCCTGCATATTTTTCGACTGCCATGTTAACTATCTGTTCTGTTGTGATAAATGGTTCATCACTATTTTCTGAAGTAATTTCTTCAATATCGTTTAAAAAGTCTTTGTATTCAACTTTATCTTTTACTTCTTGATATCTGTCTTTATAATATTCTTCATTTTTTGAAGTCATATCTTCTCGTCTCCTACGTGGGTTTTTATTATTATGTTACTAATAATCGTGAATTTGATAATATTATTCATTTTTTATCAAAAATATTTTAATGTTATGTATATTTCACACTTTATGTTTAGATTTTTGTAAGCCATATATAAAGGTTTTTAGGTTAATGCATGAGAAGTACTCACTCTTATAACACTATACCAAAATTTTAATAAAATATTTGAATAATTTCTTATCAGAATACATAAATATTAAAATATATTTAAAAAATCATGAAAATAATTAATAATTATCATGTATTAAATATATTTATTTTAGTAATACTTAAACCTTTTGTAACCTGCCACATACACAAAAAAAATATTACGAGAAAAAAACGTTAACGATAATATTATTATATGCACACTACCCCAACACATAATAAATAGCCAAAAATTGTATGCAATTTATACCCAAATTGTACCAAAATTTTAATGATTATGTATTAAATCTTGAAATAAACCTTTATATACATAAGAGCATAAACAGTTAGTGAGGATTGGATGAAAAATTATGCAAATTAATTAATAAAAAAATAATCCTAAACAAAAAATACCAAAATTAAGACAATTGAATAAATAACGATACCTTATTAGCCTCCATGTTATCCGAATTTTCAATTGAAACTTAATTACAAAAATAAATGGAAAGAAATAAAATAATAAAAAAAACTAAAAAAGAATCCCTATACTATAAATTCAATCCTCTTTTTTTAGTTTTTATTTTATATCATCCAATGATTATACTAAAATTCCCCATATCATATTTTTATTTTTAAAACTTTTTTTCTGAC
>JAZUCJ010000059.1:0-49661 GCA_045639105.1 Methanosphaera sp.
CCCAATAATAATGATTGTGTTTACAGGATTAAATCCGATACAGTTTTTCAAAAAATTTGCATCAGTGATTATGTTTGCATTTTCTTCAACATCATCAAATGCAACAATACCATTGACGCTTGAAAAACTCTCCGCAATGGGGGTTTCCGAGGAAATTTCATCATTTTCCATTCCATTGGGCGCAACCATCCACATGGACGGAAATGCCATCATGCAGGGTTGTGCAATAATGTTTGCAACCCAGGCATACGGTTTGGATTTAGGAACATCAGCATTGATAACAGTAATATTCACGGCAGTTATTGCTTCAATAAGTGCAGCAGGAATACCATCGGCTGCAATAATATCAATGAACATGCTGTTTATGTCAGTGGGTCTGCCTTTAGACATAATTTCAATAATACTTGGAATAGACCATTTCCTGGACATGTTCAGAACATCAATCAACGTGGCAGGAGATGCAATATGTACACTTATCATTGCATTTAAAAACAATGCCCTTGACTTGGACAAATTCAGGCAATGAAAGAAAAAGAAGAATTCTAAAAAAACAGTACAAAAAAATAAGTTGGTTATAATAAAGGGAGCGTTTAAATGAAATATTTTATAAGATATGGTGAGATAGGAGTAAAAAGTCCAAAAATAAGAAGAAAATTTGAAAAAAAGCTGATGAAAAACATTCAATCAGAACTTGATTGTACATTCGTAAATGATAACGGACGTATAATATTAACAACTGACGAGAAAGACACAACAGTAAGAGAAGTGCTTGACAGAGTGTTTGGAATAGTTTCCTATAGCAGAGTATACCAGACACAGACAGACAACGAAAAAATAGCACAACTAATAGGTGAAACTCTTCCGGAAATAATTAATCAAAACAAATTCGATCCTGAAAATGATACTTTTGCTGTTAAATGCAGACGTGTAGGAAATCATGATTTTTCAAGCCAGGAAATGGCGGCCTATGTGGGCTCTGTCATAGTAAAATTAACTGACGCCAAGGTAAACCTGTCAAATCCGGACTTTAGAGCATACGTTGAAGTACGTGACAATAAAACGTTCGTATATTATGAAAAGATTAAAGGATTAGGCGGTCTTCCTGTAGGCAGTCAGGGCAGAATAGTTTGTTTAATATCAGGAGGAATAGATTCGCCTGTTGCAGCATTCCAAATGCTCAAAAGAGGCTGTGCAGTAACATTACTACACTGCAACAATTACCCCTACGGAGAAGGTACCGTTGAAAAAGTAATAAAACACGCGGAAAATCTCAAAAGATATTCATTAGGGGAAGAGTTGAGAGTTTACGCAATCAGGTATGGAAAATACCTGGAACACGTTCAAAGGGAGGCACCTCCAAGAATGACCTGCGTGTTATGTAAAAGTGGAATGTACCAGACTGCCCAGGCATTGGCTAGAAAAGAGAATGCACTGGCAATTGTTGACGGAAGCAGTATCGGACAAGTTGCATCACAAACTTTAAACAATATTGAAGCAAGCAGATACCACTGTGACATGCCAATCTTCAGTCCATTAATCAGTTTTGATAAACTAGAAATTGAGAAGATAGCTAAAAAAATAGGATCATATGAAATATCCATTATTCCTGATGGCGGCTGTGGAGCTGTTCCAAAATATCCTGAAACTCATGCGGATTTAGAACTGGTGAAGAACATCATCAAGGAAATTAATCAAAAAGATATTCTGGAAGATGTAGCAACAAGTATTGAAAGAATTGATGAATGAATGGGGAGTGTATGAAATGACTGATGTAATAATTGTTGGAGCAGGAACTGGCGGACTTAGTACGGCCAGAGAACTGTCAAAAAATCCCAACGTGAACATTACAATAATAGAAAAGGGTCCGATTAGTGAAGCTAAGGACGGATACAAGTATTATGATGTTTGGGATAGAAATGAAATGGAATTGATTAAAACTGATGTTGTGGGAGGCTCCTCCCTCGTAATTGCAGGAAACTTTGTTCCAACATTAGTTGACAAGTTGAAGGAATATGGTGTTGACATTGAACCGCAATTGGAACAGTTGATAGATGAAGTTGGCATACAAACCATGCCCGATAGCCATGTAGGACCAATAAACAGATTACTGGAAAAAGCGGCCGGTGAATTGGGATTGGAAATGCAGGCCATGCCTAAGGGAATAAATCCCGAAAAATGTAAACAGTGCGGCCGATGTGCATGGGGATGTCCATATGATGCAAAGTGGAGCAGTTTATCCGATTTGAAAGTTGCACGGGACAATGGTGCCCGGTTGATTGTAAATGAATCCGTTATCAGTTTAATTGTTGAAGACAATACTGTAAAAGGTGTGAATACGGATAAGGGAAATCAGTATCCTGCAGACATTGTTGTATTGGGTGCTGGTGGAATGGTTACGCCAAAACTGTTAAGATCCGTTGGTATTGATGCGGGTGAAACCTTTGCTGTAGACCCGTTTATTACGGTTGGAGGTTATTATAAGGGAGCAAAACAGGATAAGGAAATACAGATGAACAAGTTCATCAAACTACCCCATATAGTAATTGCCTCACACACCAGCCAATTTCTGCTGCCGAAAATAAGGGAATCACACCCGGATGCTACAGAAGACGATATAATAAGTTTCATGATTAAAGTGCCCGACAACCTTAAGGGACATGTTTACTACAATGATGTGACAAAGGGCATTGACTTTGAGGATGCATCCCTTCTTGCAAGAGGTGCGGCCATAGCAGGAAGTATCCTTGTTCAGGCCGGTGCTGACATTGAAAGTATTTCTTCAACACACGTGCGTGGTGCACATCTTATCTGTTCTGCAAGAATTGGGGATGTTGTTGATAGTAATCTGGAAACTGAAATAAATAATTTATATGTTGCTGACGGTTCTGTTCTTCCAGAAGCTCCGGGTTTGCCACCAATTTACACTATACTGGCATTATCCAGGAGACTTGGACAGTACTTATCCGAAAAAATATGAAAGAGCATATTTTCCCCACCATCCTTTTTTTTGATTGTCAATATAATTATAACCTTGAAAGGGCTGAAAAAGTAATCCATGAATTATTTTTAATTTGACGCCTGTTTTTTGCCCTTCATCTCCAGTCCAAAAAAAAAGGCCTTGATAAAATAGGAAATAAATGTTAGAGAATAATTTTTAAAACATATTATCGAAAATAATAAAAAAAAAGTTGTGGCACAAATATTTAATGTGCTACATTTTTCTAATTCTTGTAGCACAAAAAAATAATTGTAGCACAAAAAATGGGGCCACATAAGCAAATTGTGCTACAATACAAAATCAATAATTTATTCATCAATTGTTCTTAAATAAATTACATTGTTCATTAAAGAATTTTTCTTTATTGGAATTTCCCGCCCTTTTATATTCTACTCCAAGTTGGCTTGCCTTATCTATTATGTCCTGTTTTTTATCCTCATCAACTTCATCAGATATGGCATAGTCAGTTACGGCATCATTATATTCCTTTTCTTTTACGATTAAGTCTTTTAACACTATGATTCTTTCATCCTCAACTTTTATTTTATTTAATGCCTTTTCACGAACATCCAAATATTCGGCATTCATTGCAATATCAAGAAGAATGTCATCATCATCTATCTCATCGATTGCAGATAAGCGGTTGATTTTAGTATCATCATCAAAGTTGAGCGTTACTTTAGGTTTTTCCTGGTATTCATGTTTATTGTTAATTTTTTCTAGTGCCAAATCCACTATTTCTTCGTCCCCACTATTTTCAGCCAGGCTCAATAGTACCTCTTCATTGCTTATTCCTTCGGTTGCCTTTTTTACAACGTTTAATCCATATTTTGTACAGACATTATCATCATAATAGCTGTTAACTATTTCAATTAATGTTTCTTCATCAGTTATTTGTTTTACGGCAATTTCACGTATGTCAAAGAGGTTGTTTTTTGTATATTCCGTATCGGACGTGTCGAATATGATTTCTTTAAGCAAATCATTGTTGGTTATTTGTTTTGTTGCTATTTCCCTGATTTCGAAGATGTTTTCATCGTTTTTTATTATTTCAAGTAGTTTTTCTTCATCGGCTAATGCTTTTATTGTTTCCTTTATTGATTCTAGGTCAATGTGTTTTGTTAGTAATAATGACATTTATATCACCTGATTACTGTTTTTATGAATGTTTTATGTTTTGTTTATTTTTAATTCTGATTAATTATTCCCATTACTATATAGAGTCCTAAAATTGCACTTACTATAAATCCGGTAAATCCTAGTGCTGAAATATCATATATTTTCGGACCTTTATCTGCAAGTATTGCTAGTGAGGAACCTATGATTAATGCGGATATTATTAATGCTATTGAAATTTGGTTTTTGAAACTGTCTAAACCGGTATGGTTTATGTTTACTTCTATTTCTCCTCTTTCTATTTTGTTAAGGGTGCTGTTTATTCTGTCAGGCAAGTCTTTCAGTAAATTTTCAACTTCCATGAGATAATTTATGCCGCCTGTTGCAATGTTTGCAGGAGCAAATCTTTGAGCTACAATCTGGTATGATAATTTCTGGATTTCTTCCACTGCATTAAATTCCGGATCCAGTTTATTTCCCGTGTCTTCTATGAGTGCTACTCCCCTACCAATCATTACAAATTCTCTTGGCAGGATTACGTTGTGTTTTATCATGGTGTTCATTAATTTTTCAAGAATTCCATCCATCTGATCCAATTCAGCGCCCATATAACGGCCGAGTAAATCCTGAATATCCATTCTTAATTCTTCGGTATCATGTTCTGGAGTAATTACTTTCATGTGTATTAATTGTTTAATAAGATTGTTTGAATTTCCTTCCAATAATATCAGTATTAATCGTGCCAGGTCAGTCCTGAATTCTTCGGTTAATATTCCCATCATTCCAAAATCAATATAGCACACTTTTCCATCTTTTGTGATGAACATGTTTCCTGGGTGTGGATCTGCATGGAAGAATCCGTCAAGTATAACCTGTTTGAAATATGACCTTACACCATAATTTGCTATGGTCTTATTGTCAATACCTTCTATTTCTTTATCAAAGAGTTCTGTTACTTCTATTCCGTCAATAAGTTCCATGGTTATAACTTTATCGGAACAGTAATCCTTATATACTTTTGGAATTTTAATATAATCTTCATGTTCAAAGTTATGTGTAATTTTTTGCATGTTCATAACTTCTTCCATATAATCAAGTTCCTTAAATATGGATCTTTCAAATTCCTTAACAATTGCCGGTAAATTGAATGTTCTGGCACGGGTAATGTACTTGTCTGTTCTGATTGCTATGTCCTTCATTATACTTACATCGGCTGCAACAATGTCATATACTCCCGGTTTTTGAACTTTAACCGCGACTTTTTCACCCGTTTCCTTGAGTGTTGCCTTATATACTTGACCTATTGAAGCAGAACCCAGCGGATTTTCATCAAATTCAGAGTACATGTCCTCCAGTGATTGTCCGATTGTCCCTTCTATTACTTCCCTCATCTGGTCAAATGGTGTTGTTTGTGTGTTGTCCCTTAATTTTTTAAGGTCTTCGGATATTTCAACACCCACCAAATCCGGCCGTGTACATAGTATTTGACCCAATTTAATAAATGCCGGACCTAACTCTTCCAATGCTAATCTTAATGCTGATATATCAATGTCTTCATCATAAGCACCATCACTTCTACGTTTAGATGAGGCTCTTAATAGTTTTCCTAAATTATGTTTTTTTGCCACTTTAACAATTTCATTAAATCTTTCTTTAGTGTTGATTTGACCGTTCTTATCTGATGCCATGGTTTACACCTTTACCCCATAAATTGTTTTATTATCCGTAAAATTAAATTTTTTTAAAAAAAAACATCCCTTATAGCACATATTTAAAGAATATTTTTATAAAAACTTTACATATTCAATATTTTTTAATTTATATTATAAATAATTCTACTTTTTAATGATGCAATAGATATATCTGAAAATTAATATATATTTTCTTGAATATTACAGAATATGTGCCAAAATTATATGTGACATAATAAATGAAAAAAAATTAATATAATAAAAAAAAAATTAAAAAAATGAATAAATGGGGAGGATATTATTCTATAATAACATTTTCTTCAAATGAACTTGTGTTATTATCATTATCTGTAAATTCTACTTTTATATCATGTTCACCAAGGAACTTTTCAATAATTTCAAATATTACTGAAGCTAAATCATCGTTTACGGTATCGTTAAATACTACTTGTCCATCAATGTATACCACTAAATGTCCATTGTTAAATGTGGAATCAAACATTTTATTTAATTCATCAAGTGTAACCACATTATCTCCCTGATATAAAACGTTGCTGTCATTTAATCTTTTTATGGTAAATGTTTTAGCAGTTGTTTGAATAGTGTTTTTAACTTTGCTTTGCTGTGATTTAACCTTATTTTTAGTTATGATTGGAAGATTCTTATCATCCGTTTTCTTATCATCTGTCTTCTGATCGTCTGTCTTCTTATCATCTATCTTCTTATCATCTGTTGGTACGTTTTGAGGAGTATCATTCGTATCTGTTGTATTATTATTTTGATTAAAGAGTTTAGATAAGTTCAAACTAGATAAATCTATACTGGATAAGTTTAGGCTGGATAAGTTTAAACTTGATAAATTAAATCCTGAAGAATTCATTCCGGTAAAATTCATTCCAGAGAAGTTTAAGTTGGATAAATTTAGGCTAGATAAGTTTAAATCGGACATATTCAGGCTTGATAAGTTTAATCCGGTTAAATTAGATAAGTTTAACCCGGTTGTGTTAAGTCCTGTAAAGTTTAAACTACTGAAGTTTAGACTGGATAAGTTTAAACTTGATAAATTTAAACTGGACAAATTGAATCCTGAAGTATTTAATCCTGATAAATTGAAACTGCCATTACCCATACTGGAAATATTTAATTTTGATAAGTCATATCCTGAGGAATTCATTCCAGAAAAGTTCAAAGTAGAGAAATTTAAACTGGATAAATCAAATCCGGAAGTATTTAAACTGCTGAAGTTTAAGCTGCTGAGGTTAAAGTTAGAACTACTGAAACCGGATGATGTTCCATTATTACTAAAACTGCCCATACCTTTTGAATTACTTGCTCCATTGTTTGAAGTGTTTGTTTGAACATTGCTACTTGAGAAGTCTTTTAAACTACTTGTGTCACTATTTTGTCCAGAATATGATCCATAATCTGAAGTGCCCATAGCTAGTGGATTATCAGTGCTTGACTGATTATCTGCGGCACTAACACATGTGAGAGTTAAAAAACATAATAAAAATAAAATACCGCACATACATTTTTTTGATAACATAAAATTTTTTCTCCTAATATTTAATTAATTTAACACGTTAGCTTAACTGTTAAATAATTTATTCTTGTTTAAGCTTTTCATTAATTTCTGCTTTTTTAGATTCAATTTTATCTTTTATTTTAGAACTTTCTTCACTGATTTTTTCCTTAAGTTCAGAAGTGTTGTTTTCTATGTTTGCAAGATGTTCGAATTTGTCAACATCTTTTTCAAGTGATTTTATTAGTTCTACCTTAGCTTTTTGCATTTTCAATTCGGTTTCTAAACGAATTTCTTCAAATTGATTGCTTGATTTGAATAAAATTAAATCAATTGGTCTGTTTCCTTTTCCAATTTCTTTATCAGTGTTTTCCAATAATTTACAAATGTTTTTATCAGCTTCTTCTACTGCTTTGTCAATTTTATTTAGTGCTTTGTTAATTTGTGAATTGATTGCTTTTTCAGAAGCGGATGCTGCTATATTTGCTTGAGTTTCCTTTACCTTGTTTTTTGTGTTTGCTTTAGTTTCATTAATTTTTTTAGATATTTCCTCTTTCTTTTCTTCGAAAGACATTATTTATCACCTTAATCCAATTTGATTCCTGAATATCAAAAAATTATTATATACAATTTCCATATTTCCATATTTGAAATATCAAATTGTTATATATATTAATTATGGATATATATTTATATATAAGTTTTAACTTACAAGATTTGAAAGAAAAAAACGATATTAAAATTGAAGTGAAAAAAAGGATTTTTTAAAGGATATTCCTCCTCAAATCATGGGAATGAATAAATAATATTAAAAATAGGGTCCAATTAGAATTCAATTATAATATTCTGTAAATTGATGATAGTGATTCGATATGGCATCAAAAAACGAAGATAGTACAATAAATGCAAATAAACGATTGGATGAAATATTAGATGTAGCAAAGAAGCATAAAGTAATCTCATTATTAACTTCATCATCAAAACGTAAAAAAACGGAAGACGGTTCGGATGAAGAAATTGATTTTACCGGCCTTAGAGAAGCAATGGAAGAATTAGGTCCTGCATTTATTAAATTAGGTCAATTGTTAGCATCACGTCCAGATATGATAGGTCCGGAAATAGCAGAAGATCTTAAAAAACTAAGAGACAACACCCCGGTTACTCCATTTGATCAAATGAGAGAAGTAGTTGAAAGTGAACTGGGCAAACCACTCGAAGACGTATACTCCGAGTTTAACGAAACACCCCTTGGTTCAGCATCCATTGGTCAAGTATACAAGGCCACCTTAAAAGAAACGGGTGAAGAAGTAGCTGTTAAAATACAAAAACCTGGTATTTATGACATAATTGTAGCTGACGTAAAAATACTGAATAATCTAGCCGGAAAAGCCGACAAATACATTACAAAAACAAGAACATATAACTTGCCGGCCATAATGAAAGAATTTGAAAGATCCATATTTAAAGAACTTAACTATATGGAAGAAGTTATGAACATACGAAAAATAACGAATAACTTCAAAGATAATGAAAAAATAGTCATTCCACAGGCATTTAATGATTGCTGCACAAGTAAAGTCATTACAATGGAACTTGTCGACGGATACGAGATATCAGAATTGTTTGATAAAGAAGTTGAAGGTATTGACAATAAGGAAATTGCAAAAATATCCGTGCAGTCATATCTAAAACAAATTTTACTTGACGGATTTTTCCATGCAGATCCACACCCTGGAAACATGTTTGTTACCAAAGATGGAAAAGTAGCCTACATCGACTGGGGAATGGTTGGAATAATTACCGAAGAGTTTAAAGGAAACCTTGCACAAATGATATTAATCCTGTTATCGGGTAATTCCAAAAAACTTATCAAACAATTGATTTACATGAAAATCATTACTCCGGAACAAAATACCGAAGAATTCCAGGAAGATGTTGAGGACTTATTAAACAAATACCTTGGCGTCGAATTAGACCAAATGGATGGAATATTTGAAAATTTAATGAATGTAATGATTAAACACAACATAGTGCTCCCAAGAGAATTTGTAATGATAGGTAGAGGTTTCATACTCTTAGAGGATACTGGAAGTAGATTGGATCCTGCATTCAACCTTACAACAGAACTTGAAAAGTTCGCTAAAGAAATGGTAAGCCAAAAATTCAGTGCAGGCAATCTGGTAAGTGGTGGATTAAACTATATAGTTGAAATTGAACACTTACTAAAAGACTTACCTGACCAACTTAATTCCACACTTAACAAACTTGATGACGGAGACTTGGAAGTTAACTTAAAACATGGCGGATTGGATGATCTTAAAAACATGATATCATTATCATTAATCCTTGCCGCACTAATCGTTGGTACTGCATTGGTATTAGCCGCTACAATCGTGGCTTCATCACTATTTAAAACAACTGCCGGACTTCCAATAGAATACGTGTATATCATATCATTAATCGGATTCATAATAAGTATAATCCTTGGAATTTACATTGTATTCAAATACCTACGTAACTAGCAGTAGAATGGAAAAAAACACGGTTTCCAAAAAGTAATTATTTTACTTTTTTGTAATAAGAAAAATTAAATAAATGAAATGGGAAGAAAATCATATGATCTTATAAGTGGTGATTGTATGTTTAAAAAACATGAAAATAAAAAGTTTTTAAAAGGATTTTTCTTACTGATAATACTCCTATTATCAATGTCCATGATAAGCAGTTGTACTGCCGGTGAAAATGAAACTATTGTAAAAGTTCCAGTCAAAGTAAACGAATATGGATTTAGCAGAGAACCTTTACCATTCAATCAAGAGTTATACGGTTACTTAGACGCAAACGATACTCTTGGCAACATGCACACATATTATTTAACTGATGAACAAATGGCCGGATTATACTATGCAAGCAATAAGACATTTGACTATCCTGAAGGACTTATCTTAAGTTATCATCTTGAAGAAATTGGTGATTCTATATTCTATGGAAATTATATAGTTGACCACATTTATCTTCCGGACGGAAGCGAAATCCAACCAGTAACTGGTGCACAACGTGATGAATTTGTAAACAATTCCGTTAACATCGGTAAAGAATGCAGTTTCTGTGAAGAATACTTTGGCTGGACAACATCAGAAATGGTAAACGACTAACCCCCCACCCATTATTTTCCTTTCTTTTTTTAAATTATGCTTTCTGGAAATCCCGGTTAAACTATAACCCAACAAAATGATGTTACAGAGTTTATAAATTATTTTAATGGGAAGCAATTATTTTATCATAATCAGAAGAATAATTGAAAAAAAATATAGTTGATAAAAAAAATAGTGATGTTTGAGTAAAATCCCCACATTTACTCATAGTACGGCTTACTAAGATTCCTTGTCCTTAAGGTATGTTCGGAAGATGTGAGCCAGTATTGATCCTGCAAAGTTTTGCCAAACAGAATACAATGCCCCAGGTACTGTTGCGGTTGCATATGCCGGAAAATGTGTTTTCGCAAGGCTTGTGGACAAACCTGAGTTTTGGAATGCAAGTTCAATGGCAACAGTTATTGTTTGTTTCCATTTCATTCCCGATAAATAACCAACAACAAATCCGAGGATTATTCCAAGACAGTACTGTAATATTACCACTAACATTATTATCCAGGATGATGTTAGAATTGCTGTCTTATTAGCACCAAGCACTCCACCAATTATCAGACATATTGCAATGGATGATACTGACGGCAGATACACGTTTAACTTTTCACTTAAAGCAGGTAAGAAGTAATTGACCATTAACCCCAATGATATGGGAATAATCACTATCTGTACGATAGATATTAACATCTCTGTAGGATTAAATATGATCCTATTACCAATCAGCATTAATGTGATTAATGGAGTTAATATCGGTGAGATAATAGTAGATATTGCTGTTAAGGATACTGATAATGCAAGATCCCCCTTAGCAAGAAATGTAATAACATCAGATGCCGTTCCACCAGGAACTGTTCCAACAAGGATTAACCCAACAGTTAAGCCGGGATCCAACGAAAAAATGCTGGCAAGAGTTAATGCAAGAAGGGGCATTACAACATATTGTGCAGAGAGACCTACCAGAATTTCCTTCGGTTTTCTGAAAACTTCTAGAAAGTTATTTATTGTCAAAGTAGTTCCCATACCAAACAGGATAATACTTAATAATATGTTAATAACGTTCATTCCATAAAAAGTTCCCATAACCCAGGAAAAAGTTTCTGGACGTATAAATGTTATTATCACAAACAATAAGATAATGAGTGTAAAATATTTTTCAATAAAATCCGTAATTCTTTTCATAATACTGTTTCTATTAATCAAATGTAAAATACTTTTATAATAACAATAATAGATAAACCAGGTACTTTAAAATCATTTATTTTAATATTAATAACAAGAGCATGTCTGAAAAAAGCCCTTATCCAAATATGAAAAAAATGGGGTGAAGATAATGTTCAATAATCATTATAGTACATTACTAAAAAACGTTGCTCCAATTCATTAATTGGTTTAAAAAAAAATAGTCTTAAAGAAGAAATAGATTGATTATTCTTCTTTATATTTTGCTTCATCCGCAACTCTTATCTTTTTACGCATGATTTTTCCACTAATTGTTTTAGGTAATTCATCAACGTATTCTATTGCTCTAGGATACTTGTATGGTGCTGTAACATGTTTTACATGGTTTTGTATGTCCTTAGTTAATTCTTCTGATGCTTCATACCCCTCCGAGAGTACTATTGTTGCTTTAACTATTTGTCCTCTTATCGGGTGTGGTATTCCAGTTACTGCACAGTCAAGCACTGCACTATGAGACAGTAATGCACTTTCTACTTCATAAGGTCCGATTTTATATCCGGAACTTTTGATTATGTCATCTATTCTTCCCTTGTACCAGTAGTATCCGTCCTCATCCTTCCATGCAGAGTCTCCAGTATGATAGTATCCTCCATAAATTGTTTCATTGGTTTTTTCCTCATTATTGTAGTATCCCTTGAAGAGTCCTAATGGGTATCCCTCTGATATGTCGAATACGATTTCTCCTTCTTCCCCAACATCACATTCCTTTTGTTCATGGTTAAGAAGTTTGATGTCAAAAAGTGGTGCTGGCTTACCCATTGATCCGAGTTTAATGTCCATCCATGGGAAGTTTGCTATGGTTGCTACCGTTTCTGTTTGTCCGAATGATTCTCTTATTTCAAGCCCTGTCAATTCTTTGAATTTATAGAACACTTCATCGTTTAATGGTTCTCCTGCAGTGGATACGTGTTGTAATGATGAGAAATCAAGGTTGTCTATGTTTTCTTTTATGAAGAATCTGTACATTGTTGGCGGACAGCATAGTGTTGTGATATTATGGTCTAATGCCTTGGACAGTACTTCAAATGGGTGGAATCTGTCAAAGTCATAGATGTATATTCCGGAACCGGATATCCATGGACCATATATTTCTCCCCATAATGCCTTACCCCATCCAGTGTCTGCAATGGTGTAGTGAAGCCCGTTTTCCACTACCTGGTGCCAGTAGTGTGATGTTACTATGTGTGCTAATGGATAACCAAAACTGTGTTTTATCATTTTAGGCTGTCCTGTTGAACCTGATGAGAAAAATATTACGGACGTATCTTCTACGGAATCATCATCATATACTGGTCTTTCCAGATTATCTGATGCTTTTTCAACCTCTTTTCTTAGGTTATACCATCCTTCTTTTTCCTCTGTTCCCACAAAGACTTTGTTTAATGTTACTCCCAAGGTTTCCTCCACTTCAGCATAGTTTTCCGGAACGCCGTCTTCTCTTATTACAACCACCGTTTTTATTCCGGCAGCCGTTATCCTGTATTCTATGTCTTCCGGTTTTAGCATGTGTGTTGCCGGCACTGCTATTGCCTTTAACTTATGTAATGCCAGCATACAATACCAGAAGTCGTACCTGCTTTTTAGTGTAAGCAGTACTGTGTCCCCCTTGGTTACTCCCAAGGACTTGAAGAAGTTTGCTGCCTTGTCACTTAGTGTTTTTAGATCTTTGAATGTGAATACCTTATCACCATTGTCGTCACACCATGATAATGCAACCTTTTCGGGTTCTATTCTGGCATACGTGTCTACTATGTCGTATGCAAAGTTAAAATTTTCGGGTACGTTTATTTTAAAGTTTTCATAGAAGTCTTCGTAAGATTCGTATTCTTCTCTATCAATGTATTTGTTTAATAGTGAAGTCATTCTATTCCCCCATTATTATTTAGCACGTCCAGGAATTTTACCGGTTTTCCGTTTAGTGCTATCATTGAATGTTTGTATAATGAGTCAAAGTATACGGAATCCCCTTCATGCAGGTCCACTATGTTGTCTTTTATGTATAATCTTAATGTTCCTTCGAGTACGTATACGAATTCGTATCCTTTATGGTAGTTTGGTTCTGGTATGTAGTTTTCATCATGCGGCATTACTGTTACTATGAATGGTTCTATGGTTTTATGGGTGAAGTTTGATGCCAGGTTTTCATAGTCGTATGCTTCTCTTCTGTTTATTCTTACTCCCTTATCCTTACGTGTTACGGCAAAAACACTCATTCTTGTGTCTTCTCCTGTTAAAAGCAAGCTTGTGTCGACATTGAATATTTGTGATGCTTCATACAGTATACTTGCCGGTATGTCCACTTCCCCTGTTTCGTATTGTGTGTATGTTTCTACGGGTACGTCAAGTTTTTGTGCCATGTCCTGTATGCTTATTTCACATACTTCCCTCATATCTTTTACTCGGCTTGCTATATCTTTTTTAATATCAGACATTGTCTTTAAACCTCCTAACAATTAGTATTTTGGTATTTTTTTTTATTAGAATAAAATTATTGTCTTCATAGAATCTAATTTTTAGACTATTATCAATTATAATCTTTGTTATACATATTATAAAAAAATGAAGTTGTTATCATGTGATTTATCTTTTATTTTAATTCTATTTTTACAGTTATCGTGAAAAAAATTGAGCAACGATTCTGTTTGGTAAACTTTTAGTTGATTGCCAATCATCTTTTCAACAATACTTGCTGATATGTTGGTAATAATTTTATGATGAAATTTTTTGTGAACGTAGTCCATCAGATTCAATGGGTGTTATGTGTGAAAAAATTTTGACCACACCATTATTCGCGTAGAATTTATTATAAAGGAAATTTTTAGAATTTAAAATGAAAAAAAAACGAGTCAAAAACATAACTTATCTAAAATTAATAATGATAAAAAAAATGTAAAAAAAGTAGAGATGAAGGGTATTGATTGTTTAATCCAAATATTTTTCGATTAAAGTCATGCCCCAATCTGCTAATTCTGCTGCCTTTTCAGGAGTTTTTGCCTCTGAGAAGCACCTGTATATTGGCTCCGTACCGGAAGGTCTTATTATTACCCACCCATCTTCTGTAATTACTTTTACTCCATCGGTTGTGTCCACTTCATATTCTGTAGTATCCTTAATTATTCCTTCTGCAACCAATTGTTTTTTATCATCAGGACATTTGACTTTTCTTTTTTCTGAGAAGTATGTTGGTAATTCATCTATCAATTCGGATAATGGTTTTTTTGTTGTTGCCAATATTTCAAGCAACATTGCTGTTGCAAGTCCGGAATCTCTTCCATAGACAAAGTCAGGGAAAATTAGTCCACCATTTTCTTCTCCACCGAACAATCCATCAATTTCTTGTAATTTACGTGCTACAACCAAATCCCCCACTCTGGTAAGGATTATTTCACCATTATTTTCTAATGCTATGTCTGCTATTGCATTACTGGTAGCTACTGTTGTAACAATTTTTCCACCATTATTTTTTTCCAACATGGATTTTTCTACAAGTGCAAAGGATTTGTCACCAAACACGAATTGTCCTTTTTCATCTATACAGATTGTTCTATCGGCATCCCCATCGTGTGCAATACCTATATCTGCTCCTGTTGCTTTGACAACAGATATTAAATCCTGTAAGTTGTCTTCTGTAGGTTCAGGGTTTCTTCCAGGGAATGCTCCGTCTGGTTGACAGTTTAGTGTTGTGATTTCACAGCCTAACTTTCTTATGATGTATGGTGTTGTTCCACATGCTGCTCCGGATCCACAGTCCAGTACCACTTTCAGTTTTGCTTCGCGTATTTTTTCTGCATCCACTCTTTTAATTACTTCATCACAGTACTCGTCTATTATGTCACGTTTGTATGCTTTTCCTAGTTTATCCCAGCTTACCCTGTCCTGTTTATCGTTGAAGTAGATGTCTTCAATTTCTTCTTCCAATTCATCGGGTGTTCCTATTCCATCACAATCCAATAATTTCAATCCATTATATTGTGGAGGATTGTGTGATGCTGTTATCATGATTCCCCCATCATAGTAATGTCTTACAGCATAT
This sequence comes from Methanosphaera sp., assembly GCA_045639105.1. Classification (GTDB taxonomy): domain Archaea; phylum Methanobacteriota; class Methanobacteria; order Methanobacteriales; family Methanobacteriaceae; genus Methanosphaera. The sequence continues at coordinate 15,749 of JAZUCJ010000059.1, forward strand.
TGTACTGCCGGTGTTGGAAGCATTCCAAGGTCTACAACATTACATCCTGCAGACAATAATCCTGCCGTTACTGCATGTTTTATCATTTCAGAGGATGTTCTAGGATCTGATCCTATTGCGATTGTTCCTTTTACTTTAGTTCCATATGCTGCTGCTATTTTTGATGCAAATTCCGGGGTTAAAACTGTGTTTGCAATTCGTCTTACCCCAAAAGTACCGAATAATTGTTTCATTTATCCTATTCTCCTATACTATATAAATTATTAGTTTTCCATGACTAAAAGTAATAGTGAAATATTATCTTTCATTATATTATCATATATGTTTTTAGTAAATTATACATTTTTGGAATTGTCAATTTGTTGTATGTAATATATTAATTCATTATCGTCATAACATTTCCATTTTCTTCCGTCATACCTCCAGGTGTAGTTGTGGTGAGCTTGTATTTCTGTCCATGAATTATCCTCATTTTCCCTCCATGTTATGTTATAGTATTCCTTGTTGTCCAATAGGTATTTGACCTTCCAAGTGTTTTGTTCTTTTGTCCAATAATATTCATATCCCGTATTTGATGTTGCATGGAATGTGTTGTTGTCTATTTTTCTCCAATGATATGGGTGTATTGTACTCCATTTAACTTCGTATTCGTTGAGGTTTTTTTGTATTTCAACGCTGATATTGTTTGAATCCATGCATTTTGTTGAGTTTAACATTGCAATTAATGGGGGATCTGTTTTAATTGTTGTGTTATCTGATTCTCTGAGCATTTCTTCATCTTGTATGTTAATATTTTCTGCAGTTAATATTTTCATATCATATAATCCGGTTGCCTCATCGAGTGTTCGTTTTTTTGTCAGATATTTGACTGTGATATCATTGCTTTCCAATTGGTCTATTATATCTGTTGATACGTAATCTGTTTCTTCCATTTGAATATAGTCTGATTCAGTATTTCTTGTCACAATAACTGTTTTAATATTATTTTCCCGTAAATAATCCAATATGTTGCCATTGTTTGATGAATCTTCAATTAATATTGCATTGTTTTTTATTACGGCGGGAATTATGGTTGGTAATTCCCCATAAAATCCATAATATGCCACTTGTGGATTACTGACATATCCCTCTTTTATTAGTTTGTTGTTCACATTTTTACTTACTTCCAAGGAGTTTTCACCGGACAATTCCTCTATGGATATGTTGTTTTCTTTCAATTCGTTCTTAATACTTTCCGGCAAGTTTCCTACAATTATTACCTTTTTTATATTGTTTTCTTTTATGTAGTTTAGGTATTGTTCGTCAAGGTGTTGGCTTGAGGAATAAGTGCTGTTTGATGCTGTTATGAATACCGGTATTTTCATGTATGCCCCCAATTCTCCGGCCAATGGGTCTGATGCCGTTAGTATCACGGAATCCTTACTGGTGTCTTTAGAGTTTTTTGCTATTTTCGTAAGTATTTCGGGGATATTCTTTCCGGTTACCTGTTTTACTTCAACACCATACTTCATAAAATCCAGGAGTTGTTGAGCCGTCACAGGCCCTGCAACAATTATCTTTGTAATATTGTTTTTACTGATAAATCCGGGTAACCAATTGTTTAACTGTTCGGGCATTGTTTTATCGGATAAAACTATGGGTACGTTGTTAGTGCCTGCATATACTGATACTCCCGTTTCTAATGCTCTCATATTGCCTGTACATACCGATACTATTAGTGTGTTGTTGTCGCATTCTATTGTATCGGTATATAATGAGCCTGCCGTTAATGCTGCTAAAATAAGCACGCCTAATATTATCAGCCCTATTTTGATGATTTTGTTCATGAGGATACGTTCCTGTATTTATCTTTAATTTTACAAATTTTATACTCTGAATTTTCATAAGTTAATTCACTATAATATGGTATGGACGTGTTGTGTCTTAATAGTAAATGGCTTACGTTTAATCGTGACAGTTCCTCCTTATTGGACCATCCCCTGATAATATGAACGGGATCAGTTACGTATTCGGGTATTGATTCTGTGAAACCCCCGTACACTACGGGTGTTCTGCTGGTTGAAACTATTATTGTGTCCATAATAGCATCCTCCGAGACAACAATTGATGACGTGTTTTCTTTTATAAACTGCTGCATTATATCATACCTGTCATGAGCCAGGCTTGAATTTGCAAATCTTGAAGAGATTACTGTTGGTTTAAACCGGGTTGTAACCGGATTAACAATCAAATGAATGTTTTCATCTATTAATGTGGTGTTATAATCATCATCTGCGAGTAAATCTGGAGTGTAACTGTCCACATATAATAATGTTGAAGTAACTGCCAGTATTATGAACAATACAACGATTGTATTTTTTATTTTAATACTTGGAAGATAGTTTTCATAAATGTATGATAATCCTATGCCCGAGATTATTATTAATGAATAAGATGCTACTTCCAGTATTCTTATTGACACTATGTTAAATCCCAGCATACTTAGTTGACTTAAGAGCAGTAATGAGACGCTCCAAATTATTAAAAAGGTTGACTTCTGGTTTTTTTCTTTGATTAGCGTGTAGTAACCCATAATCAGCAGCAGGGTATTGATTATTCCATAGTACCTAAAGAAGAAATCCGTGATTAACAGGTTGTTTCCTGCTAATGAATTAAATACTGGCGAATAGTTTGTTGCTATGTATATCCACCACGGCATTCCCAACAGTAGCACCACTATTACATATATTACTGCAAATTTTGGATTCATTTTTCTATTTAATAACTGGATAAGAGAGTATAATCCTACCACGCCACAGGTCAATATGGCTGTTGCCATGTGTAGGTTCCATATTAATGATAGACATACTGCAGACAATACCAGTGATTTTACACTATCCTCGGTTATTGCTTTGTATATGAATAATACTGATAACATGAAAAGGCCTATTGCTATTGTTGCAGGAGTGCATATTACTGACCTGTTAAAGGTTATGAAACAGAACATGCTTAAAAAGCCTGTCAGAAGGGCTGTTTTTGTGTTTGTTAGTTTATATGATACGTATGTTATTATTGTTATCAGGTAAGCTGAAAAGAATGGTTGTGATAGTCTGCATAATTCTATTGGATTTATGTTGAATGTTTTTGAGAGGAATGCGAAGAACAGGTGGAATAATGGTGGGTACATTATTAATCTGCCCTTTGGTGCTACTGTAGCATAATCCCAGAAAACCAAACCGTTTTGAATATATAAGTCAATCATGTGTATATGATAATATACATCCCATGATATTGGGAAGGAGTACTTGTATAATAAAAGTAAAGACAATATAAATGACATTAATGCGGGTAGAATTAATAATTTTTTATCGTCTTTTAAAAATAAATCCATAGAATAACAACCTGTTTAGTAATTGTATAAGTATATGTTAATTAAAAAATTTATAATTTGAGTCATCACGACTCTGAAGAAAAAAAGGGGATGATGAAAAATGGAAGGTTCTATGAAACAATTATGTTTTTAGATTCCTCCAAAATCAGTTCCAAATCATTGTTGTACTGGCCTACCCTTGCAATGACTTTCACCTGTTGACCTGTTCTCAAATAGTGATTGATATCTAAGGATGAAAAAATTACCAAGTTTATTGTTCCTGTATTGTCCTTTAACTTAATTATTTTAGTATTTGTTCTTGTTGTGGTAACCGATATTATTTTTGCATCGATTTCCACACTATTGTCAATTTTGGATTTGTCAATTTCGTCAATTGTAAGATTTTCGGGAGTTACATATCCCGATAAAATTATTATTCCCACCAATCCAATAATGGTGGTGATTAAGGACATTTTAAAAATCTTCTGATCGTTCATAACATTTGTAATACTATCATTTATATCTGTTAATACATAAGTGTTTGGGACTCATCGAAAAAAAAAGATTTTTTTTGATAGAATAAAAAAATAAAAAAAAATAATTTTGTAGAACACTCTTTGGATAAAAAAAAATATGTATATTGAAAAGGGGGGTGAATGTTAATTTTGAAGCTCAATCAGTTGCAACAATTTATCAATAGTATCTACCTGATCCAGCCCAATATCATCCCTGACTCTTTTAATGGCAGGGAATCTGAGGGAATATCCTGATTCATACTCATTGCTTTCCACTATTTCGCTGAAAGCTACTTCCAGAATAACCGCCGGCTTAAAGGTTACCGTTTGTTCAGAAGTTGAAATAATATACTGCTGCATACGTTCTGTTAAAGAAGCTAACATTTCATCATCCATACCGGTAGCCGCATGAACCAAGGTTTTATATTCCCCACTTTCAGCATCCAGCAAGGACAATAGATATGATCCAAAGAATTTGGCCCTTTTTCCTTTTCCATATATTCCACCGGTTATGACACAATCCAAGGTTTCCCTAACAGGCTTAAACTTAAGCATATTCTTACCACGTTTACCAGGAGAATACGGGCTGGATATGTCCTTAAACATTATGCCTTCATGACCGTTGTCTACAGACCAGTTAAATAAATCAACGGCATCCCCGTAATTATCGGGAGTAACAACTTTCATAGTGCTTAATTCAACATCATCACTGGTTGTGACAATAGATTCCAGTAGTTGACGTCTTTTACCTAACGGCTCCTCGGCAACCGGCGTCTTAAAGTATAAAACATCAAACAAGAATATTTTTAATGGAATTTTTTCACGCATCTTGTCTACATCATATTTGCGCTTTACTCTCTGTAGGATATACTGGAAAGATATTGGCTTGTTATCTTTAGTGGCTATCACTTCCCCTTCAACAATATAATCCTCATCAGGCAATGCATTACCAATGTATTCAACTATTTCAGGCAATGCATTGGTAACGTTTTCCAATCTTCTTGTGAATATTTTTATTTCACCATCTTTCTTATGAATCTGAACCCTTATTCCATCATACTTGGTTTCACAGATAACCTCTTCCATTTCAGTTATGCTTTCTTCTATTCCGGGACTTAACTGGGCTAACATTGGCTTTATAGGTTTTCCAGGAGCAATTGTTAGACTTTGAACCGATTCAATTGAATCCTGTGCCCTTACACAAACTTCCCCCAAATCATTTGATAACATGTAAGCCCTGTCAATCACTTCCTTGTCAATGGAATATGCCTTTGCTATTGCCTCTACAAGTGTTCCTTCACCAACGCCTATCCTAAGTTTTTCCGTTATAGTTCTTGTAATGTATTTGGCCTCCAATGGTGAAGCTGAAGTGTATAATTCGAGTATATAATTAAGTTTTTTGTTCTGGGAATTGCTGCCGGTTATGCTTTCCGTTTTTCTAAGGTTTGAAATAACTTTCTTTACTGTTAACGGTACTTTAAAAAAGGTCACCTGCTTATTGTTGCCTATTAATTCCTCAGTAATTTCGCCCATATCCCCAACAGATGCTAACTTATCCTCTATGCTTTTAGTGTTTTCTCCCAACAGTTTAGATAAGGCCTTAATAATAAGTTGGGTGGATATACCCATCTCCTTATCACTCCATGGCGGAAAAATTTTTCCCTGAAGCAATAATGCTATATCATATGTTATGTCAGGATCATTTTCTTTAACGGACCTTAAAAAATCCGCAATAATATCCTCTTTTTCTAAACGACTGGTGGTACTGCTGATTTTTTCATATACTCCCACCAATTCCTCATAAAGTGTTTTTGACATGCCAATCACTAAACTAATGATTTAAAGAATTTTCCGTCCTTATCCTTGATAATGAAAATTCTAATCTTTTCGTTTTCAACCAATTCCTTATATTCTTCTATTTTGTCTTCGGGGAAATTTGTACCCAAATATACCGCTTCCGGTTTTAAAAAGTCAACTTCCATCTCATCATCAGTTATTCCTAAAACTTCATCAAATGATGGTCCTATACCATTCTGGAAAGAAGTTGATTCCAAAATGTTTACTATGTCATCAATAATCCGGTTGTAATCATATTCCAGGTCATCATCCTTTGGTACCAGATAATTTGTCTTAAGAATATCCTGTAAAGGTTCGTAATTGAAAGTGTTTGAATATATAGGTTCTAAAAGATTATCCAACATCAGATATTCCCTTTCAGTAAAATGATGATTGTAAATGTACATCCATTCATTGTAATAATCCTTAACTTCATCTTTAACGCTTGTTAATGAAGCACAATGTGAATTATGTATGCTATAATCAAAATCATCCGCCGTTAATTTTTTATCAACGTAGACAACAGGGTATAACTTGTTCAGTTGGGTTGCAGTGCTTTTACTTATTTCCTTAAAGTCATATACTACACAGAAACCTTCATTATTGTTAGCGTATTCATCCCATAATTCCCTCTTATTATATGGTGTTTGGAATAGGCGAACGTAATTATTGTCCTGATATAATTTCATAGTATAATACGTGTTAACTACTCCGAAGAGTATTTGTTGATTGATGAAATTATTCATTGATTCTTTCCATTCTTTTTGTTCATCATCCGTCATTTCATTTGTATCCTTTACATACACCAATGTCATCAATCGTATGAATGGAAAATCAGCATCTTCTATTATCTTTTTTTCCTCATCAGATAAAAAATTCGGATCTTCTTCGTTTAACTGTGCTATTTGCTGTTGCATCAGATTATTTAGTTGTCCTTTAATTGTGTTAACGTAATCTATCTTTACTATGTCGTTATTGTAATTTTCATCATATTTTGCTTTAGAAAGCATTAGTTTGCCGGAACATATTTTTTTTAGAGAGTCTGCATCTATTGGTTTTTCATAGAAATTTCCTATTACCGGAGGAAAATGACCAAATTTAAGTTTATCTGCTTCCTCTAGTTGTGAAACATTAGCATGTTCTGTAGCGAATATTTTAAAAAAATCAAGTTTCCATTGTTTGTTATATGAATTATTTAACATTAAACCAGCTCTATTTTTTATAATTTTCTTAAATATTTTTTTATCCTATATAAATATATTATTTGAACTTACTAAAATTTTTAATATATGAAATTATTGTTATGAATAATAATTAATACCTGAGAAAAAAATTTAATTCAAAAAATATAAAGATAATTACAGTATCTGAAATAATATTAAAAGAATGTTAAGGGAGGTTAAATAAGTGGATTATTTTGAAATACTCGAAGAAAAAACAGAGGAACTCTATGACATAGCCCGTGAAGCAAGAAAACAGGGAAAGGACTTGGAATTAGAACCGGAAATCCCTTTAGCAAAGGACTTGGCCGAACGTGTTGAAGGGCTTGTCGGTCCTGAAGGTGTTGCTAAAAGAATAAAAAAATTAGAAGAAACAATGTCCAGGGAAGAAGTTGCATTCCAAATTGCTAAGGAAATTGCAACAAAAGATGATAAACCCGGAGCAAAAAACAATTATGAAATCCAGGAAGAAAATGCTGATACTGCAATTCGTACTGCATTAGCAATTCTTACAGAGGGTGTTGTTGCCGCACCATTAGAAGGTATTGCTAAAGTTAAAATTAAAGACAATCCTGATGGATCAAAGTGTTTTGGAGTGTATTTTGCAGGACCTATCCGTAGTGCGGGAGGTACTGCTGCAGCATTAGCCGTGCTTATAGGAGATTATATTAGAATTGCACAAGGACATGATCGTTATAAGCCAACCGATGACGAGATTGAAAGATACGTGGAAGAAGTTGAATTATACGAGTCTGAAGTAACGAACCTACAATATTCACCTACTCCCGAGGAAGTAAGAAAAGCCGTTAAAGGCATACCTGTTGAAGTAACGGGTGAACAAACCGATGCCATTGAAGTACAAAATAGGGATCTTCCACGTGTAGAAACCAACCATATACGTGGTGGTGCTTTATTAGCTATAGCTGAAGGAGTTATACAGAAATCACGTAAGATTGTTAAATACGCTAAGACTCTCGGTATTGATGGATGGAGTTGGCTGGAATACTTTACTGCACCAAAGCCTGAGAAAAAAGACGAGAAAAAGGAAGAGAACCTGGAAAAGCCTGTTAAAAAGTCCAAAAAGAAAGCAAAATACATGGAGGATATTATCGGTGGAAGACCTGTTATGGCATATCCTGGTGCTAAGGGCGGATTTAGACTTAGATATGGTAGAACCAGGGATAGCGGGTTAGCTTCCATGGCAATACATCCTGCCACTATGGAAATAGTTGAATTTCTAGCCATTGGTACTCAGATGAAGATTGAAAAACCGGGAAAGGGTAATTGTGTTGTTCCGTGTGACTCAATTGAAGGACCAATTGTCAAGTTAAACAATGGCGACGTAGTTCATGTAAATAATGTGGCGCAAGCTATGAAAATCAGAAAGGACGTTTCTGAAATATTGTTCCTTGGGGATATGCTCGTTGCATTTGGAGAATATTTAAGGGGAAACATTCCTTTAGATGTGTCCGCATGGTGTGAAGAATGGTGGGCTCAGGAAATAGAGGCATCAGATTACTTTAAAGAAAGTCATGATGATTTTGGAATAGGATTTAAAGAGGAAATGGAATTAACTGAATTGTTAAAGTTAGAAATTGATGCGAAAAAGGCCTTTGATATTGCCCTTAAAACTAACACTCCATTACATCCAAAGTATACGTTCTATTATCATGATGTGTCCAAGGAAGAATTAAATGAATTGCATGATTATCTTTATGAACATGTTGAAAGTCCTGAGAAAGTGTTTAATGTTGACATGAATAGGATTCCTATCGATTACCATAAGCGAATTTTGGAAGTGCTTGGTGTTCCTCATCATGTGAACAATAAATCTTTGATAATTTCCAATGATAATCTGTTCGTGTTGATGAAGACTTTGAATAAGTATTTGACTCCGGACGAGGATGTTAAAAGTGTTGAAGCAATTAATCAGATTTGTGATGTGATTATTAAAGCTAAAGCTCCTACATATATTGGTGGTCGTGTAGGTCGTCCAGAAAAGACTAAGGAGCGTTTGATGAAACCTGCTCCTCATTCTCTTTTCCCTATAGGAAATTATGCGGGAAATATTCGTAATATTGTGGAGGCTGCTAAGAGGGGTACTATTAAAGTTACTTTGGCAAAGTGTAAATGTACTAATCCGACTTGTAAGGTTACTTCCTTTAAAGCTATTTGTCCTGTTTGTGGTTCCCGTACTGAACTGGAGAATTCTGCAAATAAGAATATTAAGTTGGGCAAATTGTTAAATGATGCATTTGATAGTGTCAATGTCAGAAGATTGGATTCTGTTAAAGGTGTAAAGGGTTTGATTTCTGAAGATAAGTTCCCTGAACCTTTAGAGAAAGGAATTCTAAGAGCTTTGCATGATGTGTATACTTATCGTGATGGTACTATTAGACATGATTCCACAGATTTACCTTTAACCCATTTTATTCCTAGAGAGATTGGAGTTAAACATGAGAAAATCTTGGAAATGGGTTATACCGAAGATATTTATGGTAAACCTATTACCAATGACAATCAGATTATTGAAATTAAGATTCAGGATATAGTTGTTAGTGAAAGTTGTGGGGATTATCTTTTAAAGGTTTCACAGTTTATTGATGATTTACTTGTTAAGTATTATGGTCTTGAACCGTTTTATAATGCTCAAACCCGTACTGATTTGGTAGGTCATTTAATTGCCGGTTTGGCTCCGCATACGTCTGCAGGTGTTCTGGGTAGAATTGTTGGATTTACCAAGGCTTCCGGTTGTTATGCTCATCCGTATTTCCATTCTGCTAAAAGGAGAAATTGTGATAGTGACGAGGATGCCGTGATGTTACTCCTGGATGCCTTGCTGAATTTCGGAAAAACTTATTTGCCTAGTACCCGTGGTGGTAGTATGGATGCTCCTTTGGTTTTGAGTATTCGTATTGATCCTGAAGAAATTGATGATGAATCGCACAATATTGATTGTATGAAAAGGATTCCTTTAGAAATTTATCATAAGACTGAGGAGGGTGGTGTGAAACCTTCGGATGTGAACGATATGATTGATAATGTTGAGGGCAGATTGGGTACTGATGCACAGTATAAGGGTATTATGTATTCACACCCAACTAGTTCGATACATACCGGACCAAAAATTTGTCTTTATAAAACTTTGCAAACCATGAAGGAAAAGGTTGAAAGTCAAATTGGTTTGGCTGAAATGTTAAGGGCCGTTGACCAAAAAGGTGTTGTTGAGGGTGTTATTAACTCCCACTTCCTTCCAGACATGGCTGGTAACATTAGAGCATTTTCCAGGCAGAAAGTACGTTGTACTAAGTGTGGAGCCAAGTATAGGCGTATTCCTTTGTCAGGACAATGTACTTGTGGAAACGATTTGATATTGAGTATTTCTAAAGGGTCTGTTCTCAAGTATTTGGATATATCCAAGGATTTAGCTCATAGATATCCTATAAATCCGTATGTTGTTGAACGTATTGAAATTTTAGAGACTGCTATTAATTCTTTATTCGAAAGTGACAAATCTAAACAGAGTTCTCTGGATATATTTTTCTAATTTTTCCCCTCCCATTTTATTCCACTTTTTTGTTTTTTATTATACGAACAGTTTATTAAAATACGAACTAAAAAAACTAATTTTTATATATTAACATAGACTAATAGTTATTTAGAATAAAATATTGATATGTGATTAATATGATGAAAGACCCAGAAACAATACAAGACACCTACAATCTTAATGAAATACACGTAATAAAAAACGATGGAATAAAAGAAAAATTTAGCTACGAGAAACTAATAAAATCATGCATAATGATAAACATTCCATTAGGATTAGCAGAAAAAATAGCATATAAAGTATCCAAAGAAGCACACGACAACATAACCACAAAAGAAATAAAAAGCTTAATATACCAGTTGCTCAAAGAAGAAAACACAAAACTTGCAGACAAATACTACAACAACAACACATTACGTGTAAGAACAGGAAGAGACACAATAGAACCATTCGACAAAACAAAAATAGCAAACACGTTAATACAAGAAACACAAACCACACCAAAATTAGCAAACAAAATAGCCAACGAAGTATACAAAGAACTGAAAAAATTACAACTAGACTACCTGACAGCACCTATCATCAGGGAAATGGTTAACACAAAACTAACAGAAAACGGTCTTGAATCCCTAAGAAGAAAATACACAAGACTGGGAATGCCTGTTTACAACATAACACACCTCATAGAAAATGGTAACAAAGACAATGCAAACATGATGCATAACCCTGAAACAATACACAAATACGTTGCAGACGAATCCTTAAAACAGTACGCCCTACTAAACATCCTCCCACACCACCTTGCAGATGCACATATGAACGGAACAGTTCACATACACGACTTAGAATTCTTTGCAGGAAGACCAATAAACTGTTTACAACACGACTTAAGACAATTTATCAAATACGGACTAAAAGTTGACGGAACAGGAGACCATACAAGTGTAGCAGGATCACCAAACCATATTGAAACACTCATGAACCACTCAGGAGAAATAATGTTAGCAGCACAACAAAACATGAGTGGAGGACAATCCATGAGTTTATGGAACGTCTTTGTAGCACCATTTGCAGTAGGACTTCCATACGAAAAAATTAAACAGTCCGTAGAAATGTTAATCTTCAACCTAAACATGGCATATGCAGCACGTGGAGGACAAGTACCGTTCACAAGCATAGGTCTTGAATTCACAGTACCGGACTTCCTTAAAAACGAACCTGCATACGGTCCTGGAGGAAAAATATGTGGAGTCTACGGGGACTATGAAAAAGAAGTAAGACTATTACAAAAGGCATTCACCGAAGCACTCATAAAAGGAGATGCGGAAGGAAAACCACACCTTTTCCCTAACACAATCTACTACCTAAGAAAAGAATGTTTAACCCCTGAATTCCAGGAAGATATTGACAGAGTACATTACTTATCTGCAAAATTCGGAACAGCATACTTCATAAACATGCTACCAAAATACATGGGAAACATGGCAAATTATATGGGTTGCCGTACAAGACTCTCAGACAACTGGACCGGCGACTGGGAAAAAGACTGTCTAAGAACAGGAAACCTCGCATACGTAACCATGAACCTACCGCGTATAGGATACAATGCACGTGACGAAAACGAAATATTCGATTACTTGGATGACTACATGAACATAGTCGAAGAAGTATTAATGATAAGAAGAGAAAGAGCACTTAAATGTCTAAACGACTACAAACTCCTACCATTTTTAACCCAGAAAATGGGAGAAGACCCATATTACCAAGTTGATAACAGTACATTATCATTCGGTTTCGTAGGACTAAACGAAATGTTAATGGCACAGACTGGAGCAGGACTCGAAGATCCTGAATCCAACAAATTAGGACATAAAATACTTGAACACATCAACGACAGGGCAAGCCAACTTAAAAGTGAAACCGGTTTAAGATGGGGAGTAATCCAAACACCTGCAGAAAGTACTGCATACAGATTTGCAACAATGGACAGAGAAAAATACCCTGACCAGGTAATATGCAACGGTGACAGCAATGCATCCTACTACACAAACAGTAGCCATGTTCCAGTAGACACTGCATTAAGTTTACCTGAAAAAATTAAAATAGAATCAGATTACCATCCATTAACACAGGGTGGACACATATTCCATGCATTCATGGGAGAATCATACAGTGACCCTGACAGTTTAATGAGTTTAACAAACAAAATCGCAAGAAAAACAGACATCGGATTCTGGGCATACAGTAGTGCATTAAGTTTCTGTGTAAATTGTAAAACATTGATGAAAGGATTACAATCAACCTGTACACACTGTGGAGAAACTAAAAACGTAGAATGGTATGACAGAATAACAGGATACGTACAACAGGTAGGACATTCCGAAAGTGCATCCGGTGGATGGAATGCAGGTAAAAAACAAGAATTATTAGATAGAAAAAGATGGGAACAGTAAACCATCCTTCCATCTTTTTTTTGAACTTTTTTTTATAAATATTTTTCATCAATAGTTACTGCAGTACCATAAGCAGCAATGACAACATCAGGCGGAATTTGCTGATTATAGTTGGTGTATTCAAATTGTAATTCAATAATTGCATTTGCATTACATTTAAGAGCTTCTTTTTCCAGATTATGTAAAATATATCTTCGGGCAATTGAATAATCCTGACTTTTTAATAAACTCTTATTCTCAATAGTTGAACCCATATATTCCAATCGTTCCTGAAAATTTTTTTCATCAAAATCTATAACATCCTCTGAGAAAACCAGACCACGATACTCTTTAATGGGAACTGATGGTTTCGAATTAAATATTTTTACACGAAAATTCTCAACAGGTTCTATATCCCCTATCAACAGGTGTGCTTCATCTTTTTTAAATAGTAGTCCAATAAAACTACCAATCAAACCAAATATGTAGGTAATTAAGAAGAAAATACCTATTATAAGATAGTTTACCATTAACGGAAAAGCTGCCTGTAACATTAATAAAAATCCACCAACAGTATATATGGTAAAGGACAATTCTGTAGCCGGGAACAACCATCCAATACCATTAGTTATGAAAAACAATATGATTGCGCTTATAGCTCCGGATGATTTGTTTCTTAATCTGTTGGATACGGATGTTTCCACAAATCCCGCTACCATGGGAGCTATGAAAATATCAATATTCACACCATATATTAGTAATTCATGTTCGATACAGTATCCCGTGATTATTATACCCACTATCAATCCACTTAATACGGATAGTATTAAAAGTAATTTATCTCGCATGACATTTTTATCTTTAAACATTATCATCATCAAACTTAAGTTATTTACCCAAAAATCATACTATGAAAAATTGTATAATAAGGTAGGTACATAAAGATATTATAGATTATTAACATTATTAATAAATATAATTAACTGTAAAAAAAAACATTAACTATTAAGCAAAGGAGGACAACAATGGAAAACATGGATTTACTAGTATTAGGACATACAGCTTTTGATTACATCATGGAAGTTAAGGAATTTTCAAAAATAAATACCTCTGCGATTGTAGAAAAAATGGAAACCTTTCATGGAGGTGCTGCCGGAAACGTTGCTGTTGTAGCAAACAAGATGGGCTTGGATGTAGGTTTAATTTCCTGCATTGGTAAAGATTTTAAAGGCAGTGATTATGAAAAGGAAATGCTTGAAGAAGGAATTGACATTTCAAACATGATTGTTTCAGAAAAGGCTAACACTCCCACGGCATTTGTATTGACAAATCCCGAAGATGACCAGATGTTTTATTTTTATTGGGGTGCTGCTGAGGAATACGAAAATACGGAAGTTCCTAAAGAAGCTATTGACAATGCAAATGCAGTACATCTTGCAACAGGTGACCCTGAATTCAACATCAAATCCGGGAAATATGCTTATGATAATAATAAGTTAGTTTCTTTTGATCCGGGACAGGATTTACATTTATATTCAACAAAAGATTTGCAGGAACTAGTTAAAAACTGTAATATCTTATTTGGAAATGAACATGAAATAGACCATATTTGTGATTTATTGGACAAATCAAAGGATGATTTATTGAATGAAGGTTTGGATATCATTATTCAAACTCTCGGTGATAAAGGCAGTGTTGTCTATGCTAAGGGTGAGGAGGCCTTGGAGATTGAAGCTGTTCCAACTAAAGCAGTTGATCCAACTGGTGCTGGTGATTCATATCGTGCCGCATTTTTAAGTTTATACTTGAGGGATAATGATCTTAAAACTTGTGGACGTTTTGCAAGTACTGTCTCTTCGTACATTGTTGAAACTCAGGGAACCCAAACAAATATTCCTAGTCCGGACCAGGCATTGGAAAAAATGAATGACTATTGGTCTGAAATTGAGTATTAAGTGAAGTTTTATTTTTTTTAAACCTGACCACCATCTTTTTCTTATTTTTTTTTAATCATATTTTTTTCTAAAGCGTCTGATAAATAATAATTGAAATATTACCTATTTTTTAAACAATTCTTAAATTGCGACTAAAAATAAGTTAATAAAATAAATGATTAATAAATTAATCTTTAATTTTGAAATAAAAATCATTTAATCTTTAAATAGTTCTATAAATCAATATATGATTAGTTTTATTATGAAAAAAATTATCAAGGAATAATTTTTTAAAAAAAATGATAAAACAAATCCTAAAAAGGAGCTAAAAAAAATGACGCAAATGACTGAAGCAATGAATGGAAACATTACCGAAGCAATGAAAAAAGTTGCAGCCGATGAAAAATTAGAACCGGAATACATTAGAAGAATGGTGGCAAAAGGATACATAGCAATACCTGACAACAACCAAAGAAAAACCGTTGCAGTAGGTATTGGTAAAAACCTTAGAACAAAAGTAAATGCAACAATAGGTACATCCACAGACATTGTAAACCTTGACGAAGAACTAGAAAAAGCAAAGGCAGCCGAAGAAGCTGGCTGTGACACTCTCATGGAACTAAGTATAGGTGGAGACCTGGACCACATAAGAAGAACCGTATTAAAAAACACAGACAAACCAGTGGGAAGTGTACCAATATACCAAACCGCAGTTGAAGCCATAGAAAAAGATGGTGCAGCAATCAACATGGACCCTGATGAAATGATTAAAAATATTGAAAAACAGGCAAAAGACGGAATAGATTTCATGGCCATCCACTGTTCAGTAAACAGGGAAACATTAAAACGACTAAAAAGGCAAGGCCGAAATGGTGGACTGGTAAGTAGAGGAGGATCCTTCATTTCATCATGGATGGTACATAATGACTGCGAAAACCCATTATACGAAAATTATGACCAAATATTAGATATTGTGGAAGAATATGATGTATGTTTAAGTATGGCAAATGCCATGCGTGCAGGAGCATTAACAGATTCCACAGACAGGGCCCAGATACAAGAATTAATAGTATTGGGTGAACTGGTGGACCGTGCAAGAGAAAGAGGAGTTCAAACAATCGTTGAAGGACCGGGACACATACCTATCAATGAAATTGAAACCAACATAAACATACAAAAGAAAATGTGCAATAACGCACCATTCTATATGTTAGGTCCTATCGTAACAGACATAGCTCCAGCATATGACCATATCGTATCTGCAATTGGAGCCGCACAATGCGCTAAATCAGGAGCTGATTTCATATGTTACGTTACACCTGCAGAACACTTAGCACTTCCGGACGTGCAGGACGTTAAAGAAGGAGTAATTGCAACAAAAATAGGAGCTCATGCAGGAGACATTGCAATTGACATGGAAAGATTTGGTGAAGAAGACATTAAAATGGCAGATGCAAGAAAAACACTCGATTGGAACCAACAATACGAACTAGCCATGTGGCCGGATGATGCTAAAGCTATCAGAGATAAAAGACCACCTGAAGAAGAAGATACCTGTACAATGTGTGGAAACTATTGTGCAATAAAAATTGTTAATCAATGGCTGGACAAAGCGGAAAAAACAGCATTTGATTAAATGTTAAAAATAATAGTGAAATCCATATCATTAATAGGATACAACATCCTATTACCCCATATAACCTTTTTTTATTGAAAATAATAATTATTAGAGGATATACTGCAAAAAACACGAAAAAAAATAGGAGTAGGGTTAATGTTAAGGTGAGAATATACGTGTTACATCATGAACATATTCTGATTTTGTAATTACGGAAATTTTCTGATTTTTTTCAAAGACCGTATCCTTTTGTGGTATGACCAATTCACCATCCTCATCATATACTGCGCAAACAATATAATTTTCAGTAGGACTGTAATCAAAAACAGGTTTTCCGAACATTTTCTTATTTTCTAAGGTTAACTCGAGCAATTCCGTTGAACCTTTACCCAAAACAATCAAATCAGCAATTTTTGGTCTTGTAATCAGTCTTTCCAAATACGTTGCAACGGATGCTTCCGGACTGACAGTAATATTTATTCCAATGTTTTTAAAGGCACTTTCATGTTCCAATTCATTTACACGTACAATCCGTTTTGTAATATTATCATAATTTAAACTTAATGCTGCACTTAACAGGTTGGTTTTATCATCACCTGTTGCTGCTACAAAAACGTTAGCCTCTGAAATATCGGCTTCCTCCAATATTTGGACACTTGAAGCATCCCCATTTATTACCATTAAATCGGGTATATCTGCAGCTTCCGCACAGATAACCGGATCGCTTTCAATAATTGTAACGTTAATTCCTTCCCTAATTAGTGATCTTGAAAGATTTGTTCCTACTCTACCTGCTCCTATAATAATAACATACATACAATCACAAAATTTTTTTTAATAATTATTATATTATCATTATGTAATATTTAAGTTTCAAGTATAATAATCAAAAATAATTATAAAACATTAAAAACATAAATATTTACATTAATGATTTTTTTCATTTGATAAATTATAATATAAATAATTACAAACTATTTTAATTCTGATAAGTAGATTATCAAATCTATGTTATGAATAATTAATAACCACTAATTAATTTTTATAAAAAAATATTATATTAAACAGATAATTATTGTGATATACATGAGTAAACATTGGACTGAAAGAATAGCAGAAGAATTAAGTCAACAGGAAAGAGATGAATACATTATTGGAAGTGGAACATCTATTTCAGGGTCAGTACACATTGGAAACAGTTGTGATGTATTTATTGCAAATGCCGTGAGTAAAGAATTACGAAAATTAGGAGAAACCGCAAGGACTTTATGGATTGCTGATGATTATGATCCTTTAAGAAAAGTTCCTTTCCCACTACCTGAATCCTATGATAAATATCTTGGACAGCCATACTCTGAAATTCCTTGTCCTGAAGGTTGTTGTGACAATTTTGTTGAACACTTCCAAAAACCGTTCACTTCAGCGTTAGAACCTTTTGACATTGAAAACTTGGAAATTAAAAGTGGAGCATACATGTATAAAAATGGTATTTATACTGAAGCTACACGTATTGCATTAGAAAATGCTGAGAGGATTAGGGAAATATTTAACCAGTACAGAGAACATCCTTTGAAAGATAATTGGTTACCATACAATCCTATATGTAGTGAATGTGGACGAGTTAACACCACTGAAGCATACGATTTTGAGGACACCACCGTTAAGTACAGGTGTGAATGTGGACATGAAGGGGAAATGGATTATACTACCGGTAAAGGAAAATTAACATGGAGAGTAGAATGGGCTGCCCGATGGAAAATATTAAACATTACCTGTGAACCATTCGGTAAAGACCATGCAGCTAGTGGTGGTTCATATGATGTTAGTAAAATTATTTCTGAAGAAATATTTGACTATCCTGCACCTTACCCAATCCCATATGAATGGATTACCCTAGATGGGGATGCTATGAGTAAATCCAAGGGAGTATTCTTTAGTCCGGAAGCTTGGCTGAAAATTGGAAAACCTGAAACATTGAATTATTTCATATTCAGAAACAAACCGTTAAAACCAAAAGATTTCTCACCAAAAATGGGATTCCTTGACTTGATGGACCAATACGATAGGGTTGAAAGAATTGCATATGATGTTGAAGAAGCAAGTAACGATAAGGAAAAATCAAAACTTACGAAAATATATGAAATTTCCCAAATTGATGAAATGTCCGAAGAAATGCCTTTCCAACCATCATACAGATTCCTTACGGTAGCTTATCAGATTGCTAACGGAGATGCGGAAAAAATTTATGAAATATTAAAAAATAACCATCAGTTACCTGAAAGGTTAGAAGATGTGTCATTTGAACAGTTGGATGAATTTGATAAGGACACGTACCTTCAAAGATTAGAATACGTTAACAACTGGCTGGAAACATATGCTCCTAAATTTGTTAAATTCCAGGTTATGAAGAAAATGCCTCGTGTTGAAATAACCGACGATCAAACCGAGTTCTTAAAACAGTTGGCTGACGTATTGGAAAATGAGAGCTTTAACAGTGACGTGGAATTCCATGACAGAATGTATGAAATATTGGAATCTCTTGAAATGAAACCTCAAAAAGCTTTCCAGGCAATTTATAAAACCATTATTGGTAAAAAACAAGGGCCTCGTGCAGCATCATTTGTTTTATCATTAGATAAGGACTTTGTTATTAAAAGATTTAGGCTTGAAGAATAATTTTTCTTCATATAACCCCCCACTTTTTATAAAATAATCATAATGCCTCGAAGCCATATTGAAGAGTTAATTTTTGTGCATTATGTGATGCAAAATTTAAGAAACTTTCAACGTCACCCCTATTTTTAACGTTCAATGCACTGATTATATGTTTAGTATATTCGGATAAAACATCATTTGTATGCATAGATGTATATGACATGCTTTTATTTATGAAAGTGTAAAGATTTTCATTTTGTTCTACCAAACGAATTGCCTCATGAAATGAATTAACCGTTTTAACAATATTGAAATCCAAATCATTATTTGCCAGAGTAGTCCAAGCCAATCGTTGAGCAGATCCCTCCACTTCCACAAAATCCAGCCCATTCAAATCAAGGATATTGTTAAATTCCTCATCCCCATGAGTAAGTAACATTAATTTATCCCTACCCAAAGGTATTGGTTCCAAATCATATATGTAAGCCTGGACAGGATCATCAAAACCCAATATGTCCACAATACCCTTATTTGCCAGATCAAATGCCGTGTTCATGTCAGTCTGCAATATCTTTATATTTTCCAACTGGTATGCAATTGACAATTCCCTGATAAATTCACAAGATATGAATCCGCCAGCCATTACCAAATAATCATCATCATCCAGACGTTGCTCAAGAGTTTCATATTTTTCCAAAAGATTTGCTGCAAAACCTGTCAATATGGAACCTTTATTGGATACGACAACCAACGGCTGATTCAACAGTTCTTCAGCCCTGCCTATTCTGCGATTTAGTACCGTGTGGGATATTCCCAATTCTTTAGCTGCTTTTCTTTGAGATTTGTTTGATTTGATAGCCTTTAAAGTATCAAATAATTTATAATCATAAATTACATCATCAATTTCAATATTCAATTTTTTATTAATGCCCATAAAAATCAACTAAAGTTTTGTTTAATAAGAAGTATAGTAAAAAGTAAATATAAATTTTTACATAAACATTAAATGATGATGAATTGAAAAAAAAATAATCGATTCATAAAAAATTGAAGAATTATAATAAAATTGTAGGTAAAAACATGATTTATAATGATGCTGTAAGTGATATACTTGAAAATGTATCCAAAATTACCCAAACAGTAAGTCAGGAAGAAATTAATCAAATGATTGAAATAATCGTGAACGTTGAACATGTATTTATAATGGGTCTTGGACGTTCAGGATTAGTTGCAAAAGCATTTGGTATGAGACTAATGCACTTAGGATTAAAAGTGTACATTGTTGGAGAAACTATTACACCAGCTATAACTGATAAAGATTGTTTAATTGCAATTTCAGGTTCAGGTGAAACTAGTTATATAGTAAGTACTTCAGGTATTGCAAAGGATATAGGTGCCAAAATTATTGCAATAACATCTTACACGGATAGTACTTTGGCAAAAGAATCAGATTTAATTGTACAGTTAAAAGGTAGGACCAAAATCGATAATGAACAAAACTATATCAGCAGACAAATCAGTGGTCAACACCAAACATTATCACCTATGGGAACAATATTTGAAATAAGTGCACTGGTATTTTTAGATTCAGTTATTGCACAAATGATGCATGATTTAGGACAAACTGAAGAAGATTTAAAATCAAGACACACCGTTCTTGAATAAAATCTTTTTTTCTAATCTACAACAGAAATAGTTAATGATTCATCCCCATATGTATAAATAATTTCAACCAACTCTTTTTTAACTTCATTAATATTAATGTCCACTCTCTGATTCAATAGCTGACCTTTGAGTTGTAATGTTATGGTGGCATCCTCATCAACAAACAATATCTTTCCCGGAATAAACACCCTGTTATAAGATATTTCCAGAAAAGCATCTTCCCTAAAATTGTTAAGAATATACTCCTCCAGTTCTGCTTCCTTAAGAACAATATGATTTCTTTTCATAGATATTACCTATTGTTTAATCCAGAGTTGACCTCTTCCCCTAACTGTTTTATCTCCAGAGTAGAGTTTATATCGGCCCACATGATATTTGTTGCCGATTAATGGATGACAGACGTATTCTTTGAAAATGAAACCGGGCAATACTTCATTCATTTTACCATTTAACACTATTACCCCTTTCTTCATTTGTCCACCCAACCATTGGGTAACATTGCCATCAATTTGTATTAAACCTCCGGACATATGAATTCCTGCCAAAATATCACAATCGCCCATTATATGAATGGAACCTCCAATCATGTAATCGGCCAAATGTTTTCCTGCATTTCCATGAACTATTATCCGCCCTCCGGACATTCCTCTCCATTCACCGGCATATGATGAGCCACAAAATTCCTTAACATTTCCCAGTATTTCAAGGGTTCCACCAGTCATTTCACGACCGGCATAACTTTCTGCATCACCACTTACAATGATTTGTCCACCGGACATGCATGCACCAACATGAAAATCGACGCTGGAGTTTGCTATTATTTTTCCACAGGTCATGGCAAAACCAATGCGTTTAACCCTGGATAAGTCTCCGTCAATGATTATCGTACAATCTTCGGCACGGTCACTGTTACCTGCTATTTCAACATCAAAATACTCGGATAATGCTTCCTCCTTATTTCCCCTGTAAATCGTGACATCCTGAATTTCGGATTGTGATTTGTCAAATAAGAGTTCCGGAAGAACATTGTCAAATTCCAATGCAATTGAAGACTTCTTTTTCATGATTAGATTTATTATTCGCATATTTGATCCCCTTCATAATCTACGTTTATCATTGTGTCCGGCTTAATATAATGGTCATTGACGCCATAATTTTCATATTTTATAGTATAATACTTGTTGAATTCTGGCCTTATCCTCTTTTCCAAGACTTTCTCTTCATTTTCCAATCCTGAAACGTTACACCAGATATGATTACTGTTGACTAGTTTAACAATGTTTGCATCCTTAACCAGTATTTCACCATCCTTAATGGTGTATTTACTGTTTAATAGTTTATTTTCTAAAATTTCAGAATTTGATTTTAAAGTACAGTCAAAATCATTTACATCAATATCATATACGGATATGTCTGCTTTAGCTCCTATGCCCAAGTGTCCTCTGTCGTTTAATCCCAAAATTTTTGCAGGACTTGCCCTTGTTATCGTTGCAATTTCATTCCAGGAATATTCCCTGTCATATGTTCCCAGGTTAGTTCTTTTTGTTGCCCAGTTATGAACTTCATTATCGAGCATGTATTGTAATTTTTCCTGACTCATTAACCATGAAATTATTTTAGGATATCTTATGAAAGGACCGCCATTAGGTGAATCTGTTGTTAAAACTATCTTCCATGGATTCTTAACTCCCATGAAAAATTCTAGGCCAACAGCCCATTGCAGTACACTTACTGGTGCATGACTGGAATAAATTGAAGGAATCAGACCTGATGCTGTTTCCACTTCTATGTCCTTATTGGCCCATTTAAGTCCTGTAAGCCTGAACAGGTCATATTCCATTGGAGCATCAGCGGTCATCGTAGTTGTTTCATCAAATGTAATCTGACCTATATCACAGGTTAAATGATTGTTTTTGTTAATGTAATCAATTAATTCGGATGCTCCTGATGAGACGTCCCTCCAGGACGTGCCCTTATATGCATGGAATTGTACGTGTGTACAGTGCATTATCTGATTTCTGTCAACATTAGGGTTCTTTTTAATATCCTTTATGCAGTCAAATGTTTCTAATGTTGTCTCATAATTTCCGGGATGTCCCAGATCATTTGTATGAACATGTACGGAGTGGGGAAGACCTAATCT
This sequence comes from Methanosphaera sp., assembly GCA_045639105.1. GTDB lineage: Archaea > Methanobacteriota > Methanobacteria > Methanobacteriales > Methanobacteriaceae > Methanosphaera. The sequence continues at coordinate 38,666 of JAZUCJ010000059.1, forward strand.
TTCATTTACTTGTGTTAATGCCCTTATCACTTCTCTTCCCGTTACTCCCCAGTGTGGTTCGGGGTCATCCAGGCCATCCACATTTTTTCCCCAACCCCATGCTTCACTTCCGCAGGGATTTACAATCTTTATTCCATAACCTTTTGCTAATTTTAACCATTTTGATATGAAGACTGTTAAATCGTCGATACGATTTTCTTTAACATATTTTAACATGAACCAGTTATTTCCAAATAATGTTAACGTAGGAATATCAAGATTCGGAATGCTGTTTATTTCTTCATGAGCATGTTTTGCTTCAAGTGGTGGGACTGCTGCCTCTGTGACTGTGGTATAACCCATTTTTGTGTAACGATAGCCTATTGTTGGACATGTGGGTAATGAAAAACCTGCTTCAAATCCTGAAATATCATTTTTAGAAGGGGGTTTTATTCCTTTTCTTATATCTTCCGGCCTGTAAAGACGGCCAATCGATAATTTTGGTCCTGCAATATGAGAATGTAAATCCACACCGCCCGGCATGACCAGTTTACCTGTTACATCCAATACTTTTGATTTGGAGGATATTTTGTCCACAATTTTATTGTCTTTAATGAAAATGTCCATTTGTTCTCCGTCTATATTATTTTTAGGATCAAAAACTATCCCGTTTTTTAGAACGTATTCCATTATTTATCCTCCCTTTGTCTTAATAATTCGATTTTTTCGTATAATTTTGTTAAAATCCATTCATCAGAATGACAGTTTTCTGGTTTGTCTATTACTTTTTTCATAAATAATGGAATTGAATCCATACGATAGGCTGTGCCCTCTGTTTCCACGCCTACCCTTGTACTTGGTAAAACTATGTCTGCCAGTTCCGTTATTGGACCCCAATGTGTATCAACCTGTATTGTTGGAATGTTAACCAGATGTTGTATGCTGTATCCTGGAAATTGAACTCCCGGATCGGCTGAGATTGCCATGAAGAAATCGGGTTCTCTTCTGTTTAAAAGGTCAATGGTTGTGGTTTCGCCGACCATGAATCTCGGATATCCTCTTGAAAAGTCAACACCGTATGGGTAACCTGTTTCGGAAGTCAATGCTATGTTAAATCCGCTTACGTTAAAAAATCCTCTCATAGGTAACATTGACCATTTAGAATATTTATTCAGGTCTTCAACCAGTTGAATTAACACGTCCACGTTTTTTTGTTTCCCTAATGTTTGAGATACTCCTAATCCGAAGAATAATGCGCCGTATTCGGCATTTTTCATAATTTCAATCAAGTTTTCAAGTTGAGAAAGGGGTACTCCTGCAATTTCGTCCTTATCTAGCACTTCACCGTTTAAAAGCATTCTCAAAGCATTGAAGAGCAAGTAGTCTTCATTCATATTAAATTGTATCCATTCATCCGAAACTTTAGCCGTGTTAGTATATTTTGGGTCAATTGTTATGATTGTCCTGTCTTTACGGCCGTTTCTTCTAAAAAATCCTTCAGGAAATGTGGTGTACCTGGACAAGTGTCGTGGATGGTCATCCATGGGATTTGTTCCGACATAAACTATTACGTCGGCCCTGTTTTTTACTTCTCCCAATGTCATTACAGGATGTCCAACATTTTGAAAAGCCTGTATTGATGATCCGTGACAAATTGTTGACTGGTTATCCATTACTGCTCCGGTCACTTCTGCAACCTTAACTCCCTTTTTAATGGCTTCTACCGAAGTTTCACCCCAACCATACATGATTGGTCTGTCGCTTTCAAACAGTAGCCGAGCTGTTTTATCAAGTGCTATGTCCCATGTTGTTTCTTCAAGTATTCCCTCATCGTTTCTTATCATGGGATTAAGTAATCTTTGATCTTGGTCGTTGATGATTTTACTGGCCCCTATCCTACATGCGTGTCTTACGCCCACAATTTTCTTATTTTTTAACAAGTAGGTTATATCATCACAATTGTTTCCGCAATAGGAACATGAACAATTTTTTACTATTTCATCATAATCTGTGATAGGTTTTTCAATCATATTATCGTCCTCTTTTTATAAACGGGTTTATCCTTTAACTTGGAGTTATCCAGATGATATTTGTTGTATACGCTGTTCATTAACTGTGATACCAGTAACACTTCTTCATCAGTTTTTGATATTTCTGCAGGAATTCCCTTATATGTTGGTACGTTACAACAATACGTTTCAGGACTTATCACCACGTTTGCCCATGGTCCTCTTGGTATAAATATCATTCCTTCGTGTGGAGCATCATGTGATTTATCCACATATATTACTACTTCACCCCATTGTGATTTTACTTTGATTTTATCTCTGGGCTTTAAGGATAATTTTTCCATATCCCTACTGTCCATAAATGCTACGGCTGTAGATTGCCTGTATTCGTCCTTCAGTGTAGAACCCTTTTTTTCATAAAATGCCTGAATAATGCTTGTTCCGGTGTTTATCATTACTTTCATAATTAATCTCCATGGTAAATAGCCTTTGTCGGACAAGTGTTTGTGCAAGTCATGCATGATTGACATTTTTCAGGATGGAATAATTTAATCACCCCGTTTTCAACTAACATTATTACTTCGGTAGTGTTTGGTCCATTGCCCCCTATTACTTCGGGACATATCTTCTGATTAACAGGACAAACTATTATACAAGTACCACAACCTAAACAATAGTTTTGATTAACTTTTAACATGATATTCTCCTTTTTGTGTAATAATATGTACTTATTTCTCAAATTGAAATTTATTAATAATATATTATATGTATTTTAAGTTCTAAGTAGTTTTTCAAAATGAAATTTTTTTTAAAAAAATAATTAATCATCGAGTATTTTAATAAGAATATACAAAAATATAATTATAATAAATTTTCATTACAGATTATTTTAGGATGATGAAAAAATGGGAAATGTTAAAAAAGAAGATATTATGGCAATTCTAGAAACATATGATAAAGAAAATATTACTATCGCAACATTAGGTAGTCATACAGCTTTACATATTTTAAGAGGAGCTAAACAAGAAGGATTTAGAACAGCAGTAGTTTGTGAAAAAGGAAAAGAAGTTCCATATGAACGTTTTGGAGTAGCTGATGAATTTATTTTTGTTGATGAATACAAAGATATTGTTAACGAAGAAGTACAGGAACAATTAAAAGCAATGAACGCAATTGTTGTACCTCACGGTTCATTTGTAGCATATGCCGGATTAAGTAATGTTGAAGACAAATTTAATGTACCAATGTTTGGAAATCGTGACATTTTAAGATGGGAAGCTGAAAGAGATAAAGAAAGAAAAATGATTACTGAATCAGGAATCAGAATGCCTAACAAATATGAAAACCCTGAAGATATTGATAAGGCAGTTATGGTCAAATTTCCTGGTGCAAGAGGAGGTCAAGGTTACTTCATCTGTTCCAGTTACGAAGAATTCCAAGAAAAAATTGATGAAATGAAATCAAGAGGATGGATTACAGATGCTGATGTGGCAGATGCACACATCGAAGAATATGTATGTGGAACTAATTACTGTATACACTACTTCTATTCTGCTCTTAAAGATGAAGTTGAAGTATTGGGTATGGACAGCAGATATGAAACAAACATTGATGGTATTGTAAGAATTCCTGCACAAGAACAGATAGAAGCAAATTTAAGTCCTTCTTATGTTGTAAGTGGAAATCATCCAGTAGTTATAAGAGAATCTTTATTACCACAAGTATTTGAAAATGGAGACAGACTTGTCGAAACCGCAAAAGAATTAGTTAAACCAGGTATGAATGGACCATTCTGTTTACAATGTCTTGTAAATGATGACAGAGAAATTGTTATCTTTGAAATGAGTGCTCGTATCGATGGTGGAACAAACACTTTCATGAACGGATCAGCATATTCTTACATCCAATTTGGTGAAGTAATGAGTATGGGTAGAAGAATTTCCAGAGAAATTAAAAACGCTATAAAAGAAGACAGATTAGACGTTATCATAACCTAAGTTTAATCTATTACTTAACCTCCCCATTTACAATTTTTTTTCCTGTTTTTGTTGAGATTATTTTAAAAAAGAGATTCTGATTGTTTAAAAAAATAGTTGCTAAGATGAAAAAAAATAAGATGATGATTAGTTATTTTGATAATGCTTCAAAAGGACAGTTTACAACACAAAGTCCACAGGGAGTACATGCATTTTCGTTGATTGATGGAAAGTCATCTTTGATTTCTATTGCATCCATTGCACATACCTTGATACAGATTCCTCCAAGTGGACATGAACTAAAGCCTTTACACTTATCAGAATAAACCATGACCGCCATATTATAATACACCCCATTATTGTTTGAATATTGCTTCATTAGGACAGTTTATTACACATAGTCCACATTCAGTACAGTCTTCGTCAATAACTTGAGGCATGTCCGCCATTTCTTTCAGTGCATTTAATGCACAAAGTTCAATACACAATCCGCCGTCAGAACATATGCTTATACCATTACATTTATTTGTATCGATAATCACAGCCATACTATCACTATTTTATGATTTTATCAAAACATTTTCCTCTAAAAAAACTATCTCCCAACTATAAACTAGTTAAATGGGGATAATTCAGCATTAGATAATAATATATACATTAATTATACTGTATTTTATATTAAAGAATATTTAAAGTAATTGATTTTTAGGAATGCTTAAAAATACATGTCGAAAAGGAATTTATAATAAAAAATGGGATAAAAGTATGAAATAAAAATGAAACTATCGAAATTGATGATAAAATAAGATGAAAAAGGAGGGTGAAGTTAATTAAAAAGAAAATACTATGACAAATATGAAAAATAAGTCATAATTCGTTGAACTTATCATAATCAACAATTTTTTCAATTGATTTGACTTCAACATCTATGCCATTTTCTTTCATTGCTGCAATTGCATTTAATCCACCGGATACAACATAACCGAAATGGTATTTTTCTATTTTTGCATTATACATATACTCATTAGTTTGACCAACACCAAGGACTTCAAAACCTGAATCATTTAATGAAGATAAAATATCCCTTGTTGCATCCCGTGATACGTAAGGTATAGTATGAACGCTTGCCAGTATTTTTCCGGAATTATCCAAGGAACCCATAACATTGTGCATGTTCTTGTTTATGAAAATTTCATGAGGATCAACTGAAGAACCCTTATATGAAACCAGTTCTATGAATCGTCGGTTTTCACCATAAATATCTAAAAGTCCACTATAACTTGGAACGCTGTTAATACCGTATTTTGTTAGAATTCCATCAATTGTTAAACTACATATCGTAGCTATACCAACCTTATCGTTATCCTCTTCAAACAATGCATACCTATTTCCCACACAGTATTCCGGTTTCTTATTGAATAAAACATTTAAAACGTCAAGTGCATCGTCAACTTCATTTTTATCAACATAAGATATGTTTGAAATTACATTACCCGAATTTGTTTCTATATCAAAATCCACGTTAGAAATTAAGTTATATATCCTGTTTAGAATAAAGTAAACGTTATTCTTTGGTTTTTTTGTGCATGATTTTAATGGACTGCTTTTATAAGCAGTGGCTGATTTCATTTTACTGTATTCTGCAAAATTGTCGGCTAACTTGATGTTTAAGTCATATCCGCTTTCTTGAGCAGCACATAATGGGGCAACACCACCTATAATGACTATTCCAACCATATCTTCGGGAACGGGAATTCCTAAAACGGATTTTCCTGATTCACCCACGTGTATTACGCCGGTGATGCCAATTTTTGAGAGGTTGTTTATTATTTTTAATGCTTCTTCTCTTTTTGAAGATGGTATTATTCTAAAGTTTGCAGGTATAACACCAGTTCCTTCATTGGCAACGTTTAATACTGATGTGCTGTCATGGCTTGTGAATGCTTCTAAAGGAGTTATTGAAGTTTTTTCGTATGCTATTTGTTCAATAAAGTTTATTGGAGTATAATCTTCTACTTTCAGTAATCCACCGTATAGTGGCTGTGATATTATTCCATTTCTTTGGAAAATTCCGTCAAATGTTGTTCCACATACTGTTTCAATGTATTTGACATTGTTTTTTTCATAGAAGTTATATCTTTGGCTAACGGATAATCCTTCCTTAAAAAATTCATTGATTATTTCTTCAGAATCCACTTCATTGATAGAGGACAAATTTACGATAACCGATCCCTGAGCTGTGTTGTAATCCAGGGACACGTTATACATTTTTTCCTGAAACCTGGAATATGTGAAATCCACCTGATCATATATCAGACCTTTTTTGAGTTCTTCGATTCCTTTATCGGTTATCTGTCTACCTTTATATCCTATTTTTTCTGTGAAACCTTTCTCGTCCAATATGTGCATGTGGTATCTGACTGCTCTTTCTCCAAGAGAATAACCTCTCTTAGTCAATTCTTCTGATATTACTTTTGCACCTAAAGTTTCATTTTTGTTAGAAAGAATACGTAATATTTCCATCATCTTCATATCGGTTTCTTGTTGAACGGTAATTGTATCAAACCCCAATAAATTAATTAAATTTAATTATCCTCCAGTAATCATACGTGAAGAGGTTGTTGTATTATATGCTTTAAAAAAGGTTAAAAAAAGAGTGAATAATTATACATTCAAGTATCTGTCACGTTCATAATCGAATACTTGAATTCTGTAATCATCCCATTCTTGACGTTTAATGTTGTAGAATTGGTTGTATACATAATCTCCTAATGCATTTATAACCACTTCATCTTTTTCCAGGGAGTGATATGCTTCCCATAAACTTGTTGGTAATGTTTCAATACCTTTTTCTAATAGTTCTTCAGGAGTGTATGCAAATGCGTTGAATTCTGTTGGTTCTCCCGGATCAATTTTATTGTCCATACCATCAAGTCCTGCTTCAAGTAGTACAGCAAATGTTAAGTATGGATTACATGATGGATCCGGAGATCTGCATTCTATTCTGGTTCCTATTCCTCTGGAAGCTGGAATTCTTAAGTATGTTGACCTATTTTTTAGTCCGTATGCAATATAACATGGTGCTTCATATCCCGGCACTAAACGTTTGTATGAATTTACCGTTGGTGATAGGATTGCTGATAATGCTTTTGCATGTTTTAATAATCCGCCTATGAAGTATAATGCTTCTTGTGATAGTTGTGTTTCAGTATCAGGGTCGTAAAAGATGTTTTTTCCATCTTTGAATAAACTTTGATTACAGTGCATTCCACTACCGTTGACTCCGAAAAATGGTTTTGGCATGAATGTTACGTTATATCCTAGGTTATCTACCAATGCTTTAATTGCTTGTTTGAATGTTATTACTGCATCGGCTGTTTTTAATGCATCATCGAATCTGAAATCTATTTCGTGTTGTCCTGGTGCTGCTTCATGATGACTGAGTTCAATGTTAAAATCAAGTTTTTCAAGACCTAAAACTATTTCTCTTCTGATGTCTGTTCCTTGGTCTAATGGTTCTACATCGAAGTAAAATGCACTGTCGGCTGGTTTAAAGTTTCCGTTTTCGTCTTCTTCTATAATGAAAAATTCTGGTTCAGGTCCCATGTTATATTGGTAACCTCTTTCTTCTGCTTTTTTTAATGATTTTTTTAGAACTCCTCTTGGATCTCCTTCAAAATAGGTTCCATCCGTATGATATATGTCACATATAAATCTACATGTACCTTTGTCTTCTGGTCTCCATGGTAATGTTGAAAACGTAGATATATCCGGTTTTAATGCTAAATCACTGTTATTTATATCTACAAAACCGGCTACTGATGAACCATCGAAGAGTAATCCGTCATTAATTATGTCTTCTGCATCGTCTGGTTTTTTTAATGATACGGCCATACTTTTTGGTATGCCATGTATATCTGAAAATTGTAGTCTTAAAAATTTAGCACCATATTCGTCTATTTGTTTAATTATATTGTCTATTTTGTCATCATGTTCTGACATAAACCCACCTTAACCTTATTTTTTATTATTACTATTGTTCAATAATAGTAATTTGTATTTATATATTTATCTGTTTTTAGGTAATTATCGGAAGCATCTTTCCTAATTCTATCTATTTTTTAACTAATATATACAATTTTTCAAAAATAATTAAAAACTAATTAAAATCCTAAAAAAAAGGAGTAGGATTAAAAATCAATTAATCTGAATGATGAAATATTAAACAAATCCCACATTAAAACTGTAGGTGCTAAAACAACTCCATCTTTACCTAAAATATATTTAATTGTTTCATTAACCTGTAATGCTGCAAATATTGAAGGTGTAATACCTAGAACCTGAGGTTTTTTAGCACTTATACTTAGTAAATAATTTTTTACTTCATCATCCAATGCTTTATTAACTGACTTTAGTTTAAATAGTTCTTCATAACTGACAGAGTTTGGTTCAAATACGGATAATTGTCCCGATGTTTTCTCAACAGCACTATGAACAAAGACCATTGCCTGTTTTTTTGCTTCTCTTGAAATCATTACTCTGGTATAAACATTATCAACAGCATCTATCAATATTTTATTATTCTTTAAAACTTCAGATATGTTATCGGGAGTAATCGTTAAATCATATGCCTTTATGTTGACATTAGGATTGATTTTTTCCATTGCCTTTTTAGTTATTTCAACTTTTGATTTGTTTATTGTATCCAGATTACTTCTTATTTGTCTGTTTAGATTTGTTTCGTCAAATACGTCTTGATCTATTATGGTCAACTGTTCAAAACCTGCCCGAACAAATTGTTCGATAATTGTTCCGCCTAATCCTCCACAGCCTATAATTACTATGGGAGTTGTTCGTAAAAGTTCTTGTTCTTCTTCTGTGAAAATTTCTTTTTGCCTAGAAATCATATTATTGTATAAGTCTAACATATTTTTCATCCAAGGTTTTATATTAATTTAAAGTTTATACTAAGTTTATTATTAGTTTATATATAACAATTGTTATATTTGTTAGGATAAAAAAAAATTCAAAAAACAACATTGAAAAAATACTTTAAAAAAAAACATTAATAATACTAACTGAAAAAATCAATTAGTTTTATTATAACTCATACTAATTAATAGTATAAGTGCCGGGGGCGGGATTCGAACCCGCGACCTCACGGTATCCCAGGAAAAAGTCAGAGCAATGCTTAATACCCTATGAGCCGTGCGCTCTAACCAGCTGAGCCACCCCGGCGTGGCACATTACTATTTATATAGATGATAATATATATACTTTATGGTCAAATAAATTAAATATAACAAAAAAGCATTTATTTAAAAGAAATAGCATAAATAAAAGTAATAAAACTTTAAAGATGGGGAGAAGGTTTGAATTATGACTCAATTAATAGAAGCAAAAAAAGGTAACATAACGCCAGAAATGGAATATGTAGCACGAATAGAAGAAATAGATGTAGAAAAACTAAGAAAATACATTGCTTCTGGAAAAGTAGTTATACCTAAGAACAATACACACGACACACTACCAACAGGTATTGGAAAAGGTTTACATACAAAAATTAATGCAAATATAGGTTCTTCAACAGAAATGGAAGACATTAACATAGAATTAGAAAAGGTAGACGTTCTAGTTAAATATGGTGCCGATGCAGTAATGGACCTAAGTACCGGTTCAAAATTACATGAAATAAGAAAGGCCATTAGAGAAAAAACAAATATCCCTCTGGGAACCGTGCCAATATACCAGGCAGGAGTAGAAACAAGGGATTCCGGTAAAGCCGTTGTAGACATGGATGAAGATGCCATATTTAAAGTAATTACCCAACAGGCAAAAGAAGGCGTTGACTTCATAACCGTACATTGTGGTATAACCAAAGACTCAATACAGTCCGTCAAAGATTCAGAAAGAATAATGGGAATCGTCAGCAGAGGTGGTGCATTAACTGCAGCTTGGATTATGCACAATGAAAAAGAAAACCCACTACATAAGGACTTTGATTACTTATTAGAAATTTGTAAAGAATACGATGTAACATTATCATTAGGAGATGGTCTTAGACCTGGCTGCATCCATGATGCTACAGACATAGCACAAATCAGTGAACTGACAACCTTAGGAAGACTGGTAAAAAGATCCAAGGAAGCAGGAGTGCAGGTAATGGTTGAAGGACCCGGCCATGTACCTATTACGGAAGTAAAGGCAAATATGCAAATACAGAAGACAATCTGTGATGAAGCTCCATTTTATGTACTGGGCCCTATAGTTACGGACAGAGCACCCGGTTATGATCATATAACCGCAGCAATAGGTGGAAGTATTGCCGGAGCAAGTGGAGCCGATTTTCTATGTTATGTGACACCTGCAGAACATTTATGCATACCATCAGTAGAACATGTTAAACAGGGAGTTATTGCTTCAAAAATTGCTGCCGAAGTTGCAGATATTGCAAAACAAATCCCAAGCACCATGAAAAAAGAGAAAGAAATGGCTATTGCCAGAGAAAAATTTGATTGGAACAGACAGTTTGAATTAGCAATCGACGGTGAAACTGCAAAAGAGTATTATGAAAGTGCTGAAGCCTCCGATGAAGAAATGTGCAGTATGTGTGGAGATTTCTGTGCAATAAAAATGGTAAAAGATCATGAAAAAAAATAAGTTAACACAACTTTTAATATTATAAACAACAAAGATAATAATATATTATATTGAGAATATTTAAGAGAAAGAATAAATAGGAGGGTAACTATTGGCACGTAAAAGCAAAAAAACATTACCTGCAAGTGGAGCAGGTATTGTAAGATACTTCGATGATGAAACAGCAGGAATCAAACTTTCTCCAAACCAAGTTGTTATTGGTGCAATTATTATAGCATTAATTTGTATTGCATTAAGATTTACTACTTATGTAGGTTACTAAACCTTTAATTTTTTTTATTGACTTTGTATTTTATTACTATTTTATCTCTTTTTAACAAACTTATTATATAAATTAATTATTAACTTATAACAAATATAATAATTAATAAT
>JAZUCJ010000060.1:0-21869 GCA_045639105.1 Methanosphaera sp.
AATATTTTTTAATTATCTTTAAGATAATTATACTATAACAATGAAAGAAATATAAATTTGATTAAAGTTTGGTGATAATTTTATGTCCAACAATACACGGAAATTTTTATCTAGGTTAAAGAATAAGGTTTTTCCAGAAGGCAAAGACAATACCATGAAACCTTCAATAAAAGAAAAAGACTTACTTGATAAGAATTATGTTTCCCCTAAAAACTATGAAAAAAACTATGAAATAATAGTTAATTCTCAGCTATTTGATAAGGAATATTATCATGAAAGACACCAGGATGTTCAGAAAGCAGGAATGGATGCTCTGGAACACTGGATAAAATATGGTTACAGAGAAAATACCAGAAATCCAAATTCAAATTTTAATCAAAACTATTATAGGACACATTACTTAAAAGAGGAAACATCAACAGATCACGATTGGAATCCGTTAACTCATTATATCCTAAATCAGGAAGAAATATCAAAAACAAGCATATTCGGATTTCTAAACCTAAAAATATCCAACGAAAACATTGAAATAATATCAAAAAAATTAGAGGATACAGTTTCTATTCTAATAGTAGTTCATGATTCAGACTCATTAATGACCTGTTTAGAAAATATAGAAAAATACACGGCCGTAAACTATGAAATTAAGCTGTTGAACTATAAAAATTTAAACATAGATTTAAATGGGGAAAATATTACCAGAATAGATAACGGGGAAAATGATGATTTAATAGATTTTATCAACATTAACCTTCAAAAAGTCTCTTCAGATGCCGTAATACTTAATAGTTATACTGAAGTTACGCCAAACTGGATAAAAAAGATGATTGTAACGGCATATTCTGGAGATAACATTGACATGATAACACCATTATCTAATTCAATCATTCCAAATGATTTCTCAGTAAGAAATGGTTTATCCATAACAAATGAAGGATTATCATTCCTAATCAACAAATCAAATTTCTCAATAAAAAACAGGATGTTCTTTGCCGACGGATTTTGTCTTTTTATCAAAAAAGATACAATACCATTATTCAAATTAGAAAAAAACAGCATACACTATGATAATGATGGAAAATCTTTATCAGTTGAACTTTCACATAACTTAAACAACATACTGGATGACTCCACATATGTCTATCACAACAAAGAATTTTTTGAACTTAACTCCAGACTATTAAAAAACTACAAGTTAAACAAAGCTTTTAGTTCAAGGGTAAACAATTATCTGGAATCCCAAGAGATTGAATCTATTGTTGACAACATTAATGAATCGATAAAAAATTATTCAAACAATACCCTGTCAAACAGAATATTATTTGTAGTTGATTATGATAATCTGAATCTTATCAGGGATTTCTTGCTGAAAGAGGATAATAACATATTTGATATTTTCTGTCTTTCTTATGATTTAAATAAGGTAATTCTATGGAAAGATTTCCAGAAAATACATGAATGGTCATTAGACCCTGATGATGAAGATTACAGTTTAAAATTAAAAAACATATATTTCAACACGCTATATTCCTTGAACATTAACTTAATTCAAGTATGGGACTTTAAAAATCATAGTCTTGATTTATTCAAAGTATCAGAAACCTTAAAAATTCCATTAATATTCACTATAAAAGATGAATATCCACTATCATTAATGCAGGCATCAGGCAATGAACTTGCTAAAGGTAATGAAAACTTTAATGCAGAATTGAAAAATGTAAACAAAATACTCCTATTCAACAACATTAAACAGAAATACGAAAAATACCTTGAAGACTATGATAACAGCATATCCGTAGATTATCCTATCGATTTAAACGAGTTATCCCATGAAAATATTGAAAAGCATTTAAACAAACCTAACATTCTGATATTAGGTAACTATGAGGATGATTCTAAGATAAATATGCTCTATGATGTTGATACGGATAATATGGACTTATATTTGATAGGAAAAATCCCTCAAAAATTAAAAAATAAAGTTCATAATATGGGTGAAATATCAATTGAAAATATTGTTGGCACTATCCAATCAGTTCAATTCGACTATATTGTAATATTTGAAGAGTTTGACGAAATATTTGAATTATTTGATAAAAACAGGGAATTCAAAATACCAATATTCCTATTGAATGAAAAATTATTGTCTGAAATTCAAGAAGAAGAAATAGGGGTTCATTTGTTTGAAAACGATAATTTACTATCAATCTTATCAAATGAAAATGTTGAAGATTATTATAATCTAATCAAAGATTTATACAAAAATGATGTTTCACGAGAAGAATTCTTAAACTATGTGCTGGTCTTATTGGACATTTACTCAGAATTCATAGATTCATCAGCTAAATTTAAGATTAATAAAAAGAATGCAAACGTAAACATTACAAAAAATAAATTCAAAGATTTTTCAGGATTCTTATCGGATTCCTACCTAAATCCGGAAATATCCGTTCCATTTAATGAAGAAGAAAAATGCTGTTTTGCATTTATGGATAACATATCCATGTATCTAAGATCATTAATACAGGATTTGGATGAAAAACCTCTTGTTTCAATTATCATGCCAACATTCAATAGGAAAAAATTGCTTCAAGAGGCAATTGATTCGGTTTTAAGCCAAACGTATCAAAACTTTGAACTAATCATAGTTGATGATTCAAGTACGGACAGCACTAAAGAGTTTTTAAAACATTTGAAGCATGAAAAAATCAGGGTATTATTTAACAAAACCAATATGGGTCCGGCAGCATCAAGAAATGTGGCATTACAGCATGCTAATGGGGAATACATAGCATATCTGGATTCCGATAATGAATGGGACAAATATTACCTGGAAGCATCTGTGGCTTCATTTTACAAACTAAACGATGCCGATGCAATATATTCGGGACAACTAATATATCCTGACAAATCGTCTTCAATACAGAAGATTAGGTTCGGAGCCTATAATAAATCATTGTTAAGAAACAGAAATTATATCGACCTAAACTGTTTCTGTCATAAAAGAAGCATATTACAGGATATAGGCATGTTTGATGAATCATTAGAACGATTGGAGGATTGGGATTTAATATTAAGGATAAGCAACAATAACAAAATGTACAGCGTACCTTTCCTGCATTCAAAATATTATGATTTCAATGATTCTGATAGGATAAGTAATTTCTACCTCTTAAACAATGAAAAAAATTCATTCAATGAACATTATGTTGAATTAATACAAAACAAAAACAAAATCAATTCAAAGGAGTATCCACCATTAACCAGGAAGGTAAGCATAGTTATTCCTAGTTACCAGTCCTTAAAGGATTTGAAAGAATGCGTAAATTCAATCATAACAAACTATCCCAAAAACGTGGAAATAATTATTGTAGACAATAATTCAAATGATGCAGTTCGTTACTACCTAAAGGTACTGGAAAATAAAAAACAAATTAAACTGATACAAAATGATGTAAACTACGGTTTTACCCATGCAGTGAATTTGGGAATTAACATATCCGATGAAAACTCGGACATACTGCTATTAAATAATGATGCAATACTAACAGAATATTCACTGGAAGCATTGCAGCAAGTAGCATACAGTGACGAAAACATTGGAATTACAGTTCCTCAACAGATATTGCCTGGAAGAACAAAAACGTTGAAGATACATGTTCCATATGCCACATCAATATTTGAATGTGACGTGAATCCATCCATACATCATCAGAATATCATAAATATGAACATGTGCCATGATGGAGAACTGCTGGAAATGAGTTTCGCCCCATTTTTCTGCACATACATAAAAAGAGAAACATTGGATAACTCCTTAGGATTGGATGCTCAGACAGGTCGACACTATAGATCCGACAGAGTATTCTCAGAATATGTGAGAAAGATCATGCAGCAGAAAATCATTCACGTATCCGATTCGGTAGTATATCATAAATTGCAAAAGGCAACGGCAAAACTACAGGAAGATGAGGAATATTTTGATTTGATGTTTAGAAAAAATCAGTGGGAACCTGAATTATGTGAACAGTTAGGTTTCAGAAACCCAATATGGGATGATTTATAAAGCATTTACTTAATTAATTCATGAAGGGCTATGAAAATGTTTGGCAGAAACAATAAAAAAAATCAAGAAAATGAAAATAATCAATTAACTACAGAAATAAGTAATTTAACCCAAAAGGTAAATTCCTTACTGGAAGAGAAAAAAGACATTCCCCAAATAAGTGAAAACATTGGAGAAATATCATCAGACATATCAGAATTAAAGGATGAACTTCTTTCTATTAAAAATGAAAATGAAGAACTAAAAAAGATTATTGAAGAAAATAAAAGAAATTATGATAGAATATTGGATTCATATAATCAACAGTTCTCCACATTATTTTTATATTATGATCTAAAATCAAAGGGTCCGTTAAGAAACTTTCAACGTTTAAATCAGGAACTATTAAACTTTGTCGTGAAGGTTCTTGAAAAATATGACCTGAAATACTGGCTAGATTATGGTACATTACTGGGCGCTGTAAGACATGGAGGTTATATTCCATGGGATGATGATATAGATCTTGGTATGATGAGAAAAGATTATAACAAGTTTATCGAAGTAATCAAGGACGAACTAATCTCAAATAATCTTAACAACGTAGAAGTAACAGTCAACGATAGGCTTGAAGCAATAAGAATATCATTTTTACAGGTAGCATACTATTCAGAGGAAGGAGAATTATTGGCAGGCCTGGACATTTTCCCTAGTGATTTTGTGGACACTCCAGAAAGAGGATTTGCAGAAAGGGTAATTGAAGAACAAAAAATATTCATAGAAAAGATGAAGGAAGGCGAAGATATCAATGAATACCTCGCCGATTATTATCAAAGATTTAACCTAAGCCTGGAAGAACAAAACTACATAGTATCAGGTATTGATAATAATCTAAGAGGAAACAGCGGATATCATGCATATCATTTAGGATTGTTCAAAAAAGAAGTAGTATTCCCACTTAAAACAATAAAATTTAATGATGTTTCATATCCATGTCCAAACGATTATGATTTCTATTTAAGAGATCTTTATAGGGATTATAATAAAATACCAAAAGTGGTTGTACATCATTTCAGAGCAGACAACCTGAACAGAAAATATGACGATGAATTCTTTGACAATGAAATAAATAAATTAAGCCAGATAAATGAAAAATTTCAATGAATAATCCTAATTAAAGAGTATTTTATGGAAAAAATCATTTGAAGACCAATTATTGTTAAAGTATTTTGCATAGAGCCCAAAAATTAATTAATAATTATAACAAAATAATAATCAAGGTGATTAAAGTGAAAATTGAATATCTAGGACATTCTGCATTTCAAATTACAACAGAAGAAGGAATGAAAATATTAATAGATCCATTCATAAGTGGAAACCCGGCATGTATTACCCCGGTAGAAACGTTAAACCCTGATGTAATACTGGTAACACACGGCCACGTAGACCACTTTGGGGACACATTAGAGATTGCTAACAATTCCGGAGCAACAGTTATTGCAACACACGAAATAGCTACATTTGTACAAAAACAGGGATTGAATGCTATAGGTATGAATATAGGTGGAACAGTATCCGTAAATGATTTAATAAACGTTACAATGACGGATGCAAGACATTCTTCAGGTATGGACTTTTTAGAAAACATGGAAGAAGGTGGAGTGGCAACAGGATTTGTAATAACTTTGGAAAATGGAAAGAAAATATACCATGCAGGTGATACAGGATTATTCGGTGACATGAAAATGGTCATCGGAGACATATATAAACCGGACATAGCTCTTTTACCTATAGGTGACAAATTTACTATGGGTATTGAAGATGCAGCAGTAGCAGCCTCCTGGCTACAATCAAGAATAGTTATACCAATGCATTATAATACATTTGAAGCAATAGAACAGGATTCAAACCTGTTTGCTAAATATGTTGAGGAAGAAAGCATTGGAACAGTCACTGTAATCTTACTTCCTGGTGAAGAATACGAAGAAGATTAAATAAAAATAATATTTATATATTAATTACAATAAAAGATTAATTAAAGGAAAGATTTAACAACATTATATCCTATTTTAAATAAAGAAAAATTTTTTGTTAACGGTTTTTCTTATCTAATCTTTCCATATTTTTGATTATATTCTCTTATATCCAGTAAATCACATTTACCACTTGGTAAATTACGTACAATATCGTCAATATTAAATAATTTCTCTTTATCAATAATATTCAATATTTCCTTTGAAATACGTTCTTTTTTTGTGAAACCCGGCTTAACAATAACATAATTATCGCTCATTTTTTCTAAACATTGGACAGGACCGGCCATTATTCTTTTATCATTATCATAATCAACGATTCCAACAGCAATTAGTAATGGGACGTTACGAATAAAATTTTTTCTTCCACGAATAACAAAAGATCCTTTTTTAAGGTATTCTCCGCTTTCAGGAGTTTTGGATACCTGGTCTAAAGTCACCCAGTAGGAATCATAACTGCTAAAACCTTCACTCCATGCACTACTATAACTGCTTGCAAAGCATGCGGCATCATATAATGTGCTTTCAGGAATTTCGTTATCATCAATGTTTTGTACTATGGTGGATGGAGCCCCATGAATATCACAGTGGAAGTATATGTCATTATTTTTAGAATACTTCTTAACTACCATATCGTTACTGTTAGCGTCTCTACCACCAATAACCATGTATCCGTCACGACTAATGAACCATCTGATTTTTTCATACCATTTAAGTTCACGTTTAACTTTTGGCTTTTGTTTTTCTTTCAATTCCTCTATGGCAAGTTCCTTCTTATTTTTTAATCGGGCAATTTCCTCTTTGGTATTTTCAATAGCTTCCTTTACACCATTAATTTTACGTTTAGCTTTCTTACCCTTATTATAATATTTTTCAGTACTTTCCGGTATGCCTATGTTACTGTCTATTTGTACGATAACATCATCAAGTTTAAGGTTGATTACTCCCAATTTATCGATAGATTCAATCATCTGTAACTCAGGAACCTTATTTTCTTTCTTTGATTTCTTGATGATTGATGAAATTTCCTTCCATGAATATTTTTGTCTTGCCTGGTTGATCACATTTAATATCTCTTGAATTTCATTGTAATGGGCATAGATGGTGTCACCTTTGTGTTGGGTTTCATCAATTGTTTTATAGAAACCTTCAAGACTTTCTTCCTGCATTTTCAAACGTTTTTCAAACTTTCCAATACGTTTTGTCCATGCATCTTCTTCGGCACTTTTAATGTCATTAACAATTTTTTTACTATAGAAATCATCGGCAGCCTTATTAAATGATTCAAACGTTTTATTTTTATAATCCTTGTAATTGTTCAGATTAATTGGTACCAAATCCTTATTTTTGGATTCATCATCTTTTTCCAGGATAATCTGTGGATTAGGTTCATTTTCTATGCGATTGAATAAATTGTTTATTGCTTCGTCAATTTCAACTATTTCATCTTCGGTTAAATCTTTTGCAGGTTTTGTCTTATCGATGCTGGTGTATCCAATAACTTCCTCCGCATATAATCCTCCAAGACCATTTGTTGCAATGGTACGTGTAATATCGGCCGTGGATGTTTTTAAGACATTGCCTATTTCTTCACAATTGGTATTGTTGATGTTAATTCCCTTTTCTGGAGGATATTTATACTGTTCATGTGATGTAATTTTACGATCCTGCCATTTTCTGTGTTTTAGTGGTGAAATTATATTCTTATCTTCATCAAGTAGTATAACGTTTCCCTTACTGAATAACTCAACAACAAGAGTATACTCGGTATTTTTTTGAATAGTAATTTCAATAATTCTGTCAAAATTGTGTTGTTTAATGCTGGTTATGCTACCTCCACTGAGATGTTTTCTCAGAAGCATTGGAAAATTTGGTGGAATGGTAGGGTTTGGCTGAGGATAATCGGTCAAGTGCATGCGTACACCGGCCTGTATTACTAAATCTTTACGTCCTTCACCAGCCTTTCTTAATTTAATACGAATAGTGTCATAACTTGGTTGGTATGATTTATCAATTCTTGCATCGATAATCTCTTCATTTAATTCTTTAACAATTCTGTAAATATCTACATTGGACATTGATTTAATAATTACACCCCATTTTTCTTTTATATATACTATGTCACTAATACTAATTAAAAAATTATGTTTTTAAAGGATAAAAATAATTACTATTAAATATAAAGTATTAATGAATAATTTATAACATCCAAATTATTAACCTTAAATTTTACTACTATCTAATGGGAGACTATAAGAAATGGTTGAAAATCATATCACATTAACTAATGAACAAAGAAAAAAATTCTTGGAAAGTAATCTTTTTGATGAAGAATATTATCTAAAACAAGTTGACGAAGAAGTTGAAGATCCTTTAGAACATTATTTGAACATAGGATATAAAAAAGGTTACAATCCTTCAGTTTTCTTTGATACCTGTTGCTATTTGAGGAATAATGTGGATGTTGCTGATGCCGGTTTGAATCCTTTGCTTCATTATGTCATGTATGCTATGGGTAGTGGTAGGAAGGTTAAGTTTGATTTGAGTTTGGATGATTATAAGGGTTTTGTCAGTACAGTTTACGAGGAATCTTTGTTCGATGACGAATATTACCGTAATCAGTTTAAAGATGAGGATATTGAGTTTCCATTAGACCACTATTTTGAGGTAGGTGCAAAAGAAGGTTATAACCCTTCGGATAATTTTGATACTTGTTGTTATTTGAGGAATAATGTGGATGTTGCTGATGCCGGTTTGAATCCTTTGCTTCATTATGTCATGTATGCATTGGGTAGTGGTAGGAAGGTTAAGTTTGATTTGAGTTTGGATGATTATAAGGGTTTTGTCAGTACTGTTTATGAGGAATCTTTGTTTGATGACGACTATTACCGTAATCAGTTTGAAGATGAGGATATTGAAAATCCATTAGACCATTATATGACTACAGGTTATAATGAGGGAAAAAATCCTTCTTATATATTCAACAATAAAAGGTATTTGGAATACAACAACGATGTAAAAGAATCAGATATTAATCCTTTGCTTCATTTTGTTCGTTATGGACTCGACAGCAATAGAAAATTTAATTTCGACTTATCATTCAAGCAATTTAAGAAATTCAGGCAGGAAATCTATGATTATGATTTATTTGACGATAAATACTATTTACAACAATGTTTTGACATAGATTCTTCCGATGCTCTAGGTCATTATTTAATAAAGGGTTGGAAGGAAGGAATTAATCCCTCATTAATTTTCAATCAAGAATATTACATTCAACATAACAGTATTAAAGAGGATATCAATCCATTACTTCATTATTATAATCGAGGATTTGCTCCAAATACCAAGATAAACGAAGAATTGAAATATGGCGTATATAAGAATTTTAAAAAGGTTGCTCTTGAAGAAGGATTGTTTGATGACGAATATTACCTAAGTCACTATCCCGAAATAGATGTAACTCCATTTTCCCATTACTATTATAGGGGTTGGAAAGAATCATATAATCCATCCTATTTATTTGATACAAGAAAGTATTTAGAATATAATGGGGATGTTGCAAAAGCGGACATAAATCCACTCTTCCACTTTATCCGTTACGGACTTGACAGTAGAAGAAAATTTAATTTTGATTTAAACTATAAACAATATACCAGTTTTAAAAACAAAGTATATGAAGAAGAATTATTTGATGATGACTATTATCTTTTCTTCAATCCGGATATTTCAAGAAAACAAACATTGCCCCATTATCTGACTGTAGGATATAAAAGGGGATTAAATCCTTCATTAAATTTCGATACGACATGTTTCTTAGAAAACAGCATAGACATTTCCAGATCAGGATTAAATCCACTTATATTCTATGCAACCAAATCCATGGACAGTAAAAGAAAGGTTAAATTTAATTTAAATTTATCTGCCTATAAAGATTTAATAAAGTTTATAAAAGAAAACGGACTTTTTGATGATGAATTCTATCTAGACCAATGCACTGCAAAAGTATTCAATCCGTTAGACCATTACCTATACCATGGATGGAAGGAAGGAAAAGATCCTTCAATGAAGTTTTCTAACCAGGAATATTACAAGTATAATCAGGATGTAGAAGAGGCAGGAATCAACCCATTATTACACTATGTACAATACGGAGTAGACCAAAACAGAATCATAAGTTACGGTTTAAGGTTACAAGAATTTGAAGACTTTGAAAACATGGTTTATGAGGAAGGATTGTTTGATGATGAATTTTATCTAAATCAATGTGAAAAACCTTCAAAAATAACACATCCGCTCCATCATTACTTATATGAAGGTTCAGATAAGGGATATGACCCATCATTATTATTTAGTACAAACCAGTACCTTAAAAACAATAAAATTATACTTGAAAAGGAATTTAATCCACTAGTACATTACTGGCAATACGGTTTCGAAGAAAACAAGTACGTTAAATATTATTCCACACTATCCGAATTAAAACAGTTCAGAGAAAAAGCATACACTTCAGGTTTATTCGATGAGGAATATTATCAAAAACAGTATTCAACAAGTATAGATATGGATTTAATTACACATTACCTGACAATAGGCTGTAAGGAAAATAAAAAGCCATCAATATACTTTGATCAGGAAAATTATTTGAAAAACAATACTGATGTGTATTACACCTATAAAAATCCATTAATTCATTACGTATTGTTTGCTCTAAATTCTGGAAGATTGATAAATCATGATTTAAGTTTATCAAATTATAAGCTATTCAGAAACTTTGTCTATGAAAAAGGACTATTCGACGAGGAATACTATTTATCTTCAATAGATGATGCTGAAAGTATAATAGATCCACTGGAACATTATCTTAGTGTAGGATATAAGGAGAACATAAATCCATCCTGGCTGTTTAACACTAGAAAATATGTGGAATTACACCCGGAAATTGAAAAAACAGACACAAACCCATTAATTCATTATGTTAAAGAAATAATGGATGTTTATAAGGTAATTGATGATTCCGGATTGTTTGATGAAGAACATTACCTAAAACAGGCAGGTTATTCATTTTACATAACCAGCGACCCATTAATGCACTTTATAACAACAGGATCAAGACAAGGTTTGGAACCTAGTTTAAACTTTTCAATAAACAAATACAAGGAAATGTATCCTGACGTAGAGGAAGCAGGAATCAATCCATTATATCATTACCTGAAAAGAGGAAAACGCGAACTCAGGGACAGTTTTGTCAGCCTAAATAAGCATTTGAAAAAATTTGACAACAGATATAATATTAACACGTCCCTAACCATGCTGGAAGCATTAGAAAAGGAAGTTTCAATAATCATTCCAATTTATAATGCATATGAGGAAACAAAAGATTGTATAACAAGTGTTCTCAGAAATACAAACATTCCATATGAATTAATATTGATTGACGACTGCAGTACTGATAAAAGAATTGGAGAGTTATTATCTTCATTAGAAGGAATTTCAAACATAAAAATAATAAAAAACGAGAAAAACCAGGGGTTTGTTAAAAATGTTAATATGGGAATGAAACTCTCAGAAAACGATGTTCTACTATTAAATAGTGATACTATCGTAACACCACATTGGTTATCACACATAGTTTACTCAGCATACTCTTCAAACCATATAGGAACAGTAACTCCATATTCAAATGCATCAGATATTTCAATTCCAGAATTGGGAGCCAAAAAAGACTTCAAATTTTTAAACAAAAGTTCATATCAAATCGACAAGTTATCATTCAACAGCAATATTGAAGCTCCAACAGGTAACGGATTCTGTTTATTCATCAAACGTGAACTCATCGATGAAATAGGATATTTTGATGAAAGCTTTGGACAAGGTTATGGTGAAGAAACAGATTTCACATTCAGAGCATTCAAAGAAGACTGGTTAAACATTAGAAACGATTCAGTATTTGTTTATCACAGACGTCACGCATCATTTAATGAAGATGCCTCCAATAAACTCAAAAACGAGAACAAGAAAATATTAACGGAAAGATACCCTGATTTATATGATAAGTGGGATGAATTCGTAAATTCCAATAAAATAAAGGATTCTGTAGGAAGAATAAATTTCCTATTTAAAGAGAATAAAACAGCAGAAAGAGTGCTTTATGTAACAAGTTTAAGTAAGAATAAGGTATTGCTGGGTGATGATTACCTTAAAATTGCCGAGGAATACGATTGTTTCATATTGGCATTAGGCACTAAAGACATAAAAATAGGGGAAATGATCGATGGCCGATTTGTATTATATAATAAATGGGTAATTGATTCAACATGGGACAAAAATCAGTTCACTAAAGCATACGTAAACACGTTGTTAAACTTAAAGATTGATTTAGTGTATATTAAATATTTATACAACTACTATAATCCAAACAATCAAGATTTTTCATTATTTGTGAAAATGTTATCCAAGTTTGAAATTCATGCACTCTATGAAGCAACAACAAATATCGATGAATTAATTGACACAATAGATAACAAGTTACATCCATTAGATTCATTGGAAGACTTAATTGCCCAAAAATCCAAACAATATGACTTTAAAAAGGATAAGTTAGTGGTGTACACGGCATTAACGGGAAATTATGATAATCTGGTAACTCCATCGGTAATAAATCCTGACTTTGATTACATATGCTTCACAGACAATCCTGAGTTAAAGTCTGACTTTTGGACAATTAAAATGATGGAAGAAAGTGATTTGGACCGTGTCAGAAAGGCAAGAAGCTATAAAATATTGCCTCATAAATATCTTAAGCAATACGATTATTCACTATGGATAGATGCTAACTTTGACATAATTGGGGATGTGGAAGAATACATCAACAAATATACAAAAAATCATAAGCTAATGGTTATAAAACACGATAAACGTGATGATATTTATGATGAAGCAAGAGAATGTATACGCTTAGAAAAAGACGATCCCGAAATAATCAACAAACAAATTGAAAGATATGCCAAAGAAAAGTATCCTCATAATAATGGATTAATTGCAAGCGGCATAATATTCCGTAGCCATAACAATCCAGAAGTTGTTAAGCTAATGGAGGACTGGTTTAATGAGGTAAAAAATTATAGTAGACGTGACCAGTTAAGCTTTAATTACGTCTGCTGGAAAAATAATTTTGAATACGATGAAAGCAAGGAATTCTATTTCAAAAACCAGTACTTCCAACGACTCTTACACACGGGCGATGATTTGCTAAAACTAAAATATGATGATAAAACCGTGGACAATATCCTAAATTCATTTGAAGAAAAAACATCCATAATCATACCAATCTTCAATGCCTATGAGGAAACAAGGGCATGTATAGAAAGCGTAATAAAATACACTACAATTCCATATGAACTGTTATTAATTGATGACTGCAGTACTGATAACAGGATGGTTAAGTTATTATCAGAATATGAAAAACGGGATAATATAAGTGTTATCACAAATCAAGCAAATCAGGGATTTGTAAAAAATATTAATTTAGGATTTGAAAAGACGGCACATGATGTTGTAATATTGAATAGTGATACGGAAGTTACCCCGAAATGGTTGCAGAAATTGAAAACAACAGCATATTCAAAGGATAATATTGCCACGGTAACTCCTTTGTCAAACAATGCAGGTGCATTTTCAGTACCCGTAAAAGATGAGGACAACCAAATCAATGAAAACATAGGTATTCTGGGAACAAGCAATATAGTCGAAAAAATGCCTAAAAAAGATAAGATATACTCTTCTACGGGAAATGGATTCTGTATGTATATTCGTCGTGAAGCAATATATGATGTAGGATTTTTCGATCAAATATATGGTATGGGATATTGTGAAGAAAATGATTTTTGTATGAGACTCTTGGAAAAGGATTGGTTACACGTCTTGGATACTTCAACATACATCTATCATAAACACAACGTTTCCTTTTCATCCCAAAAAGAAGTTTTATTTGAAGAAAATAGGAAAATATTGGATGAGAAGTTTCCGGATTATCGTTTAAAACTCTTGGATATAACTAATTCAGTGGATTTAAACATTATCAGGGAAAACATTAGCCGAGCATTGGATGATGAAAATAGTCAATTCAATGTAAAAAGGGTACTGTATCTTATTCATGAAGGAAACGGCGGTACATTACACACAAGTATTGAACTGATGGCTAATTTATCGGAAGACATCGAACCATACCTGTTAACTGCAGGTAAAACCGAGATTAAATTATATAAATACTCAAAGATTTCAAATTTAAGCAGCTCTGACGATAATGCAGATAATGAATTTTTACAACATCTAAAATTATTAGCTAAATGGGATATTAAATCAGAATACACCATAAAACAGCCCTTCAATAAGGAATTCAGAAGAATATATTTCAACATTCTTCAATTGTTGAAAATTGATTTGGTGCATATTAGACACTTAATACGTCATTCATTTGACATGCCATACATTGCCCATACATTAGGCATTCCTGTTGTACTGTCATTCCATGATTTCTATTACATATGTCCTTCACATAATCTAATAGATGATCATGAAGAGTATTGTGGTGGTTATTGTACCGACGTAAATTCTAATATGGGACAATGTGATATAACAGGTGGTTTAAATGCTCCTATACTCAAATCATTCATACAAACGTGGAGAAATAATGTGAGAAAGATGTTCAATAATTGTGACGCTTTTGTTACCACATGTAAATCTGCACGTGAATTGTATTATGAATTTTATCCTGAGCTAAAAGACAGGGACTTTAAGATTATTGAGCATGGAAGGGATATTCAAACACCATCAGAAGTGATTATTCCCGAGTTTAAGGATGAAGAACCAATTAGGATATTATTCCCTGGACACATTAACGTTAACAAGGGTGGTTGGTTAATTAAGAAAATCAAGGAATGTGATGTGGACAACAAACTTGAATTCCATTACATGGGTAATATTCATCCTAAATTTAATTTGGAGGATATAGGAGTGCATCATGGTTATTATAAACGCAGTGAATTCTGTAAAGAAGTAAATGCTATTAAACCTCATTTCATAGGATTATTATCCATATGGCCTGAAACATACTGTCATACACTTACCGAAAGTTGGGGCTGTGGAATTCCAGTATTGACATTGGATATTGGTGCTCTGGGAGAACGTGTGCATGAAAATGGTGGCGGATTCTTCATAGAAAACGATCCGCAAAAGGCATATGATAAGATAATCAGCATATCCAAGAATCCACAGGATTATGAAAAAGCAATTGCACAAATTCCGGATATAAACTTTAAAACAACAAAACAGATGGCCAGAGAATATACTCAGCTATATGACCAACTGGAGAAATCTAATAGAAATGATGAAAATAATATTACAGATTTACAAAAATCGAAACGCAAAATAAAAAATTTTATTAATAATATTAAAGAAACATTATAATAATATAAACAAAGGGAAAAAATAACGGTTGATATAATGGAAGCAATAAATGTCATGTCTTACGAACATATCATAGGTGGAATAATCGCAGGTATAATATCATTCTTATTCACGGTAAAAGGATTATTGCCGGTTACGAATGAAATTCTTGGAGTATTGATTTCACTTGTTATAGTATATGTTCTTGGAAAATATGCGGAAAAGAAATACGGAAGAGAAGAAATAAGTTTGGGTTCCTGGATAACCAATGGAGTTTTACCATATTACTTTATGTGGATGACTGTTTGGATTATGTTACTAAATTATGTAGTAATATAAATACGATTTAACCCCCATACAATAACTTTTTTTACTAAAACTTAAGGAAAAATTTTCATGTGTTCTATAATTGGAATTAAAGGACAAAATGTTAATAAAAAGCTATTTGAAATGTTAAATATTTTAAATCATAGAGGTCCTGATGCAAGGGGTGTCTATTCTAATGGTGAATTATATATTGATGAAATGATTAGCGAAGATATGGAGAATTCTGATTTCATCTTGGCACATAATCTGTTATCAATAGTCGGAAATAATGAAATTCAACCAATAAAAAGTGGTAATCTTGTACTAATAGCAAATGCCGAAATTTATAATTATGCTCAACTAGTTAAGGAGTATAATCTGGAAAATTTTAGAACGGATTCCGATTGTGAAATAATTCTAAAATTAATTGAAAAGTATTACGACGATGACTTAAAAGATGCTGTCATCAAAGCAAGTTCATTATTGGATGGGGATTATGCATTTTGTGTAAGTGATAATAAGAATTTCATCGTTTTAAGGGATGATGTTGGAGTAAAACCATTATATTATGCTAAAGATGATGATACATTTGCATTTGCAAGTGAACAAAAAGCATTAACAGGTATTGCTTTGGAAAATGTTCATTCATTAAATCCTCGTTGTGCCATATATAATGGGGATATCTTAAAAATCAGGGAAGAATTTACCAGATATGAATCGGACACGTCCTATGAACAATTGAAATCAGAACTCGAAACTAACATATTGGAGGCCACTAAAAAAAGGACACAGGATTTAGGGAGTGTTGCATTATTATTTTCTGCCGGAGTGGACAGTACATTGATTGCAGTTTTACTGAAAAAGTTGAATGTTGAAACTACCCTTTATACTGTTGGCACAGAAAATAGTCAGGATTTGGCATTTGCAAGAAAAGCCGCGAAAGATATTGGTTTACCACTTAAAACATGGGTAATTGATCAGGAAATCATAGAAGAATATTTTGAAGACACGATAAATGCTATTGAAGATACAAATCTTATGAAAATAGGCGTTGGAATGACCATAAAATTAACTAGCCAATTGGCGGCTGAGGACAATCAAAAGGTCATACTCTCCGGTCAAGGAGCCGACGAACTCTTCTGCGGATACAACAGGTACAAAAACAAATATGACACTCCGGAAAAGCTGCTGGAAGAATTGGCATATGATCTTAATAATATGTATCATGTGAACCTTGAAAGAGACGACAAAGCAACGATGAGTAATTCAATAGAGTTAAGAGTACCGTTTCTTGATAAAAACGTTATTCAAACGGCATGTAAAACACCCATAAAGTATATGCTACATTCTAAGGATGATAATACTAGAAAACACATATTGAGGGATGTGGCTAGCCAATTTGGAGTGCCCGAATATATTGCATTCAGACCAAAAAAGGCAGCTCAATATGGTACGGGTATTGATAAAGTTATTAAAAAGAAAATTTTAAAGAAAGAAGAATTTAAGAAAATGTTAGAAAAATAATTAGTTAAAAAATGAGTATTTTCCTAAATTCTAAAGATATTTAAGTTAAAATAAACATAATAAATAACATTAACGAAATAATGTGTATTAATATAAAAATACTTTAGGAGCATACTAATTATGGAAATTGAAAAAGAAGCAGAAAATATATTAAATAAATTTTCAGAAGTATTAGATAAAATACCAGATTCAGAAGAAACACGTTACATTGTGGATAACCTTAACAGAACAAGAGAAGATGTTATGGTAGAAAGTAATCCAGAAAAAATATTAAGAAATGCACATGTTGACAAACAAGGTAGTGTAGTAGCAGAAAAAGGGAAATGGACGAAATGAGATTAAAAATATTAGTAGAATTGCCAGATACTCCTGGACAATTGGTGAGTATATTGCAACCATTATCCAGCTTCGGTGTAAATGTCTCCACAATTATACATGAACATGATAATAGGACGGCTGATGGTAAAATACCAGTACATTTCACCTTAGATGGTTCCAAGGATATACTTGAAAAAGGAATAGAATTCATACGTCAACAAGATGTTGATATAATTAATATTGATGGAATATTAGAGAAGGAAAAGCAAACTTTCTTATTATTGGGTAATCTTCCTACTAGCAACATCATGCAAACAGTACATAAAATTGATGAATTGGATGATGTTAAAATTTCTAGTGTTGATTTGAATATTGGAAATAATCTTCAAGAATCAGTTTGTAAAATGGTCATTGAAACAAGTGAAAATAAGCGTTTAGAAGCAACACGTGAAGTTCAAAAGATTGCTGACGATGACAATTTATTATTAATTAAAGAGATATAAGGGAGATTATTTGATGGCTGTAAATAAAATGAGATTATGTGTTCTTGGTTTTGGAGCAGTTGGACAGGGAGTTGCCAATGTTGTACTGAAAAAACACGATGAATTAATTGAAAGATATGGTTTAGACCTTCAAATAACTGCTATTGCTGATAGGTCTGGAGCAGCAATTAATCCTGACGGTTTGGATTTACAATTG
The DNA here is from genome assembly GCA_045639105.1 of Methanosphaera sp. Lineage (GTDB taxonomy): Archaea > Methanobacteriota > Methanobacteria > Methanobacteriales > Methanobacteriaceae > Methanosphaera. Next base: position 18,370 of record JAZUCJ010000060.1, read on the forward strand.
GCTTTAGATACCAAGGAACAAAGTGGAAAAATAAAAGATTATCCTGAATTTGGGGTAAGTGATGTAGACGGATTGGAAGTAATGGATTTAGCTCAATATGACTGTTTGGTAGAGGCTACTCCTACAAATATTGATGATGGAGAACCAACCCAATCAAACATATTAAAAGCTATGAACGATAAAAAAGATGTGGTAACATCTAACAAAGGTCCATTGGCTTTGAACTTTAAAACTTTGATTAATGCAGCAAAAGAGAATAATGTCAAGTTTAGGTTTGAAGCATCCGTTGGAGGAGCAATGCCTGTAATCAATACGGCACGCCAATCATTAGCAGGTAATAAGATTGAATCCGTTCAAGGTATTTTAAACGGAACTACAAATTATATATTGTCACGTATGGCTAATGAGGGAACCGAATACGAACCAACCTTGAAAGAAGCGCAGGAATTAGGTATTGCAGAAACAAATCCTTATCAGGATGTTGAAGGTTTGGATGCTGCCTGTAAAATAGTTATTATAGCAAATGCATTGATGGGCTGGGATGTAACTCTTAAAGATGTTTCATTACATGGAATCTCCAACATAACATCCAATGCAGTTCAACTTGCCCTAAAAGATGGTTACCTTATTAAATTGGTTGCAGAAGCAAAAGATGGAAACCTTACAGTTGCTCCAATGTTGGTTAAACAGGGTTCACCATTTGCCGTAAATGGAACGTTAAACGTAATTAATTTCAAAACTGATCTATCTGATGATGTGACCGTAGTTGGGGTAGGTGCAGGTTCAATAGAAACCGCATCTGCAATTCTTAGTGACATTATCAGTATTGGAAAAGCTAATACTAATTAGGTATTAGTTTCTGCTTCACTTTTTTTTCATACAATTTATTTTAAATTATTGAGGGGATATTGATGGTAATTAGTATGACCGTTAGGGATGGAAAGTATATAGCACCACCATGGATAAAATATCCAACATATCCGGAACAGTCTTCATTTTGGAAATCAGGATCAGGTGCCGAATATCTTTTGAAGTATAAAGAAAATGTGGAAGATGAGGAGGAATATTTGAAAGTATTTCCAAAGGCTCCTACATTTATGGAAGATTTAACTCCTGACAAATCGCTTAGTCAACAAGCAAAGGATTATCTTGCTTCTTCATCAAAACCGTTGTTCATTAAATTATGGCAGGAAGATGCAAAACCTAAATATGATGTTGATGTTAATGAAAGAAAGGACATAGTTTTCATGTTTGATTCTATGTTATCTGATAAATCAACACATATTCACATTGGAAATAACACTTATTCTTGTGCAAATGAAATCCTGGAATTAGCAGAATCAGAATTAAGTAAGAAGTCTCCAGAATTGTGGGAAGAATTAAAGTATACTGTTCTTTTAAATGCTATTTATTATAAGTTTGTAACGGATATAAATTTTATCAAAGAGGTTATTAAGACTAAGGATAGAGTGATAGTTTTTAAAAGTAACAATTTGGAATGGGGAGTTCAAGAGGGCGAAAACGGTAAATATATTGGAAAGAATTTACTGGGTCTTGTTATAATGGAATTGAGGGATGTTTTAACACCGGTTTATGAAAATTATGATGATATTGATTGGAATTTGTCTGGTGATCCTTTTAGTGAAGAACATTGTACTTGTGGACATGTCCACGCAAATTTTTAAGTAAGCCTAAAAATTTAGAAATTTTTATTAAGTATTAAACATAATATAAAAAATAATAAAAACATTGTGATTAAAATGAAATATGTAATAGTAATAGCAGATGGAATGGCAGACGAGCCATTAAAAGAATTAGACGGAAAAACTCCTGTAGTTGAAGCTAATACTCCGAATATGGATTTTATTGCTAAAAATGGTTACACCGGTTTGGCAAAAAACGTACCGGATGGTATGACACCAGGTTCAGATGTAGCAAACACTTCCATTATGGGTTTTGATCCATCAATGTTAAAGGGAAGAGGACCATTGGAAGCTCCTAGTGTTGGAGTATCATTGGGAGATAACGATGTTGCTTTCAGATTAAACTTCATCAACGTAAAAGATGGAAAAATCAATGATTTTACTGCTGACCATATTTCTACAGAAGAAGCAGACGAACTAATAAAAGCATTAAATGAAAACTTCGGTGACATAGGTAAATTTTATCCGGGAGTAAGTTACAGAAACTTATTTGTTATTGAAGACTTGGAAATGGAAGAATTAAAATCCACTCCACCACATGATGTTGTAGGTCAAAGCGTTGAGGAACATAATTTAAAACCGGATAATGAAAAATCACAATTAATCAATAAGTTAATGAGAGATTCAGTGGAAATACTCGAAAATCATCCAGTAAACAAAAAAAGAGTTGCTGAAGGTAAACTGCCTGCTAATATGATATGGTTATGGGGTCAAGGTGCAAAACCGGTAATAGGAAACTTCCCTGAAAAATACGATATGACCGGAGCAACTATAACAGGTGTGGATTTATTAAAAGGTATAAGTACTTATATTGGCCTGGATGTAATAGAAGTGCCTGGTGCAACAGCATACTTTGACACTAACTACGAAAATAAAATAGATTATGCTTTAGAATCTTTAAAGACACATGATGTGCAATTTATTCATATAGAAGCACCGGATGAAGCAGGTCATGAAGGTAATTTACCTGAAAAAATTAGGGCTATTGAAAATATTGATAGCATCATCCTTGAAAAGCTATTAAAAAAGTTACCTGAAATTGATCCGGAATATACAATTGCAGTATTGCCTGATCATCCTACTCCAATTGATATTAAAACACATACCATGACACCAATTCCATTTGCAATATATTCAACAAGCATTAAAGAGCCGGATGCTACCGAATTTTATTCCGAGGATATGTCAAATGGTAAGTATGATACTATAATAGGACATACTCTTCTAAGTGAAATGATAAAAATTAGTAAGGAATAAATATAACAGTTTTTTTATACTTCTGTTATATTTAAGTCTCTGAATAATTCTTTCCAAATTTTTCTTTTTTTATTGTACATGAATTCTTTTTGAATTAAATGGTATAAGTTCAATCCATTTTCGGTTAATCGATATATTTTTACTTCTTTCTTTTTATGAATTCCATTATATGATTCGATTAATCCATCTTCTTTCATACTTTTAAGTAGTGGATATATTTTGTTTGCTTTAGTGGATTTCATTAGTCCAATCTTGATTTGGGGAGTAAAGAATTCATCGATTTTTTTCATCAGTAAGTATCCATGCATATCTTCTTTTGATAAATACCATAAAACCAGAAATGATGAAAACGCTTTACTAGCACCTTTGTACATTATTCCGTTTTCTTTCAATAGCAATAAAGTTTCTTCATATTCGTTGTTGATATGTTCAATGTCAGTTATATCGTTCATAGTATACTATATGTTTTAACTATTTATATAATTTTTGAATAATATTCATTTTTTATTTTATTTTGTGTTTTTTTAATATTTTTATTAC
>JAZUCJ010000061.1:0-3753 GCA_045639105.1 Methanosphaera sp.
AACATAGACCTCAAAAAACTAACAATAAACAACAAACCAATAATAAACAAAAACACACTAATAACACACAACAAACCAATAAGATACACCAAAAAAGTCGAAAACAACGAAATAATAAAAATAGAAGCCCAATGGGCACCATTAAGCAATCAAAGTGTTTGGAAGGATTAATTAAAGTTGATATGAACTATCAACTCTTTTACTGCTCTTTTTTTAATATATTTATATAGGAATTAATAGGGAAATTATCTTGTTTTTTATTCTCCGAAATGTTTTTCTACTTTTGTAAGTTCTTGTGGTATGTTGATTGATTGAGGACATGCCTTTAAACATAATCCGCATTTCGTGCAGTTATGTGCCTTTTTATCATCATGCAAATGGAATCTGTACTGTACTGACTGGTTTTCACTACCCGATATTTTGTCCATATTATATTCGTGGAAACATTTTGGTATGTTTACTCCCTGAGGACATGGCATACAATAGTTACATCCAGTACATGGTATGTTTTTAAGTTTTTTATATTCTTCTTTAATTTCTTTGAGTATTTCTTTATCGTTGGCTGTTAACATGTTTTCTTTAGCATTATCTACCAGGGAAATGTTTTCTTTTACTTGTTTCAGATTACTCATACCACTTAGTACACAGTTTACTTCCTTTTTATCCCATAAATAATTAAATGCCCATTCTATGTTAGAATAATCTGACTGTGCCTTTGAAAAAAGGTTTTGAATGCTTTTTGGTTGGTTTTGTGCTAATTGTCCACCCCTTAACGGTTCCATTATCATGGTTCCTATTGATAACCTGTTCAACTTCTTCAGACCTTTAAGTCCGGGATTTTCTTCATTATCCAAGTAATTTATTTGTGTCAGTGCAAACTCCCATTTATCATAGTCTTCCAATATCTCTTCAAGTAATTGGTATGATCCGTGTGTTGAAAAACCGATATGGCCTATTCTTCCATCGTCAATTGCTTTATCAATAAAGTCGTATAATCCGCTGTTTTTTATTTTTGAATAATAGGAGTCTTTGATTGAATGTATAAACAGCAGTTCTATTTGGTCTGTAGAAAATTGTTCCAATTGATAATCAAGAGTTTTATCGAAATAATCCCAGGATAATATGTCCCATGATGGTATTTTTGTTGATAAATGTATTTTGTCCTGATAATCCTTTAACAGATTGCCCATTATTGTCTCGCTTACGCCGGGTTTAGCCCTATCTGTCGTGTGATAGACTAATGCTGTGTCAAACATGTTTATTCCATGTTCAATTGCATATTCAACCATTTTCCGAGTTTCTTCTATGTCCACATCCTCCGGATTTTCACTTTTAAGTGGTAATCTCATAGCGCCAAAGCCCAGTATGGATGATTTTATTCCCGTTTTTCCTAATTTTCTATATTTCATATTATTATATTTAATTTGTAATATTGAAGTAATTATTGTAAGATATTGTTTTAAAAAGAGTTTAGGTATTATTTTCTGAAGATTAAATTATGCAATCAATTAAAAATTGATTTCAAAAAATTGTTAAAAAAAGGTTAACAATAGAAAATGTTGAAAAAAAATAGTATTTATTTTTCTTCAAATTCTATTTCAAAGAGTATTGTAGGATATTCCAGGTCAAAGTTTGTAAGTACTTGCGGATGTACCTCTCCAAAGTATCCTGTTAAAGAGAATGGTGTTTTCTCATCCATTGCTTCAACTGTGAATCTTGCACTTCTTCCCTGTATGAAAATTGTATCATCATAATCTTCCAGAATTATGTTAAATCCCAGATTGGATACTATGGATTCTATGTATGATTTTATTGTTGTTAAGTTTGCATTTGATGATATTTGTGCACCGGCCATTTTTTTAACTGTTTTCATTTTTACTTCGGCTTCGTCATCCAGGTATGCTACATCACCTATTTCAAATATTTTTTGAGGTAATTCTTCGTGTTTATTATCCTGTAAAAATTCAAGTAAACTGTTTACAAGTGATTGTCTGATCATTGTCCTATCCTGGGTGATTGGTTGAGCTACGGTTACACGTCTTTCCTCAATTTCATGGCCCAATTTTGTATAATGCTGTTCTTCACTTGTTAACATTAAACTTTTTATTTCTGTAAATCCTAAGCCTATCATTACCTGTTCGAGTATCTTATCGAATTCCCTTTTTGGATCCGGATTTGCTATTGTTGAAAAATCAGGTAATTCTGATGGTAACTCATTGAATCCGTAACCTAATGCTATATTTTCAATTATGTCCACTTCGTGTAAAATATCGATTCTATATCTTGGTACTGTGACTCGTACAGTTTCTTCATCAATTTTTTCTGCATCAAATCTTGTTTTTTCAAGTGTTTCAACTATTTTTTCAGATGTTAATTCAATTCCTATGTATTCAGAAGCTAATGAAGTGTGTACGTCAATTATTTGTGGTTCAAATTGTGGATATTCTATGTCATCATTATACGGATATTTTACTGTCATCGTTTCGATTACTGCATCTTCATGCTCTGCTAAGTTACTTGCAATTATGTTTAAAGCGTTTGTAACAGCATTCAAGTCTGTTCCTGTTACGTCGATGAATATGTTTTTGGTTTCTGTTGTTAGTTTTGTTAAATCACTGTTTATTATTGGAGGCATACTCATTATGTTTTCATTTGCGTCTACTATGAGTGGATAGAATTCTTTATCCTTTAATAGTTTTGAGTATTTTTTTCCTTTGTCATGTTCTTCAAGTATTTCATCCAGAGTTAACTCGTCCTCCGAGTCGAGTGGAATAAACTTATCCTCTTTTGGATTTCCTGCTTTGTAGTAGAATGGACCTTCCACATTATCAAGGTCATGTATACCTATTGCAACTTTCTTTCTGTCTCTGCCTATTACCCAGTGTAAATGTTCCTGGAATTCCATAATGTTAACAAGTTCTTCATCTGTTATGCTTATATTTTTTACTATACATGTTGCAACGTATGGCCTGATGTTTTCTAGTTTTTCATCTACCGTTATTGTGTTTTCTGTTTTGATAACTTCATATTTAGGCATTCCTGTTTCAATTTCAAGGTATCCTTTAAGTGATCTGACAATTCCTTCCAAACTATAATAATCCGGTCTGTTAGGGAAGAATTCTACTTTAACTTCTTCGTCTGTGTAATTTTCAACATCACTGGATATCATTGGTAAAATATTGATTAATTCATCATTATCCAGTGTTTTACCTAATTGTTTGTAAAGTTCATCGTATTTGAAATTTATTACGGGCATGTTTTATTTCCTTTTGATTTGTTAAAAATTATAATTATGTTGGGGTTTATTTTATGTTTATTTTATTGTTATAATATTATCATGAAAAATATTGATTCGATTACAAAGTGTAATGCTCTGTGATGTATTGCATTCATTTCTATTTCAAAGTAGTTGTGGAATATGTCTATGCAGAAATGTATTGTTCCTGCCAGTATTCCTATTGTTAGGGATTGGAATACAAGTGACAATACTATGAAATGAAAGATTGCTTCTAGTACTTCATGTACTATCCATGTTACGAATGATGATTTGACTATGTTATGCACAATTTCCCCAAATATTATATAGAAATCACTGAATGTGTGCCAGATAATTCCGTGTAAAATATCTGAACAAGCCAGTACAAGGGCTATGTAAAACCATTCGATATTCATATTTTTAACCACCATTCAATTGTTTGATAAAATATTTTATTATATTATTATATGTGTTTTAATTTAGTTAAATTTATTTGC
>JAZUCJ010000062.1:0-20950 GCA_045639105.1 Methanosphaera sp.
TAGACTATTTATTTAATTTAAAAAAGAAAGATGAGATGGAAAAAATTTATTCTTTATCTGAAGAATTTAATGAGAAATTTTTCAAAAAAATAAATTTTGAATCCAACATTTATTATCCTACCATTTATCAGATTGAGGACAATTGTCCGACTTGTGGTTATAGGACAAAAGAATCCAGAAGAAAGTATACTCAAGAATTTATCGTTAAAAATATTGAATACAAATTAGGGGATATTGAGGAGTATCCTATTACTGGAATTAACTGTTATAACAAAGACATATCCGGAATTAGGGAACTTTTGTTCATGTTGGATTTCTTGGATGGCTATGATAATCTAAAAAGTAATGTTAGGGTGTCCCGCTTTGAACATCTTAAACATTTAGAGAGGTATGATCTTAATTCAATAATCATACAAACTTCATCAAATCAGCCTTACGGATTTAATGAAAAGTACGATAAATATAACGGGCTTCAGGAAGAAAAGATGGTCAAATACGTGAAAGAAACTATGAATTTAAAAGTTACGTATGAATTCCTAATAAATTATGGTGAAAGCCATCTTGATATACTTGATAAAATTAGAGAAATTAAAGAATATGATGTTGACTACATTGAAATAATAGGCTATGACCCTTTCATAGACAGTCCCGAAGAATACAATCCGCAATACACCAAAGATTATATACTTAAGATAATTTCAGTGATTAGAATCATGTTTCCTCAAAAAGAGATTAAAATCCAATACGCAACAAACGAGAATAATTATCTGGAAGATTATATAAGATTAGGAGTCAACACCATTACCGGAATATATACCCCCCATTTGAATAGTAAGTTACATAATACCTCCATAATGGAAACACTTGAAAAAAGGCATTAATAATAATAGTATGAAAAATTAGATTTCTGAAATATCTTTTGGAAAAAAAGCTTATATGATTTCAATTGTTCAAAAAAAATAAAAAAAGTATAATATCATTAGTTAAGAATACTTCTTATACTATGACATTATTTTTCCTGAGTATTATTTTAGTCATTTTATGTTATAAAACTTGATAAACAAATAATACTGTTTAACAATCTATTAAAAAAATGAATTGAAGAAAGGATTTTCTTCAAAACATGGTTCTTCAAGAGAAGAATGTACTTATTTTAGTTTACTTAGATTTTTTTTACTAAGTTACCCATGTGATCGTATACTTCTACAGTAGATAATCTCATTTGGGTATCTAATTGGTGAGTTGCACATGAAAGACATGGGTCGTATGCACGAATAACCATTTCCATTAAGTTGAAGATTTTGTCGTCAACTTCTACACCAGGTTTAATGTATGTGTTTGCAACTTGTTGAATACCCATTTCCATTGCTGGGTTGTTTTGTACGGTTGCAACTATAATGTTTGCTTCGGTTACTAAACCGTTTTCATCGGTTTTGTAGTGGTGAGTTAATGTTCCTCTTGATGCTTCTACAATACCTATACCTTCACCGGTGATTTGGCTTCTGTCGATAGCTCCAGGACGTTTTTCTCCACTTAAGTCACCTTCAAGACCGTCAACTGCTAGTTCAGCTGCTGCTACTAATTCGATGAGTCTTGCTGGGTGGAATAATAATGTTTCTTGTGGACATTGACCGAATGTTGATCTGAAAACGTTTAATAATTCTTGAGCTTGAGGTGCTGCATCAGGCATTTTTTTACATGCGTTTAATCTGGATAATGGTGCTACTCTGTATACACCTTCAGGGTATCCGATGTCTTTGATGTAAGGGAATTTTAACCAGGAGTATGGTTTTACGCCTTCTGCCATGTAGTCTGTGTAATCTTGTGGTGCAAATTCAGCATATTCTTTACCTTCTTTGTCAACCATTCTTACATTACCGTTGTACATGTCCCAACTACCATCTTTTTTGTCTACTAAACCTGCGTGGTAAGTTTCAACATAACCTAATGTTTTGATTAAGTCTAAGTTTTCTTCAAAGATAGGTTGAGCTGCTTCCCAGGTGTCCATGGAAAGTTCTAAACATCTTTTTGCTTTTTCTAAGTTTTCAGCTTGTACTTCATCAGTTAATTCAGTGGTAATTCCACCAGGAGTGTTGGATACTTGGTGAATTGGTCTTCCACCGATTGTGGTGATGATATCTTGTGCGTGTCTTCTTAATTCTAAAGCTTTTCCTGCTAATTCAGGGTAATCTTTAATTACTTGGAAAACGTTTCTAGTTTTTCTGTCTTTTCCACCTATAAAGTCAGGTGCAGTTAAGAAGTAGAAACTTAATGTGTGAGAGTGAACAACTGATGCCCAGTTCATGATTTCTCTCATTTTGTATGCTGCTGGAAGTATTTCATCGTCGTTGTAACCGAATACTTGGTCACATGCTTTTGCTGCAGCTAAGTGGTGTTGTACATCACAAATACCACAGATTCTTGGTACGATTCTAGGTACTTCTTCGATTGGTCTTCCTTGTAAGAATTTTTCAAATCCTCTGAATTCCATTACGTGTAATTTAGTATCTTTTACGTTTCCTTCTTCATCAAGGTCTACGGTAATTTTTGCGTGACCTTCAATCCTTGTTACAGGTTCTAATGTTAATTCTACCATTTATTTTAGCCTCCTACAATTAATCTCTTAGTTTTAATGGGATTAAAGCTGCTGGTAATGTGTAAGTGTAGAAAGTTCCTACAATATCTTCTACTTGATTTGCAACTTCTTCAGGATCAATTTCTTTATCGTTTTCTACACCGAAGTCAGAACCGATAGCACTGATCATTTTTGCTCCTGCATCTAATACTTTGTCGGTAGGACCGTAACATCCTCTACATGGAGTGTCTACAGAAGGACATTGTGCTCCACATAATGGTCTTGTTGCAGGACCTAAACAGATTACACCTTGAGGTACTAAACATAAATCTTTGTCGGTTGGTCCAACTTCCCAAGGTCTTTTGATTGTGTCCATTGCCATACCCGTAGGTGGTTTTTCTCTTTCACATACATCACATAAGTTGTTATCAGGAATTTCAGGTGCTTCTCCTTTAACTAATGCAATGAGTACTTGTGCGATTACATCTGATTTTGGTGGACAACCAGGTAATGCTGCATCCACTTTGATTACGTCAGATAATGGTCTTACTCTGCTTTCTAAGTGAGGTACGGATTCGCTAGGAATGATTCCATCTGGGTTAACAGTTGAGCATGAGTTAATGTATGCTTCGGTTGTTAATTCATCGTTGGTGTGTAAGTTTCCAAGTCCAGGAACTCCACCGAATTCTGCACAGGTTCCGTATGCTACAACAAAGTCAGCTTTTTCTCTTAATACTTCAGCTAATTCTCTGTTTTCTTCGTTACGAATTCCACCTTCGATTAATATAATGTCCATTTCAGGAATTTCATCATATTTTGTATCCATAAGTACAGGACTGAATTCGAATTCTGCTACTTCTAATACATCTAATAATAATTCGTGTAAATCTGTAAATGCGATGTGACATCCAGAACATCCACCGAGCCACATAGTTCCTATTCTTTTTTTATCTGCCATGTACTTATTCCCCCTCTGCTAATTGTGCTTTAAGTGGTGAAGGACCTAATTCTTGAATTTCTGCAGTTACTCTTCTAATAGTACTTGCGAATTTTTCTCCTTCAGAAGCTGAAATCCAATCGTGTTGAACTCTTTGTTTTTCAATTCCAAGTTCATCTAATAATCTGTAGATTAATCTCATTCTTCTATCGAATTTGTAGTTACCTGCATCGTAGTGGCAGTCTCCCATGTGACATCCACCGATGAATACTCCGTCTGCTCCTTCTCTTAAAGCTTTGAGTATAAATTGAGGTTCAATTCTTCCAGAGCACATTACTCTGATCATTCTTATGTTAGGTGGGTATTGCATCCTTGATGTTCCTGCAGTATCTGCTCCACCGTAACAGCACCAGTTACAACTGAAAACGATTATCTTGATATCGTCGTTAGCCATTATTTTTCCTCCTATTATAAAAACATGGTTATTTAACTCTGTAATAACCATTTAAAATTCTAAATGATTTGACATTTAAATTTAATAATTTAAACACGTGTTATTGTACTATTAAACATAAAGTCTTTGAGTACAATTGTACAATTAACTAAAATAATGTACAATATTATATCACTTTAACTATTATTATAAATGTTATTTTATGATAAAAACCATTAAGTTTAAATATGATGACTGAAATTTTTGGCTTTATTTGACAATAAAATGTTGTGAATTTTATTAAAAAAGAGGTTTATTTATCCGTTGTTTATTAAATAACGAATTTATAGATTTTTTTCAATTTTCAGTAAATTATTGAAAAAAGATAAGAATTTTAGGTTAACCTAAAGAAAATTATCATGATTCTACACACCATCAAAAAAATCAAGCATTAATAATATAATTCAATGAAACTCGCCCTTTAAAATAACAATGTTATATAACAATGTTACATAACATTTAAAAATATTATTAAACATATATTAAATAAAGAGAAACATAGGATGATTTTTTATACAAAAATAATTAACTATAAATTTCAATTTTGGTGATTAAATGCTACTTGAGATATCTGATTTAGAAGTAGAAGTAGAAGGAAAAAAAATACTCAATGGTGTTAACTTAAAAATTAATGAAGGCGAAACCCATGTACTGCTAGGGCCAAATGGGGCAGGAAAAAGTACATTATTTATGACAATATTAGGATTCCCCAACTATAAAGTAACAAAAGGAAAAATAATATACAAAGGCCAAGACATTACTGGATTAGAAACACATGAAAGAATAGCATTAGGTTTAGGCGTAACATTCCAAAATCCTCCTGCAATAAGAGGAGTAAAACTAAAAGACCTGCTAAAAATAGTTGACGAAACCCATGAATACAAAAGTGATGACGAACTAGATCAAGAAGTAATAAAATTGGGTGAAAGACTAAAATTAAACGAACACTTCCTAGAACGTGACGTTAACTTAGGCTTTTCAGGTGGAGAAGTCAAACGTTCAGAACTGTTACAGCTATTAGCACAAAAACCTGACTTTATCATGTTTGATGAACCTGATTCAGGAGTAGACATCGAAAACGTTGAACTAATTTCAAAAGAAATCAGTACATTACTAGGACAAAACGAAGAAAACAGCAAAAAAGGTGGATTATTAATCACACACCTCGGATACATCCTAAGATTTGTAGATGCTACACACGCCCATGTATTAATTGATGGAAAAATAGCTAGAACTGGAAATCCAGAAGAAATAATGACTGATATCAGAAAATCAGGATTTGGAGAGGCATAATATGGTTTCAATAAAAGATAGAGCAGAAAAAGCAGTAAATAAACAAGCAGCAATTGGAGCAGATATCGATTTAGATGAATATCATTCACAAGATATTGATACACACGATCATATTGATTCCTTAGAAGACTTGTCAAAAGATGATAAGGAAACATTAACCAGCGTAGGTATAATGACCGATGAAGAAGGCAGATCAGCATCATTTTTACAGATGGACCAATCAGAAGTATTTGTAAACAATATGTATCCCGGAGTAGAAATAATGAATACTGCCCAAGCACTGGAAAAATATGATTGGCTGGCAGATTACATGTGGAAAGCCGTTCAGGTAGATGCAGACAAATATACTGCAACAACAGAATTGGGTTCAAAAAGCGGATATTTCATAAGAAGTTTACCGGGCACAAAACTGGAATTACCTGTCCAGGCTTGTATGTATATCGGTGAAGACGCAGTAAGACAAACAGCACACAACATAATCATAGCCGAAGAAAATTCAGAAATAAATATTATAACAGGTTGTTCAACTGCAAAACACGTAGACAATGCAGCACACATCGGAGTATCGGAATTTTATCTAAAGAAAAATTCAAAAGTGTCATTCACAATGGTTCACAGCTGGGCTAAAGAAGTTGACGTAAGGCCAAGAACCGGAGTCATCATGGATGACAACAGTACATACATATCCAACTACATATTAACAAAACCGGTAAGAAACTTACAAGCTTACCCTACAGCATATGCAAATGGACAAAACACAAAAGTATTCTTCCAATCAATACTTGCCGGAAAAGAAGATTCCACCATAGACCAAGGTTCAAGAACCGAATTAAACGGAATAAACTCACAGTCAGAAATGATTACCAGGGCAATTTCAGAAGACGAATCCACAATCATCACACGTGGAGACTTACACGGAAAAGCTCATGAAGCAAAAGGTCACTTGGAATGTATGGGATTAATCTTATCCGACGATTCAAAAATATACTCCATACCTGAACTAAGGGGAGACTGTACGGATATGGAACTATCCCACGAAGCAGCAGTAGGAAAAATTGCGGAAGCAGAAATACAATACCTGATGGCAAGAGGACTAACCGAAGATGAAGCTGCATCCATGATCGTTAGAGGATTCCTAGATATTGACATTAAAGGATTACCTGAAGAACTAGCAAAAGAAACTAAAAACATTATGGATTTAAGTATGGAAGGAATGTAAATCTTCTTCAATACCATCTTCTTTTTTGAAAAAAATTAAACCCCATAAAATAAAAAAAACAAATACTTATTTTTCAATATCAAAATTAATTAAAATTAGTAAATAAAAATAGTTATAAAAAAAGTTATTAATAAAATAACCAAATGATTATTTTATATTCCGAGATTATCCAGAGATAATTATAAATTCACCGACTTTTTCAACTTTACCGAATGGTACTACTAATAAATCACCATTACGTTTTGCGCCTTTAACATTAATGTTTCTTTCAGTTTCCGTTCTAATTACAATATCAGTGATTTTTCCTGTTTTTTCATCAATAGTTAATTCTTCAAGATTTCCTAAGATACGGGCGTTACTTGTTGCAACCTGATATCCTTTGATATCGGCCCATAACTTTTCTTCTCCTTTAATTAATTCCCTTTCATTAGTCATTACTGTCCACCTAAAGTTTTTATAAATACTTAGTTTGGTACTAATTATGATATAATTTATGTATGCTAAACTATATATATTTTATTTTTTTTAAATAACATATCATTTTTTAATATAATGTTCTGATAAATTCAAATCATTTAACGTGTTGATATTAAATGCCAATTCAATATTCTGGGATTCATAGATGGATTGATCCTGTTCCTCATTATTTGCCAACAACAAATTCACACCCGTTGGAACCAAACCATCAAAAACCAAAGTAGGTTCAATGCCATATTCTACAAATAAGGATTCCGGAACTGAAACACACATGGCGGGTTTTTTACGTTCAAAGTAATGTTTGAACACGTCATCCAGTTGTTCAGAAGTTACAAATGGCAAATCCGCAACAATTGTCATGATAACCTCATCTTTGTCAACATACTCCCTGTTTGAAAGTACTTCGGACAAATCTTCAATATATCCCCTTCCAGAAGTGGGCACTATTATAACCGGAAATTTTTCCAAATATTTAGAAGTTAAAGGAGTGTTTTCACTTACTGCCACCAAGATTTTATCAACATATCTGGAATTCATTAATGCATCAACAACATAGCTAATCATAGGTTTTTCATTGACTTTAACCATAGGTTTTTCACAATCCAAATCCAACCTAGTTCCTTTTCCTCCCGCCATTATTAACGCAGTTGTCATAATCACACCATATAAAAAAGATTTTACTTATAATATAATAATATTTATAATTAGAATATATAATAAATATTTATTTATCTAAACAAAAAATATTAACATAACCAAAATAAAGTAGGAATTAGAAATGTTAGAAAATTTAAAAACCGTGATATTATTAGGTTTTATGTCTGCAATATTGGTAATAATATTCGGATTCATTGGAGGCCTATTTAATTTAGGAAGATTTGGAATAATTATAGGAGTATTGGCTGCTATAATAATGAACTTTGTTTCATATTTCTATAGTGATAAAATTGCATTAAGTTCATATAATGCCAGAATAGTTTCCGAACAGGAATCACCTAACTTACATAGGATCGTGGATGATTTATCAAACAGGGCAGGCATTAAAAAACCTAGAGTTGCAATAATTCAATCAAACGACCCAAACGCATTTGCAACTGGGAGAAATCAGAGCCATGCTGCAATCGCAGTTACTACTGGAATACTACAATTATTGAATGAAGAAGAATTAAGAGGAGTAATTTCACACGAAATGGGACATATTAAAAATAGGGATATTTTAATAAGCTCAGTGGCTGCAACAATTGCCGGAATGATTGTGGCAGTAGCAAGCTGGGGTAGATATGCATTCATATTCTCAAATAATGATAATGGAGTGACCGATGTAATTGCATCAGTAATGCTTGCAATATTAGGACCGCTTGCGGCTACCATCATCCAACTGTCAATAAGTAGGGCAAGAGAATTTAATGCGGATGCAACCGGTGCTGAAATTTGTGGAAATCCTTTAGCACTTGCCAGTGCATTAAGAAAACTAGAATTCGGAACTACACAACATCCCATGAAAAATGCAAAGGAAACGGATGCACACATGTTCATAATGAATCCTTTCGGTAACGCAACAAATAAGCTTAAAAACCTATTCTCCACACACCCGGAAACAAGTGAACGTATTAGAAGATTAGAAAGTATGGCCGGACGTCCATTAAACTAATCCCTATTTTTTATTTTTTTGAATCCTTTGCTGCATTATACAATAACCTTTTTTTGATCCGCCGATAGGGTTTGTTGGACTACCCAATGAATTCATACATCTTGCCATCATCAAGGCACCCAATGCCAAACCATCCTCTACAAATATTATTTCATCAAAGATTTCTTTCAGATAACCATGTATAAATCTTGGCTTAAGTCCCGTTGTTCCTGCCCGTCCTGTAATTCCCAGGGTCATGTTTTCAGATATCAGGCCTAATTTTTGTGTTTCTTCAATCAATCTTTTTATATAATATGCGTAGAAATCATCAATTTGAAGCATTACCCCACCAACATCTGTGGTGTCAACAAGTTTGTTGAATGTTTTAACCAGTTTTTCCTCGTTGTTAACATCAGCTCCTATAATATCAACATTTGGATTTTTTTTATCCTTAGCTACATTAACCAATCCGAAACTTTCAATATCTGAGGGCAGTTCCATTATATCAACATATTTATGTATTCTTTTTGTAACTTCATGCATGTTATGCTCATTTAATTCGGGATAATTTAAAGAATCATTCACGTCAATTGTTGAAAAGTTTTCCTCGATAATTCCACAACCTCTTAACAAAATGTCAGAAATACCCCCTGCAAGACCAACATAGTTACATAATAAACCCGCATATGGCCGGGCATCATCAATGACCTGACCTGCAAGAGTTGTTCCCATATCCACCGAAATTACTGGGTTACGAAAATCGATTGAAGAACTTTTGGAAGCCAATTTAATACCTGCAGTGACAAGTTCACCCTCCATTTCATTAGCCAGAATCCCCGTAGTTTCAGGGGGTTTAACACTAACTACAGACCCATCAAATTGAATATTGTTGAAAAAAGAAAATTTTCTGATATGCTCCGGAATATTATTAACAGAAAAAGGAGCAGTCATCTGTGACGGTTTAATACCAATGTTAAGACAGGCATCAGACAATGCCTTAATAATAAGTCCCATTTCATTAGATAAATTAGAAATTGATATTACACCCGTAGAGCGAACAACAAAATCAATATCAGCAACTGTCATATTAACCTGAGACAATGAATCAAGTATTGTTTTAGAAATACTTTCCTCAATTGCTTCTCTGGATAACTCCTTGTTCCAGATAGTGTAACCAAATACGTCTTCAAACTCTTTAGGTTCCCTGATATCCCTGGTTAAATTAACCACCTTATTAATCTGATAACTTTGATTGGTTCTAATGTTGGTGGTGACAATTATTGATTTTATAGTAGTGTTTCCCAATTCTACAGACAAAACCGTGAAAAATTGATCTTTAATTAAAGAAGGAGTGATAGAGGGAAGTGAAATTTTTTCGTACATAGTATCATAATAAATTTTTATAAGGATGAGAATCTACCGGCACGATGTTTATTTCCTCGTTTGCTTCGGCAATAAACATATCTGTCATGGCACATGCAGTGAAAGCTTTTTTCGTATTTTCTATTGGACCAAACAATACAAAATCGCCTCCAACCATTTGTTGAACAATGTTTGCTCCAATATCACAGACAGGCCAAACATCGGGATTTTCCTTTTTGTAATCTTTTATCCATTGCCATGCAGAAGGCACATTATGAACACCACTACCTGCAGGATAACCCCATTTGCTTTTTTCCTTTAATGTGGTTTTAATTGCAACTCCACCACCTTGTCCAAGAGGAGTTACGGCCACGTCCATCAATGGCTTTATAATACCGCAATCTTCGGCTATTTCCAGAAGGCCCTTTTCTAAAATTCCCGAACCTGTCTCCCATAAGTCTATTTTTCCATCAGAACCCGGATTTGTAGGATTAAATCCGAGTATTATTGAAGAGGTAATGTCTGAATTTGTTAAAGCTTCAATTTCCTCGTCATCGATGGACATGTTTATTGAATTATAAATTGTTCTTTCTGACAATCCTATTTCAGTCACATAACCTGAACCTGCAATACGGGCTTCTGCTGCAGTGGAATCTATTAAAAATGGTGAATCGGATATTTCGCTTACAAAATCAATGTATTTTATTAATGCTTCCGGTGTGGACCCGAATATCTGTACAATTGCAGGATTTCCTGTAAGGTCAGCCATTTCATCCATTTCATTCAATAGCTTTTCAGCTTTTTGTTTATCGAACTCTCCCCTGTTTTCATCGGACAATATGTTATGTCCGGCATAAAAAATTGTTCCGGCAAGTGCTGTCGGGTATTCGCCCGGTTGTCCTCCTATTTTTACGCCATAAATATCAAACACTTCTTGTTTTTTCTCAAACTTAAACATTACTTGCTGCCCCCCATAATCTAGATAATATGAAACTTTAACATGACAATTACAAATAGTAAAGCTATGATAACACCATATAATATTCCAATATCCCTACCCAAGGATTTACCTGATTGTTGTGCAAATTCACCATGTGATTCTTCCAATTTTTCTTCTAATTTATCCAATCTTTCATTAATTATTATCAAATCATCTTTTAGACTATCAGACATTTTATAATCCCCCACCATAAAACAGTAATGGTATTCCTACAATCAATAGTGTTAATAAAAATCCGATAGTTATACCTAATATCCTTGTATTGTTAACGCCGGAAACTAACCTTTGATTTCTACCGATAATTTGGGTTTTATATTCAATAGATTCTGTTAAATTCTTTATATTATTTAGTATGATTTTCATAATTTAAAACTCCAGAACAATATTAATAATAGAATTAAAGTTAGAACAAATCCTATGACAATACCTTGTATTTTTCCGGCATAATATCCGGATGAAAACTTTTCTATACTTCCTATTTCATTAATTTCCAATTTCATGGAACGAATTCTGTTTTCAATCTGCAATAAATTCAGAGAATATGAATCTACCGATGAAGTTGAAGATTCCATTGGTTGAATACTTTCTTCTTCCTGGCTTTCTTCTTCTTTTTCATTTAATTGTATAATCATTGGCTCTTCTTCAAAACAGCCCGGATCGTCGTCTATACATTCATCAATTTTAGCAGATATTTCATCAAGATTTTCGTTGTTTATCATGTCAATTATTGTTAACTGTTCCTGAAATCTTTCAACCGCTTCTAAGGATAAGTTTTCAACAAATGGGATTGCTCCGGGAGATTTAAGGATTGATTTTGTTTCAGGGTCAATGCCGTTTTCATACAATGCTTTAACTGTTTCTCCTGTAATATGTCCTTGAACCTCGGAACCGCATACTATTAAAAATCTTATATTAGGATTTGAAACAATGTTAGTAACCACTTTTTCTATTCCCAGATTTTCCGTATGTAACGGTCCTGCTATGGCAGCGCCCAGTCCTACTATTTCATCGTTCATCTTAGAACCCAGAGTAACTACTGCCACGGGAGATTGTGCATCGCCAACAGCATAGTCCCCCGTTTCTAAGGGCCATCCACTTACAACTTCTGTTTTATCAACCATAGAATCACCCATCTACACCAATAATACTATGAAGAATAATGCCAGTATTATTCCTATCACAATATTTGTCAATAAACCTGCTTTTTGATATACTCCTTCACGTCCCTTTTGAGATAATCTTGAAGTTGAATAAGGATCAAAAGATGATTCTAAATCAAATATTGCTTCTTCCAATTTATCTATTTGAGACATAACCTCTTCTGTAGGAAATACTGGTGAATCCACAGTTTTTATTATACCCTGACCTATGACTCCAGTATTTACATCCATTTCCAAATTATCATCTATTATTATCCTAGATGTTTCAATATTCATTCTTAATCATCCCCGTCACCCTTTGGCCATAAACCAAATCTTCTTATTGATGCTGCCTGCTGTTTTGTATAAATGACATACTTTCTGAAAGATACGGCCCATCCAATTACTGATATTAGAAGGTATAGTGTCCAGAACTGTGTATTTAACATGCTGATAATGGACATTACAATCAATACCAAAAATATGGTTGAAACAGACAAAGAAAGAGTCCTGTACTGATCTTCATTTGGACCCATGCACGCATTATACGGATTTTGTATTGCCATTACTGATAAAATCATTACCAGTATTATCAAACCATTTTGTATAACCAGCTCATAAATTACGTCCGGCTTGTATGTTTGAGCTATTAAACAAGACATTGCAATCATCAACAGCGCTGATGCTATTGAAATTGACATGAATGATTTAGGCAATATTTCAACCTGAATCTTAAATATGTACTTACATACCAGTGAAACAATAAATGCGAGAACAATGGCCAGTACAATACTCATTACCGGAAAAGCGAATGCCATATTCAGATAGGATGAAAGTATCATTGCAGATACGTAGCTTACCAATCCCACTGCAGTTAACATGTAAACAATGGATGGAACACCAGTACCCAAACTGTATTTTCCAACCTGACGTAAGGTATTGGTTCCATATACCGTTGCCAATACCGATGCTATAATTGACAATACACCGCCGACCACATATAATTCACTGGCATAAATGCAGATAAGACATGTGAATATGCTTATTAACATGACAATTTGGTAGGGAATTAAATCTTCAGACATATGTCAACCCCCATATGACCAACACGTACAACAATGAAAGAACTACTGAAATCAAGAAACAAGAAAGAGTTCCCGGAAGAATTTTTTTTCTAAATTTCTCGTCACAAAAGCCCTGAATTGTTCCGCCAATATTATAGGAGGCAATTACTGCAACTATGAAAAACAGCAACAGTGCCAATATCGTGGAAATTGTACCGCTAATTACGTTTGAATAGTGTAGTTGCATGGAAAACACTGAGTATAATGAAGCAAATGCCAGACTTCCACCAATTCCTCCAAGTAATGATCCTATCAAACCACTGATAAAGGATGCTGTTGGAATTCCATGACCTGTCGTACCCGGACTTACGTAATCATCCTGCTTTACACCAGTAAATGGGTCTTTCTCATAATTTGCTGAAGAAATTGGAACTCCCACCCCATAGATATGGATAATGTTTGAAAAAAACATTAATACGGAAAGCATAATCATAGAACCCACTGCACCAGCCGCTATTATCAAATAGTTAGGTTGATCTATTATGGAGGCTGCAGATATTATGCCTGTAATACCCATACCAATAGTTATCATTGGCGCTCCGGTTGGTATTCCCGCAGAGGTAGATAATGCTGCAGGAGCTCCACCTACAGGTATGAAATGAACCCCTATACCTATAAGTGTTGAAGCAATAATCAAACTAATCAATAATTCCAACATCAATTAAATTCACCATCATCTTATTTTTCATATTTTCCAAATTTTAAACGAGACTTTCTTTCAATAATCATGTTTAATACAAAAAACAATAACACAATTATGAAACCAGCAATTAAACCATATTTAATACCGAATACCATGTAAATCCAGAAATTCAGGAATATTATTATTCCAAAGCATAAACCGGTAACCGGTCCTCCAAACTTAGAACATAATCTGACCACATCAATGGAGCTTCTTGAGCCCAAAGCCGATTTTGTTACTATGTTTCCATTGTTAGAAACCGCTATTCCAGAACCAAATTCATAGTTTTGATATAGTTTTTCGGCACCGTAATGAATATCTCCTATTGAAGAACCTATAGATCCCAATGTCACACCCATTAACAAGGAACAGACGGGCAATGTTATTGGAACTGCAGGATTTAACAGGTAAATCATAATATAAGACAGTGTAGTTATTGAAAATATGGTAATAAAGGCGTGTGCTGCAACAACGGGAATATGCTTAAATATCACGTCTAAAAACAATGGCTGATTATACAATGCTTGACTAGTAATACGTCCCATGTATGAAGTTATAGACAGCACTACCTGAACAATTGTTGCTACAAGAGCGGACATCAATAATACCAGGATAACAGGATAGTTCAATGAAAACAAAACATAGGCCACGGAACCTGCTATTGTTGCCATTGCCCCTGCCAATAGAGGTTCACCAGAAACAGCCCTATTGAAGAGTTTATGTAAATTTCCGATTTGAGGTGCTAACTGCACTTGAGAATTTGGATTGCTGGTGGATGCAACATCCGATTCCAAATCCTCAAAAATACCCGCAATTATTGCAATTAGTCCCATCAAAGCAACGAGAATTAAATTTAAAAGTATATCCATACTATTCCCCAAAATTTATTATCCATAAGTTTGAATAGTTTTTTCAACTTTGTCAATGATTTCATCCAGTTTATCCTGAGAACAGGTTTCGCCACGAATTACGTCAGTAATCAGTTCAACAATAGTTCCCTTTGTTTCAGGTTTTTCTGGCATAACTGCCTCAGTTTTAACGCCTATACGTGCAAAATCTTCATAATCAACAGGATATTGTGCAATGATTATAACCGGTTTGTTAATATTTTTTAATACGTGCTTGGCTTTGTATATTATATGATTTTTTACTCCGCCGAAGTGAATTAAAACTACCTTATGCCTATTCATCTGTGATATTTCTTTAGGTGTTACTCCAAATAATCCCTGACCTCCACCGGAGGGAGTGTCTTTTGGTACTCCTGAACCTGCATTTAGTACTAAAGTACTTGTCTGAATATTTGCCTCCCTTAGTGCAAATGTGATTTCACATACAGGTTTTGTGATGTGTCTGCGACCAGGAGACATAGCTACGGCCAGTAAGTCATCGCCACATTGAGCATAAGTTCCTCTTTGTGCTATACCTCCTCCTTCACCAATTCCTCTTGTTTCCCTACAATCTACTATGTGAGTACTTTTTCCTATCATAATTACACTACCTAACTATTATTGTCGTATATTATATTCCTTGTATATCTATCTGATTTTTTTAAATTATATGTTTTTTCTAATATATTAAAAATTTCAATAATTTACGATACAAATAAAAAATAGAATATAGAAATAATTATTTATGCAAATTATGGCTGATGTTGGTGGAATACCTGGAAAAAATTGTAGAGGTTTTTGTGAATACTGCTATTTCAAAAACGTTAGGGAAGCAAAAATATTAGGTTGTAAGAACTGTCCGCCTGGACAAATCGGTTGTCCGCATTGCAGTACCGATACTAACATGACAAGAGATTATTTCCCAGCATATCAAGTGTTGTCAAACCTACAAACCGATATTTTCCAAACAGAACTTCCACGAGATACGATAATAAATATTACTGGCGACGGAGACGTAAGCTGTTACCCTGATCTTTTAAATTTAACCGGGGAAATAAAGAATATGGGCTTACCTATCCACTTGGGTTATACCAGTGGAAAGGGTATTGATGATGCTAACGTTGTTGACACTCTCATTAATCACGGCGTTATAGAAACTACTTACACAACTTTTTCAACAGATCCCGAACTAAGAAGAAAATGGATGCATGACCCAACACCAGAAGCATCCGTTGAAGCATTGAAACGCTTTTGTGAATCCTGTGACGTGCATGCCGCATCAATCATCATCCCCGGAGTAAATGATGGTGAAGAACTTGCACGCACCTGTGAAAACTTAGAGTCCTGGGGTGCAAAAGCACTTATTCTGATGAGATTTGCCAACACACGAAATCAGGGACTGATATTAAATGAAAAACCGGTAATTCCAGGAATTGAAGAACAGGCAATAGACGAGTTCAGACAGCTGGTTATTGATACGTCAAAAGAGTATAATCTACGAGTCACCGGAACACCGGTATGTGATCCGGAAACCGATAGTCCTTACGCATTATCCAAAGATAAAAATCGGGAATACTTGGAAATATTAACACCAATTAAAGCAGAAGCCACAATAATCACGGGAAAAATATCTGCAAAATACATCCAAAAAATAATTGACAATATTGGCGCTTCAGAACACGTGAACGTTATTGGAACCGAACAGGAAATTGCCTGCTTAATCACCGAACAGGATCTTAGGAACATAGACCTTGAAGAAGTTAAGGACACCGTGATTATTCCGGGACGTTGCTTTGTTCATGACATGGTTGCCGAGGAAATATTCAGAAGTGACGGCAAATTCCGTTTAATTCATAGAGGACCAGATTTACTCACTGTTGATGGTGAAATGAGTGGAACAATGACGAAAAAGGATGTTCTTAAACATGAACTATTTGCCTTTGAAGATTTAATAGAATTAATAAATTATATGGGTGTTAAAATATAAGAGGATCATTTTATGAAAGGTAAACTTATTGGAGACATATTGGTAGTTAAAAAGGTGCCTGATGACTTAGAGGACATTATCAAGTTACCCTACGTTAATAAGGTTGTTAAATTAGGTAAGATAAAAGGACAAAAAAGAGAACCGGAAGTTGAAATGATATACGGGGAAGGTACCGAAACGATACATAAAGAAAATTACTGTAAATTTAAGTTTGATGTTTCTAAAATTATGTGGTCAAAAGGAAATACCGGTGAAAGACTGAGAATGAGCAAGTTGCCCAAAAAAGATGAAACCATCATAGACATGTTTGCGGGAATTGGTTATTTTACAATTCCTATGGCCGTACATGCCAAGCCCAAAAGAATTTATGCCGTTGAAATAAATCCCGTTTCCTATGGTTACTTGTGTGAAAATGTTAAGCTGAATAAAGTGGAGGATATTGTTAAACCAATACTGGGTGATTGTGGTTTACAGGACTTTGATCACGTGGCCGATAGAATCATGATGGGCTATATTGGTGGAACGCACCATTACCTGGATAGTGCTATGGGTTATCTTAAGGAAGGTGGAATCATCCATTATCATGAATCTACTCCCGAACCCATCCTGTTTACACGTCCTGTTGAAAGGGTTCGGCTGGCTGCAAAAAAAGTTGGAAGGGATATAGAGGTTCTCAACAAACGTAGCATAAAAAAATATTCACCAGGCGTTTTCCACACCGTTGTTGACATAAAAGTTAATTAATTTCTTTTTGAAGCTTAATTGCTTTATCATATACTTTTTCTTTTAAATATTCGTGATTTATGTATTTTTCATAAACGGGTAATCTTTCCTTTAATGAGTAATTTATTTTATTAAATGCCAGTTGCAATTCGCTGATTCTTGGCCAGTCGTTTTCCGGGTTTATATAATCCTTTGTTAAGGGTGAAATTCCGCCCATATCATCTGCTCCACATAAAACAAAGAATGACATTAGGTCCTGGTTAAGGTTAGGTGGGATTTGAATGCTCACGTCCGGAAACATTACTGTTGCCAGCATGGTTATTTTTAATAAGTCCATTACTGATGGTTCGGGATAATCCTTCATGGCAATATTGCTTTTTGGCTTGAAGTTTTGAATAATTATCTCCTGTATATGTCCATACTTATCCTGCAAATCCCTTATTGCAAAGAGGGAATCTATATGATCATCGGTTGTTTCACCAATACCTATGAGTAAACCTGTTGTAAATGGTATTTTCTCCTTACCCGCATTTTCCATAAACTTTAATCTTTTTTCCGGATTTTTGCTTGGACTGTCCTTA
The DNA here is from genome assembly GCA_045639105.1 of Methanosphaera sp. Taxonomy (GTDB): domain Archaea; phylum Methanobacteriota; class Methanobacteria; order Methanobacteriales; family Methanobacteriaceae; genus Methanosphaera. The sequence goes on from JAZUCJ010000062.1 coordinate 18,110, forward strand.
TGGGCAACTGTTTTAAGAAGTTTTTTGTTGGTGCTTTCCAACATCAATCCCATTGACGCGTTTACCTCGGACAAGTACCTTAAATCGGATCGTGAGATTATTCCCATGTTTGTATGCGGCAACATTTCGTGTTCATCCAATATTTTTTCCGATAAGAAATAAACATAATCCACCATTGATTCAAAGCCAAATTCTTCCAACTTGTTTTTTACGCTTTCGTTTTCATCGGATGATTCTCCGAAGGTAAATAATGCTTCTGTACAATTTAACCTTTTTGCCTGTTGAATTGTGTTAAACACGTTTTCTTTGTCCATTACCAGATATTCTGCCTCATCAACGTCTTGTCTAAAAGTACAGTAGCCACAATTGTTTTGACAGATGTGTGTTAATGGTAAAAAAATGTTTCTAGAAAAAGTTATCTTATCTGAACGATTTTGGTTTATTTGTTTGATTAAATCCAGAGATTCTTCTAAATTTGAATTTAAAATATTTTTTGCTTCTTTTTTAGATATGTTGTTTATCATTTTTACCACGATATAAAAGAAGAAGAGTTAGGAGGTAAATTCGGTCATTCGTATGACCATTGTTTCAACAAACATTGGCCCAAATCCTGATTTGTCCATGTATAACACTACATAAACCACCAAATCTTCTATTTGGCCTATTGCGTAGTCTGCATGAAATCCTGTCATTTCGAAGGTATTTTTTAATTTTTCAATACCATCCAATCCGTTTGATTCATCGTATACTTCTTCTGTTTTTCTTAAAATAGTGTCCACTTTGTCCGTAAAATCCCTTGCCTTGTTGGATTCTTTTTCTATTTTTTTTATGTTCATTTCATCAAATACTTCTATTATGTGTGAGTACATGTTTTCGGGTTTTTCCTTATTGTGTGTTTTTCCCCTGATTATCATTGATTCTGTACTGTGTACTACTGGTTTACAACCCTTAAATGCGTCCATTTTCTCCATTATTGTTCTTGATAATTCCATTACTTCCATGTTATCCCTCAATAATTATTTTCTTCCTTTAATTCACCCATAGATGCTACTTTTTCTGCATATGCATTATGCTGATGAATACTTTCCTCATTTACTTGTTTAATTGTCACCATTGAATTGTCCGGCAAATCAGAATATTTGTTCAATAGTCCTAAAACCATGTTTCTCACACAATCCTCCACAAATACTGGATTTTTATGTGCATTTGTTACAATTTTGTTTTCATCCGGCCTTTTTAATATTTCACAAACGGGAGAACTCATTGAATTTTGTATTATCGTTATAAGGTCGTCAACATTTACGTTCTGATTTTCTGATACTTCTACCATGATTGTTCCGATTCCCCGTTGATTGTGTGATGCAAATGTTACTGCTTCCAATACTTTTTGTGTGGTTTCTTCGTCCAAAAATTTTAACAGTTTTTGTTTTGATTCCTCTTCAACGGATTCCTGGGCACATGGACATACTGTCATTCCTATTACCTGTGCTCCAACCATTTTTCTTACCTTGATGTTTCCGTCTTCATCCTTGACGGCTATTGCCCTTGCTATTATGTGTGTTGTTTCTTGTGTTTTTCTATGGGTTACCGGGGAATACTTGTTGATTATGTATTCGCTTGTTGCTTGTGTTTCTGCTCTTAGAGCATATTCGTGTTTTTCCAGTAATCTCTTAACTAGGTTTGCACAGATATCTTCAATATGAATTTCCATTTGATGAACTGATTCGTCTATTATTTCTGATATTGCTTCAGGATTTCTGGACATATGAACTCCTTTTTGTGTGCTTGGCAAATCTACAAAAGCATCAAAAGTCGGTAACAAGATTATTGGACGTTTATTATCTCTTTGAATCTTTAATAATTTTTTGACACCCGTTACACCTACCCTTGTCAATGATATTGGTGCTTTAGGTTGTTTATCCTGAGTATCCGGAAATTCTGGTATTGACATTAAGTTTTCTCTCCTATTTAAATAATATTTTTTTATCTTCTGTATTTTGTTTATGTTATTTCCTATATTTGAAATATACTTATTAAAACAGTTGAGTTTTATTTTTGTTGTGGTCTTCGACAAATGTCTGGATTGGTTTTTGGATGGTGAATGTAAATTGATTCTTTGTCGGATAAGACCTGTTAATATGAAAAAAAAGTAGTTTACTTGTATTTATTTTATTAATTGTTTATTTAAAAAAATAATAAAAAAAGTGATTAAAAATTAATCATGGATGAGTTTAATTCTTCTTTAATGATGTTTAATACTGTTTGCGTGTATGTTTTGGTTACGTTTTCCTCTTTGAGTAATAATTTGATAAATTTATTTAGTTCAAATGTGTTTTTGAATTTTGCAATTATTATTCCATCGAATTGACCTGTTACATCATATACTGCTAAAAGATTGTTTTTGAATGGTTCTTTTTCTGTTAAGTTTAAAACTGATCCTCCTTTAATTTCTATACCTATTACTGCTGTTAATGTGTATCCTAATTTTTCGTGATTAATGACCGGAACGAATTTACTGATTATGCCTGATTTTGTTAATTTATCTACTCTGTTGTGTATTGTTCCTACAGAAACTCCTAATTCTCTTGATATTTTTCTATAAGATTTTCTTCCATCTTCACTTAATAATTCTAATATTTGCTTATCAAGCATATCCATTGTTAATGTCATATTTTCTGGTTCGATAGCATATTCTTCTAAATTATTATCCATTAAAATCCCTACAATTCAATATTTATTTATTATAAAGTTATCATATCAAAAAACTGATAATACTAATTTTGATATACACATTATATAAACCTTTTTAATTATTCTTAAATTACTCATGATTATTATATT
>JAZUCJ010000063.1:0-8383 GCA_045639105.1 Methanosphaera sp.
AATAATTTTTATGAAAATAAATGTGATTTTGAAGAATTAAAAGCTCAATTAAAATGGTTTATAAAAGTATGGAATATTTCACGTGTAGACATAAAAAATATTGGAAATGAATCCAATTCCATAAGAATTTACGAAAAAGAAATTAGATATGAAAATAATTTAAACATTAGTCATCCTGACTGGTACACTGACAACACGGGTAAAGGAACTAAAATTGAATATGAAAACAAAAAAATGAATATTGCTTTTCAATGCATCAATAATGGTGATGTAAATATTGTTTTGCGTGGAGTTGACTATAGAAACTCAGAAAATGAACGAGTACCAATCTATATAATTTTCAAAAAAGTTACACTGAATAACAAAGTGTTCTTCGATGATGAGCAACTCATATGTCATGACAAACCATACATAATCAACAGACGATCCCATAATTTAGAAAGAATTAATTTATTGATTGAATCTGAAACAATATATGATTATTTCCCAGAGTTAAACATATCCTTTGAGAACATAACCAGTTTAGACTATTTAGAATCAAAGTATGATAATCTTTTACAAAAGATTAATGAATATAAAATAGAAATTCAGGAAGAAAAGGATGACAAAAGCCTTACTGAAAAGACTGAGAGTCCATTACGCTTATCAAAAACTAATGTTGCAATGTTCGGTTCCTGTGTTAGTATAGATCCATTCAGATCATGTTATAACGATTATAAACGTGACTTCAATAAGAAATATGAGCATCAACGAAGCACAATAATAAGTTTAATGAATCCTAAAATAGAATACTCCGAAGAAGATCTTGTTTATCTGATCGATTCACATGATAAACACATTGTAACTGCAGATATCAAAAAAGACTTCGATAAAGAAATATTCAAACACCTATCCGACATTGATTATTTAATTATTAATTTAGTTCATGATGTCAGATGGGGAGTTCTTGCATTTGAGAACACATATATAACCAATAGTGAATATATTCCAAATACGGAGTTTTATAAGAAAAACAAGGATAATTTAAGGCCGATTAATCTTAAAGATAACGAAGAAGAATACTATAAAATATGGACCGAATCATGTGATAAATTTTTCAAATATTTATCAGAACATTTCCCTAATTTAAAGGTTATCTTACAGAAAATCGAGTTAGTTGACTATTACATAGCATTTGATTGTAGCTATAAATTCAGAAAAGATTTCCATGAACAGGCAGTCGTATTAAATCCATTCTTTAAGAAATTAGAAAGTTATATAGAAAATAATTTTGATGTTGAAGTCATTCCATTCCCTGCAGATACAACTGCGGATGAAGGAAATATTTGGGGATTATACACAACTCATTACACTATGACATACTATCAGTATGTTTATAATGAAATAAAAATCAGATGTTTAGAAAATAAAATTAAAAGAATTGAAAATTCTTTCTAACAAAGAATTAATTCCCCTTCTCATATTTTTCAAGTTTCTGTTTTAATTGAATGTTTTCTTCCCATAATCTTAGAACTTTTTCGGATAAATCGTTCCTTTCAACAATAGCATCCACTTTTTTTAGAAAATTTGTATAGTATTCATCATTATAATGAACATGATACTTTTTCCAACGATGATTCTCTTTTAAAACACAATCCTTATCAAAGGTTAATACGTCAACGTCATACTTTGAAGTTATATAATCCTCCAGTTTTTTGTATAAGAAATTATTGAGCTTGTATTTTATAACATAATTCGGTTCGACGTAGATTGAATTATCATTCCTCTGAACTTCACATAAAGACCTTACCTGTGCCAGTATCATCCTTGTGTTGGGAGAGTTTTTTCTGAAAAATTCAAAAAACTTGTCACAACTTTCCTTCCAGAGTTCAAAGTATTCCGTAGGATTATTGAACATGGTTATGTATTCAACGTTTTTAAGCTTCTTATAATAAGGTGTTTTTTCAAAACCCGTAATTTTAGTGAGAATCGTACCATCATTATAACGAACGATTCCCCTTTCTATTTCAAAGTATACGTCAAATACCAGGTAATCAATATCATATTCCAAGACCAAGTCAATAAAGGATTTTTCCAAATCCTCCTTGATACATTTTGTTAAAAACTTGTTATCAGCATTTTCTGGAAGTATTTCCAGTTCTGATTCATCAACGATGACTTTTTCTTGCATGGTTGAAATCATTGAATGTTTCTGATCGTTTATTAAACAATTGTAACGTTCTTTATAATCCTTATTAAAAGCTGTTGTGAAAGGATCTTTAGTTATGCAAGACCCGTAAACTGCAACATTTTTAATATTTTTATTATTTGAATTCATATTATCAGTTAAAATTTAATATAACTATTCGAAATTTTCATTAATTTCGTTTAATTTTTTTATCTCCTTATCAAAGATTTCATATACGTTTTCTCGACGTGAAAGATATTCATAAAATCCATGAGCATATACAACTTTTGGAATTTTCATATAATCGTTACCATATTCTGATGCAATATAAGTTTTGTAATCATTTGGACATGGATAGAATCTGTTTTCAAATTGAATTTTATTTAATGGGAAAACTGTATCATATTTGTGTATTGACAGTACAGAATCTTCAACACCACTCATAATTATGTCAGTTTTTTCTTGAGAGACGTTTAATCTTTTGAAAGACTCGTTTAAAACTTCTTGTCTGGCAACACCTTTTTTCAATTCTCTTCTGATTCTTTGTTTTTCGTGTTTGAAAACTGATTCAACATTGTCAATTACACCATACGTATAATCGGAAGGGAAAATATCTATAAATCCATACAAGTCGTTGTTTGCGAAATAATTTATTTTTATAAATGGTAAATAAACACCATTATTTGTTACTGTTGAAGTACTTAAACTTAAAAATCCTTTTAAACCATGTTCTTCAACCTCATCATCAAATATTTTCATAAATTTTTCATAATCCTCTCTTGGCATGTTTATATCCACATCGTCATCCCATGGAATAAATCCGCCATGTCTTATAGCACCAAGTAATGTTCCTGCGTATAACCACCAGTGCAAGTCGTGTTTTTTACAGATGTTATTGATAAAGTCCATTATTTGCATGTTTAATTCGCGTGAATTTTGAACTAATTTCTTTGGCTCAATTTTGTTGTAGATGAAGAAACTATTGAAAATATCATTGTATGAATTTAAAACTGCATCTGTTTCTTTTTTATATTCTTTAAATTCTTTTAATAGCTCATCATATTTTTCTGACAAATTATATAAGTTAAAACTGTTTTCTATTGAATTTATTAACATTAATGAGTTGGAATCTGGTTTTTCTTCTGAAAATACATCATTTATTGGTATTAAGAATCTTTGACGATTGAAATAATTTTTAATTTTGTTTTGAACTACGGTTAAATCAGAATTTGATTCAATGGTATCTGTTAAAAAGTCTTCCAAATCAGGTAAGAAATCAAAGATTGTATCGATTTCAATAACCAGTTCAAAGAATTCCTCATTTTTACATAATTTTTCATAAGTGTAAGGTTTGTTATGCCAAACCAGTTGATTTTCTTCAAATAAAACCACGTTATTTATTGATACACTAGAATAATTGATGTATGTTGGAATTCTTTTCTTATCAAGATTTCTGAAATCTTTTCCACGTAATAACAGTTTTAAATTTCCATCGTTAACTGTTTGAAATATCATGTGAATATTATTTCTGGTGGTTTCGATTTTACAACCCTTACCTCCTTTAGCAAACCATGAAGGAAATGTTATATCTAAATTTTTATCATATTCTAAAAATTTAATCGAATTAGAATCATCACCCTCGTTTTTCACATCACATCTTATTGTTTTCCAAGCATTTTTAAGCCACGTAATATTATTTACACATTCATCATAACTTATTTGATTTGCATGATATTTTTGAAAAATATTATCTAATTGATTTTCAAATTCGTTGAACATTGTACTTTTAATATTTTTTAAATCCTTTGACATATACTCGCCCCTTATCTAAATATTGCTTATAATAATCCTAATAATATACACATAGACACAACTATGTAAAACTCTTTTTTAATAAATTATCCCGATTAAAAATCATTGTTAACCGTTTTAAATCTATCAATATAATATTCAAATGTTTCATCTATCCCTTCAATGTTTCTGAAGTTATTTACCCTACTATGTGAACGAACTGATTTAGGTATTTTCATGTAATCACCATAAATCTGTGTCAAATAATAATCATAATTTTTTGGTGATGGGAATGTATGATTTCCAAATTGAACTTCATCCAATGGGAAAATTTCATCAGTTTCAAATACTGCCAGTTCATACAAATTTTTTCCATAACTAAATGAACCTTCGACTCCCGGAATAATATACTTCTGTTTTTCATAAGTTAATCCTAGTTCTGAATATAATTTTCCTATAACATCATCATAATCCAATCCCATGTATACTGCAGAACGCTTGGAACCTCTTGTTAAATTGTTATAAAAGTTTGTCTGCGATTTATTATACTGGGGACCCAATCCACTTAAATCTTGGTCTTTCATGAAATCATATGGAAAAACATCCAATCCGGCCATAACTTTTTTTCTTTTTTTATCCATTACAAAAAACTGTACAAACGAATTAATAACTTTATTATTTGCCTTTCGATACCTGTAATAAACATTTATACAATCGTTCATTTCATGATTTTTAATTTCATCATACAATACTTCAATAAATTTATGATAATCTTTTCTCATCATACCTATGTCCATATCATCATCCCATGGTATGAAATAATCATGACGAACTGCTCCTAAAAGATTTCCATAATCCAACCACCAGTCTATCTCATGTTTTTTACAGATATTATCCACAAATAACAGCAATTCAGAACATAATGTTTGCACGTTATTCATTAATTTTTTTGGTTTAAACTCATAATCCAGATAAATATTGTTAAACAATGAATTATTGGAATCCAAGATTTTATCCGTGTCTTTTTCATACTTATCCAACTTGTTTTCAAGATCATCTATTTTATTGTTTAATTCATTGATTTTATTGGTAAGCTTAATGAAATTATTATAATTATAAAAAACTCCCTTAAACGAATCGTAAGAAGCAAATGTTCCCTTATCAAAGTGTAAATCATTTTCATTTAAATAATCATACAAGTTGGATGTGCCATTATCAATTTCATTAAGTTCTAATGATATTTTTTCATAAGTTATGTAATTTTTAATTTTTTCCTGATATACCAGTATATCTTCACGGGTGTCAATACTATCCACATACTCTTTTATTTTAGGATAATATGTGAAAATCGTGTCATACTGTAATTTTATAGAGAAAATTTCATTATCGTCACATTCTTTATCTATTACTATTGGGTCATTGTGCCATGACAACGTATTTTCATCAAGAACTGAAACATCATTAATTTTTAATTCTGTGAAATATATGTAAATAGGAACTCTAACCTTTCTATTGTTTAAATCCCTATAATCATTTCCCCTAAATGAAAATCTTAAGTTTCCTTTTCCGTGACATTGAAATTTAAAGCGGGTATTACCTGAATTTTCATCTATTTTACATCCTTTACCCTTAGCATCCTCAAACCAGGCAGGATATGTTATGTTTATATTGCTTCCATATTCTGTTAATTCAATACTGTTGGATGCCACACCATTATTTTTCAAATCTAATCTGCAACAATCCCATAGTGAAGAATAATTTCGTATTTTATATAATGCCTGACTAAAAGTAAATGTTTCATCATGGTAATTGTCATATATTGCATCGATTAGTTTTTCATATTCATCCAACATTTTAAGTTTAACTTGTTTTAAATTATCTGACAATTGAACGCACCCCTTTAATATTTTTTTATGGATTTAACTGAATAACTTGATGTTTAATGTTTTAAGTGTTTTAATTTCCTTAATGGTCCCGTTAATTTCCAGGAATTAGAATTTAATGTTATTTCCTTGAATTCTTTTAATTTTTGATTTTCTTGGGTTAATCTTTTTATTTCTTCGTTTAATTCACTTATTTCAATGTTTTTCATGTCATCCATACTTTTTAAGTAATTCACATTTCTTTCAGTTACTTCAGGTTTAACTGTTGAATCATAGTTAAGAGGAGACCATTTTAGTTTAACATCAATAATTTCGCCATCTTTTACATTCTTATTATAAACAAATGGATCGTCATGCCATGTTACCCTACTTCCCCGAACCAGTGTTTCACCATTAACTTGAATGTTGTTATAGTTTATTAAAATTGGAATTCTACTGCCCTGTTTGTTTCTATAGTCAACTGCCCTGAACTTTAGTGATAAATTTCCGTCTCCTACACATTTAATGGAAAAGTTTAAATCGTTACCGGAACTGTTAATTACCGTACCTATTCCTTGATTGTTTTTTAACCAGTTAGGTTGAGCGATGTTGCAGTTTGAATTGCTTAAATTCATTATGTTAACCATATTGTCTTTTTTCCCATTATTTTTAATGTCTATCCTGCATTCTGAGAGTATGTCCAATACTTTTTCATAATCAGTTTGTGTTTTTAGATCACTTTCTGTGTTTAATGGTTTCCATCTTATTTGAGCATTTATGATTTGACCGTCTTTTACATCTTTTTTGTAAACAAATGGATCGTCATGCCATGCCACTTTACTACCACTTACCAGAATTTCATCATCAATTATTATTTCTGTGTAATCAATGTACAATTTGATTCTTCTATTGTTTTTATCCCTGTAATCAATTCCTTTGAAATTCATTTCAAGAGTTCCGTCATTAACACATTTAAATGAAAAATTTAAACTTCCTGCCGTACTGTTTACAATAGATCCTACCCCGTTTTTGTTGTTAAACCATTTAGGTTGTGTGATAATACATAGGGGATCATCATAATCCAGGAACATTATATCGTTACTTTCATTACCATAGTTTTTAATATCAATTCGGCACTCTAAAAATTTCCTTAAAATATTATAGTTTTCCGTGTTAATTTGATACATGTACTTATAATATTTATCAGGGTCTTCAATAATCCAGTTTAGAATATGTTGATCGTATTCTTCAAGTAAATCAGGCCGTAATTCATCGTTGTCTTTCATTTTATTGAAATTTTTGGATGTGTTCTTCAAGAATTCTTCTTTGAATTCTAAATCAATCCTGTCCATGGTAAAATGAAAATTATTATATTTTGCAAAGGTTAATGCTTGTAAAAAAGATTCTTTATCCTCCGATTCTTCCAAAAATCCGTATATTAAATCATATTCTTTATCCATAGCATATACTTTTTCTTTGTTTTTTACGGAAGAATTTGGATTATCTCTTCTGTACATATAGAATGGTTGGTTTACAATCATTACTCTTTTTCCATAGAAGAAGGTTTTAAACCAGAAACCATTATCCTGATATGATGCACCGGGTGTTTCAAAATGACGTATACAATTTTCTCTTAAAAATGAAGTTTTATAAAGTCCGGTCCATGTGTTCATAAGAAACTTATATGCTTCCTGATTGTCACAGGTTGAAAAAAGTTTTCCATAATATTCTCCGGTTTTGTCAATCTGATGGTATTCCTTGATAAAAGTATCGTCTTCACCATAAAAACGATAAAAATCACTTTTTACAAAATCAAGATTATTGTCATGGGCTGTGTTGTATAACACTTCCAACATGGTTGGTAATATGTAGTCATCACTTTCTACAATAGCAATATATTCCCCACTTGCCATATCCATTCCAATGTTCATCGTATGACCATAACCTGCATTGTCCTTGTTAATGATTTTAATTCTTTTGTCTTTAGATAAGTAATCCTTTAAGATTTCCAGTGAACCGTCAGTAGATCCATCGTTTACACATATCACTTCAATGTCTTTAAGCGTTTGATTTAATACGCTGTCTAAACATTGAGGCAAATAAGTTTCAACATTGAATATAGGTACGACTACTGAAACCTTGATATTTTCAGAATCATCAAAGTTGATAAGTTGACGTACATGAACCTTATTCAGTGTCTTGTCTTTTTCGTCTTCAAATTCTTTTAATTTCATTGATATCACACAAATCAAAAATTTTCCAATATTCTCTAACACAAACCTATGTTGTTTAATAATACAAGCATGATTTAACAATCATCAAAGAAAATTTTATTACAATATTTACCATGATAATAACTGATAATGTGGTAGTATACTTATATTAAAAAATTATCATGGTAGTTTATATTTGAATAATTATATGTCTTAAGTTATTATTATAGATGAGTCGCCGACAAAATTATTTTTTTGATATAAAAAGTATTACCTAATATACTAATACAAATAATATTTTTCATCATCAAATTGTTTTTGTCTTTGTTCAAATTAACCAACACATTATA
>JAZUCJ010000064.1:0-9873 GCA_045639105.1 Methanosphaera sp.
ATAGAATTAAAAAAAAACTGAAATAGACTATTATTCAAAAAGGGTGAAAATAAAATTATCATCATGAAACAATTTTTTAATTAGGGTGTAATTAATGAGCTTTATAGAAGTAAAAAATGTTACGAAAATCTTTGATAATGAACCGGTACTAAAAAACATTAACATTACCATAGAAGAAGGGGAAGTGCTTGGTGTTCTTGGTAGAAGCGGATCAGGTAAATCCGTACTATTAAACATGTTAAGAGGTATACCGGAATATGAACCGGATGAAGGAGAAGTAATATACCACATATCCGAATGTAACAAATGTGATCATGTGGACGCTCCTTCCAAAGCAGATTCACCATGTTCCTGTGGTGGAAGATTAGAAGAAAAGGAAATAAACCTATGGCAAAGTTCACGTGCCGACTTTGCAGCAATCAAAAGAAGAATTTCCATCATGTTACAAAGAACATTTGCATTATATGAGGAAAAAACCGTAATCGAGAATATTATGCAGGCCTTTGAAGATCAAAGAGATCCGGATAACATAAACAAGGCAATTGACTTACTTAAAATTACCAGAATGGAACACAGAACAACCCACGTAGCACGTGATTTGAGTGGAGGAGAAAAACAAAGAATCGTTTTGGCAAGACAACTGGCTAAAAAGCCTATGCTGTTTTTAGCAGATGAACCTACCGGAACACTAGACCCAAAAACCGCAAAGGTTATCCACAAAGCATTATTAAACGGGGTTAAAGAAAAAAATATCACCATGATAATTAACTCCCACTGGCCGGAAGTAATTAAAGACTTATCCGATAGAGTTATCTGGTTAGAAAAAGGAGAAATAATCGAAGAAGGAGAACCTGGAGGTATTGTGGAAAAATTTGTAGAAGAAATACCATTACCTAAAAAACATGAAAGTGTTGCAATAGGCGATCCATTAATTAAAATGGTTGACTTGAAGAAATATTACTTCTCAGTATCACGTGGAGTAGTTAAATCAGTAGATGGAGTAACATTAACCATCAATGAAGGGGAAATAGCAAGTATTGTAGGTTTAAGTGGTGCAGGAAAAACAACATTATCCAAATTGATAGCAGGAATCATTGAACCTAGTGACGGTGAAATAGAAGTACGTTTAGGTGAAGAATGGATTGATATCGCCAAAAAAGGACCACAACACAGAGGACGTGTGACACCACACATAGGACTCTTACACCAGGATTTCAGCCTATACCCATATAAAACAATATTAGGTAACCTAACTGATGCTATTAGCTTAGATTTACCATTAGAATTTGCAAAAATGAAATCAATACACGTTTTAACTGCTGTAGGATTTAAAGAAGAGGAAGCAGCATTACTGCTAGAAAAATATCCTGACCAAATGAGTGGAGGAGAAAGACACAGAGTAGCTATTGCACAAGTATTAATCAAAGAACCAAATATTGTAATCCTTGACGAACCTACAGGTACAATGGATCCAATAACAAGAAGACACGTAACTGAATCAATATTAAATGCTCGTGAAGAATTAGATCAAACTTTCGTAATCATTTCACACGACATGGACTTTGTTCTAGAATGTTGTGATACTGCAGCATTAATGCGTGAAGGTAAATTATTGGATTACGGAAAACCAGAAGACATTGTTAATCAATTGACTTCACAGGAAAAAACTAAAATGCTTAACAAACAATTATAACCTTCCCCACACACCCTTTCTCTTTTTTAAATTATTATTAAAAATAGGATATCCCTGTTTTCGACAACTATTATGCAATATGCGAAAATCAGATTATTTTATGTCGTGAAAATATTTTGTACTACCAGATATTGAAAAAAAAATAATAATAAAATAAAAAATAATTATTGAAAAGGATTATCTGAATCCATACATCGGTATTTCAAATAATTCTGCAACATCTTTTAAGTATTCAGGTATGTTAAGATTTTGTGGACATTGCTCTACACATGAATTACATCCAATACAATCCGATGCTATACCCACACCTTCATTTTTTGAATATGTCCTGTAGTAATGTCCCTGTGATGAGAATCCTGTTGGTTTGGTGTATTTTTCTATATTATACAAGTCAAACAGTCGTGGTATGTCTATATTTTTAGGACATGAATCTAAACAATAGTTACATTTTGTACAGTTTATTGTTATGTGTTTTTTGAGTATCTCCACTACCTCTTTTATAATCCTCTGTTCTTCCTCATTTATTGGCTTAAAGTCTTTCATGAAGGACACATTGTCTTCCACATGTTCCAATTTTGTCATTCCACTTAGTACTAGGCATACATTTTCTGGTGTTGCAGCATATCTTATAGCCCATGAAGCTATGGATGAATCGGGATTGTAGTTTTTCATCAGTTTATCCGCCTCTTCGGATAAGTTTATCAATGTTCCGCCTTTAACAGGTTCCATTACTATTACCCGTTTTTTGTGTTTTGTGGCGATTTCATAGCATTTTCTTGCTTTAACGTTATCATCTTCCCAGTCAAAGTAGTTTATCTGCAGCTGTACAAATTCTATTTCGGGAAACTTATTTAATACGTCTTCCAGCATTTCCGGTGTGTCATGGAAAGATATTCCCATGTGTTTTATTAGTCCTTCCTCCAGTTTTTGTTTTACAAAGCCGAATGAGTCCACATCTACAAATGATGGTTCTGAGAATTTGCAAACGTTGTGTACTAGGTAGTAGTCAAAGTATTCTACCCCACATCGTTTTAGTTGATTCTGAAATATTGGTTCAAGGTCTTCTTCTTTTGGGTGTGAATATATTGGCATTTTGTCTGCAATGATTATTGATTCTCGAGGATATCTTTCCACTACCGATTTTCTTAATGCTTCCTCACTTACACCACCATGATAATGGTATCCTGTGTCAAAATAGTTAAACCCGCTTTCCATGTATTTGTCAACCATTTTGTTTAGTTCTTCATAGTCTATGTCTGTGTTGTTACCGTTTTTTATGGGTAATCTCATGAATCCAAATCCCAATGTTGTCATAATAATCCTTCCAGTTCCTATTAATTGTTATTATATTATTATTTGTCTATGATTGCTATTGTTTTTTTATAAGATTTTTTTATTATCATTAGGCAATCATTAAAAAAAGTGAATCCTTAAAACCCAGAAAAGAAATCTTTCATTGATTCATTTAAAATATTTGTCCCTATTATAATTTCTGTAGAAAGAGTAAATCCATACTAAACTTACAATTATTATGCATACTGTGTAGAAAGCATTATCGTTTAATGGATAATGAATAATGAAGTAGTTTATTAAAATCAGCAATATTATAAATGCAAAGCCTGTTACAAGCATTTGAATTCTTGTTATTTTATCCATTTTAGGAATTTCCATAATAAAATCATCCCAAAAAAAATAGTTTATGAAAAAATTTCATATTCCTGAGGAAATATCATTAATTTTTTCATCAAATTTTTATACTTAATAGATGGTACTTACTTGTATTCATATTTCGTAGTACGTTCCTGTGGAATTCTGCCAATATCACTGATAAGCTGTCTAATTTTTTCTACCGGCAGGTATCCTCCAAATCCTCCACCGGCTGCTGTTGATATTTTATCCTCAAACATGGTTCCACCAATATCATTTGCACCACAATCCAATGCAAGTTGGGTCATTCGAAGTCCCAATTTTACCCATGAAACCTGTATGTTCGGCAAAGTTTCACCGAGAATAATTCTGGAAATTGCATGAACTTTCAAATCCTCAATTCCTGATGCTCCATTAGAGATTTTGCCCAATTCATTGTTTTCACCTAAAAAGGTCATTGGAACAAATTCTGTGAAACCTCCGGTTTCTTCTTGAATTTCCTTTATTAAAAAGATATGTTCTATTCTGTCTTCCCATGATTCTATGCTTCCATACATTATGGTGGACGTTGTTGGAATTTCCAATTCATGAGCTTCTTTAATTACTTTAACCCAATCCTGTGTGCTTAATTTGTTAGGACATATCTGTTTACGAACAGAATCAACCAAAATTTCTGCAGATGCGCCAGTCATAGTGTCCATACCTGCTTCCTTTAATTCTTTTAAAGCATCATATGTAGAAATACCCGAATTTTGAGCTGTATGAAATACTTCTGCAGGACTTAATGCATGTAAACAGATATTATAGTTATCTTTAATCTCTTTTATTAAATCACAGTAATATTTGATGTCTACTTCATTGTTTATTCCCCCAAATAAACAAATTTCGGTAGCGCCATCAGACTTTGCTTGTGATATGCTGTCCAATATCTCCTCATTGGTCATCCAATAGTTTTCATGATTCCTAAATGAACAGAACTTACATCCTATAATACAATGATCTGTTATATCTATAGCCTTATTAACAACATACGTGACAACATCACCGGATATTGTCTTTCTCAAATTATTTGCAGTGTCAAACAATTGAAATTGATTTGTAGAATGAACTAACTCACAGGCTATCTCTGGAGTAATTTCATTATCTAAAGTTTTATAATAAATATCATCTAACATCAAATAAATGCCCCTAAATTTAATGTGGATAGTTAAAATTAACTTTGGATAATATTATTAAAATAAGTTTGTAAAAATAGGTAATTAAAAAATAGATATATGAAAAAAGAAGATAATAATCTATTCTGGTAAATGTAATTTCCATAAATAATATATTTCTTCAATTTTATCTTGTTTTTTAGAACGTTTTTTAGATTTCTTTTTAAGAGTAGATTCTTCACCAGTCCAGTCGTCAACTACTTCGTCCAAGTATTTTGCAATTTCATCATCATAATAACGGGTACCGATAGTATAATATTCTGGTTCATTACGAATGTAGATTATACCACTTTTTTCGTTTTCTTCCATACCTCGTCCTTTTTCGTCCATAATTTTTGTAATGTCCTTTAATATTTCGTAATATTTTTTTGCTACCATGAAGATATCTCCTTAACATATCATAAAGTTATATTATATTAATATTTATTTAATATAATATATTAATTTAATGAATTATTCACAATCTTCAAAAATCTTTTTGTCAAAATGGGTTTGCTTGATTTTTTTAATAATTTTACAAGAACTATCCAAGTCAAATTTTTTATAATCCTCAATTTTCACTACCTTACAGGAAATGCCTTCGTCTTGTAATTGTTTTTGAAGCCTTTTGGGAGAAAAATTTTGATCAGGCCCTATTGCTATGATATCCGGTTTTTCTTCCTTAACTATTTTAAAAGGATCGTCTTCGTTCCCAACAAATACTTCATCCACTACCCTAAGTTTTGAAATCATTTCAGCCCGTTGATCTTGACTCATTATTGGAATTCTCTTGTGTTTTTCAACTGTCTTATCTGTTGCAATAACAACAAATAATTCTGCATCGGGACCGCCCAACTTTTTTGATTCTTCCAAATAAAAGGCATGTCCCGGATGAATAATGTCAAATGTTCCTGTTGCCATTACTTTAATATGATTCACCACCTTTATTCTTGAAATTTAAGAGTATCTTCAAAGTTTATCAATCCCTTATATAATGCTGAACCGATTACCACATAATCAGTTCCCAATTCGGACAAGACCTCCAAATCGTCCAATGAGGTTATTCCCCCGGAATATATTATTGGTATGGACAGATTATTTAACAGTTCCCTAACGGGTTTTAAGTCAACACCATTCAATAAGCCTTCCACGTCAACATTTGTAAATAAGATAGAACCTGCTCCTTTTTGTTCAAATATTTTTGCATATTCTAGTGGAGATTTATCCGTGAATTCTGTCCATCCATGTGTTACCACACGATTTTCTTTACTGTCTAAGGAAACACATATTCTTTCGGAACCATATTCTTCCGATAGTTGCTCGATATACTCTGGATTTTTTATTGCCATAGTTCCTATAATTACTGTGGACACGCCTGCTTGCAATAATGTTCTGGCATCTTCAATTGTTCTTATTCCGCCACCCATTTGAATTGGAACTTCTGATTTCTCTATGATTTTCTTGACAATGCTTAAATTTTCTCCACTGCCTAATGCACCATCCAAATCTACTATGTGTAATCGTTTAGCACCTTTTTGAACCCATTGCATTGCGACTTCATCAGGATTGTCTATTATTACTTGTTCAGTTCCCGGTTCTCCTTGAACTAACTGAACACATTTTCCATTTTTTAAATCAACAGCTGGTATGATAATCATTAAATCAACTCGTTTAGACCTTTTAAGTAATTGTTTGTAAAATCCACTATTTTTATTTTTCTAAAAAAATTAAAATGATTTAAGTTAGATTTTACATAAGTTATTAATAAGAAATTAATAGAGATTGGTAATAAATGAGAAGAGTAGCATTAAAAATAGCTTATATTGGAAGTAAATTTCATGGTTATCAACGCCAACCTGATTACCGGACTGTGGAAGGTGAACTGTTAAAAGCATTTTTTGAAGCAGGAGTAATTGAAGACACATGGAAGGCACATTATTCTGTTGCGGGAAGAACGGATAAAGGTGTTCATTCAACAGGTAATGTAATCTCATTCATTACTGATGAAGAAATCAGATTAAATTATTTAAATGGATTGCTGCCAAAGGATGTTAAAATAATTGGTGAAGCAAAAGTACCCTACGGATTTAAAGTAAGATTTCCTTTGTCCAGAACTTACACGTATATCCAACCGTTTAATCCATTTGAAAATGATGATTTGGATTTTGAAAAAATGAAAGAAGCCATGAAATATTTTGTAGGAGAACATAATTTTAGAAATTTTTCAAAAAGGCGTGAGAAAAATCCTAACAGAAAAATTATTGATATGGACTTGAATATAGAAGATAATACCATGATATTCACAGTTGTTGGGGAAAGTTTCTTGTGGAACATGGTTAGAAAAATGGTTACTTCACTAATTTTGGTTGGAAAAGGCGAATTGAAACTTGAGGATATTGAAAAGTTGCTACAACCGGATGATTTAAGAGAAACTATACGGTTGCAGCCTGCACCGGCTAATGGTCTGATTTTAAGTGACATGAATTATAAGAACATTAAGTTTACGGAATATGAATATCCTAAAAATAAACTAGTGGAAGAATTAAAAAAACAATTTATGATCAATGAACAAGAAAAATATGCTGATGCCAAACTAATTGATATGCTTCAAGGAAATTAGGCACCACTTGAAAGAGAATTACATTATTTGATGGGTTATTTTATGAAGTTACTTGTATTCGAATATTCTAGCATTTGCTTGTATGATAATTTGTTATCAGAAGGATTTAATATGCTCAAGAGTATTTTAGATGATTTGGAAAATGATTCTTTATTCGAAGTTTATTATTTGATTAATAAGAATATTAATTCTTTGCATTACGATAATTTAAATGCCGTCATTTTGGAAGAGGATTTATGGGACTGGCTTAAAAAATATTCTGAAAACTTTGATTACTGCTTATTTATTGCACCCGAAGACGATTTAATTCAATATAAAATTACCAAGATTCTGGAAGAAAATGGGGTGAACATTATTGGCTGCAATAGTATGTCCTCATATATCTGCTCCAGTAAAACTTTAACATACGAAAATGTACCGGGGAGCATATTGAAAATAAACTCTTTTAAATTTAAGGCCGAAGAAATTGAATATGAAATGATAACATCCAAACTCAACAAAAAGCATTTTCTAATAAAACCTGATGATAAAACCTCATCCGATTTAATCTTCATAGTCGATAACAAAATGATGTGTGAAAAAATAAAAAATATTTACATAAAAAATAATATTGAATACCTGCTGGTACAGGAATACATTGAAGGTACACCAATAAGTGTAAGTTTACTATGTAACAATAAGAACACGACCCTAATTAGCATTAACTCACAGGAAATAAGAAAAAATGATAATAAAATAATGTATACTGGTTGTAAAACACCCATTGAACATCCATTAGAAAAAAAACTTAATGAAATATCGAATAAAATTATCAAATCCATTCCAGGTTTAAAAGGATTTGTCGGAATAGATTACATAATTCAAGACAATAAAATCTTCTTCGTGGAAATAAACTCTAGAATTACAACCCCATACATTGTTTTACAAAAAAATTGTAAACAAAATTTAACAAGAAGCATTATTGACTATGTTATAAATGACGAAAATCAAATAAATTTAACATTTGAAAAACAAGGAAAATTTACGAGGTAATGTTTATTATGAAAATTATAGGATTGGATATTGGTGGTGCTAATACTGATTGTACCATCATTGATATAAAAGATGATGAAATTGTCCGTATGAATAATCGTAGGGAATATTTTCCAATGTGGAAAAACAGTGATGAACTAGAAAATGCATTGAAGAAATTAACGGTAGACGATTCCGATATAGATGTGGCCTGTGTTTCAATGACGGCGGAATTAGCTGACGGATATACGAGTAAAAAGGAAGGAGTTTTAGACATATCTCGCCAAGTTATGAAAGCCTTTGATGGAAAAAAAGTATTTTTTGTGACTTTTGATGGTCTGAAAAATTATGATGAACTTCAAAAAGATCCTCTAAGTGCTGCTGCTGCCAATTGGATTGGAACAACAGAAATAATAAAATACGTTGAAAAAGACTGTATTTTTATGGATATTGGTTCTACAACAACGGACATTATTCCCATAAAAAATCAAAAAGAAATCGCCTTAGGCCACAGCGATTTGGAACGTCTTTCTACTGGCGAATTAATTTATACTGGAATGTTACGTACAAATTTGACTTCAATTACCCATACCGTACCCATACATGACAAAAATACTAGGGTGAGCAGTGAACTTTTTTCCATTACGGCGGATGTTCATAGAATATTAAACAATATTAAAGAAGAGGAATATACTTGTCCCACCCCCGATGGAAACAAGAAGGATATTGTTTCATGTAAACGCAGATTAGCCCGGCTGGTTTGTGCCGATTTGGATACTCTTGAAGATGAAGAAATCATGAAACTGGCAAAGTATATTGAAAAAAAACAGATTGAACAGATATATGATGGATTAAAAGAAGTCGTTGACAGGACAAAAATAGAAACAGTGCTAATTACATCAATTGGTCATGGAAATCTCTGTGAAAAAGCTGCTCAAAAGTTAGACCTGAATGTGATATCCCTTGATCAGTTTATGAGCAAAAAAGCCACTACAGTATTGACTTCGATAGGTGCAATACAAATGTTTTTGGATACTTTAAAAGAAAAGATAGTATTAATCGAAAAAATATGATTAATACCAGACGTCTTTAATGTTTATGAGATACGCAAATATGTTTGCACCTAAATGTAAGAAGACACTTACAAATAGAATTATAACAATCATTTGCCAGCTTAAATGAATAACCGGTGAAACGAATAATAGTGCGAAAACTACAAAGTCCAGTTGATCAAGGAGAGGTACTGGTTTACCGCGTTCAAAATTTAATCTTCTTTTTATAAAACTACCTATTGCATCACCAATCAAAGCTCCAAAACCCAGCAGTAAACCAATTAATAAACCTTGAGCTATGCTTCCGGATATAATTGTTATTTGGGATGCTGATATATTGAATAATTCGGAAAAAATACCCATATCGGATAAATAACCTAATATTCCCCCAACAATCATTCCTAATAATCCGCCGCCAATTAAACCTCTCCAGGTACATCCGTCACCTATTAATCGTCTGCCATCCCAGGCATACTTCCCAAAATCTATGGGTGTTCCGCCACCAAATACCAGTGCAGAACCATTAGCAAAGTATGCTGGAATCATTAAATATATAGAATAAATAATAATTGTTATAATGTCCATTTTAATCTCCATTTGCGTAAAATTAATTATGATATTATATTTTTGAATTAATTTATAAATAATTTTTTAAAT
>JAZUCJ010000065.1:0-21806 GCA_045639105.1 Methanosphaera sp.
TATGTGTTTTAATTTAGTTAAATTTATTTGCATATATGTTTTTAATCTAATGCCTATTATAACATTGTGAAATATTATATATTCCATTTTACATAATATATAATTATAAGTATTAATTAATACCCTATATTTGAAAATACATTTAACGGAGGAATTGATTATGAAACCACCTTGTGAAATAGTTGTATGGTATGTTATACCTTCAATAAGATCAAAACTTGCAAAAGAACTGTTGAAGCTTGGAATGAAACAAAAAGAAATTTCACAATTACTTGAAATCACACAACCTGCTGTTAGTCAATACATTAGTGATAAAAGAGGCCATGAAATAGACTTTAGTCCGGAAGTAGAAGAATACATAAAAAACATGGCATTGGAGATGACAACAGGAGAACTTCAGCCTATAGAGCTTATTCCCAAATTCTGTCACGTTTGTAAAACTATTAAAACACAAGAGGTTCTATGCCAATTACACAAGGAAAAGGTTAACATTCCAACATATTGTAATGTCTGTATGGGAAGCCAATCAGATTCCAACATTTTTGAATTGCATGACTAAAAACCTACCGTACAAAATATTATTTGAAATATTAACTTCATACAAAGTTAAATTCTCTTTTTCTTTTTAAATTAAATTTTTATGCTTTACGTGCCCAACTTATTGTTCTATAATCCTTTGAATGTGCAGACATAAATAGCATTATAACAATGATCTAAGAAATTTTCTTGGGATTATTTAAAATACGATAATTCCAATGTATCCTCATCAAAAATCAATTATTCTTTCATAAAAGTTTATAACAATGTTAACTTTTATATGTTTTAAAATACAATATGATATTATGAAAGAATTTCTGACAAAAGATAACATTAAACGTTTCATTTCTCCAGAAGAGTTACTAAGTGGAAACTTTGGATTTGAAAAGGAAGGCCTTCGAATAGATGAAAAAGGAAGGTTATCCATAACACCACACCCTGACGTCTTCGGAAACAAGCTTACAAATCCCTACATTACAACAGATTTTTCAGAAAGTCAGGTGGAAATCATAACACCACCCTTTAACACTGTTAAAGAAGCATATCACTGTTTAACATTCCTGGTTGATATAGTAAACACGTCCATACCAAACGACCAGTACATCTGGAACCAATCATTACCATGCATATTACCAGACAAATACATGATACCCCTAGCAGAATATGAAGGTAAAAAAGGAGAAGAATCCAGAAACTACCGAATAAACTTAGCAAAAAAGTATGGTACAAAAAAACAGATGATATCAGGAATACACTATAACTTCTCATTAAATGAAGAAACAATAAAAAAATTATATTCAAAGCATGAAAAGGACATTTCATACAAAAACTTCAAAAATGAGATTTATCTTAAAATTACGCGCAATTATCTTAGATTAAAATGGTTTATAATCTATTTAACTGGAGCAACTCCTGCAGCACATAAAACATTTACAAAAGAATGCACAAGCCTAATGGAAAAACAGGACAATGAAGGCAATTATTACTCCGAAGAGGGCATATCATTTAGAAATTCACGCATAGGATACAAGAATTTGGTTGCATTATACCCCCGTTATGATAAAATAAACAATTTCGTTAAAGACGTGAACAGTTACATCGATGAAGGAATTTTATCGGAAGCAAAAGAATTATATACACAGATAAGACTAAAACCAAAGGATCCTGCAAATTATTTGGATTCATTAAATGAAGATGGAATAAATTATGTGGAAGTAAGAAGCATAGACATCAATCCCTTCGATAAATGTGGACTTTCCCTAGTTGACGCAGAATTTGTGCATTTGTTTTTAATATACTTATTACTCAAGGATGAAAATGATTACGACAAATGGCAAAGTGAAGGAGTATACAACGAAGAAATAGTAGCCGAAAAAGGATTTAATTCAAATACGCGCCTACTAAAAAATGGTGAAAAAGTAAAAATCATCGACTGGGCAAATGAAATAATCAATGAAATAGAAGAATTAAACAACCATCTGGAATTAGAAAAAGAAGAACTTATAAAAATAATGCGAGAACGCATCAATAATCCCGAAAAAAGCTATGCAAAACAACTGATTAAAATAATAGAAAATAAGGGTTTCATAAACAGTCAAGTATCCATTGCCAAACATAATAAAGAAACAAGTTACAAATCCATAAACCTGGAAACCATAAACAATAACGAAAAATTATCGGAATACTACACCAAATCACTGCCAAAAATAAGAATAGGACTGTGAAGATACTGTGAAATACATTTAATTAAATGAGTCAAAAAAAAGTAGAAAAATGGAGTACGGATACGGGTGAATTAATTCACCTTAATGACATCACTTCATGATTTTAAAAATTTGTTTCTGTTTGACTTAACGATTTCCATTTTTTATCTTTTTCTGAAAGAATGATTTCATCAATATCATCTATAGGCCAATCAATACCTATTTCTGGATCATCCCACTTAATTCCACCCTCATCATCTGCTTTATAAAAATCCGTACACTTATATGTGAACTCTGCAGATTCAGATAATACTACAAATCCGTGTGCAAATCCTTCGGGAATGTAGAACTGTTTCTTATTTTCTTCAGATAAAATAACACCTTCCCACTTACCATATGTAGGTGAATCCTTCCTTAAATCAACGGCAACATCAAATACTTCCCCACTAATTACACGCACAAGTTTTCCCTGAGGTTGAGTGTACTGGAAATGCAATCCCCTGAGAACTCCTTTTTTACTTTTTGATTGATTATCCTGAACAAATTCAACATCCAACCCCTTTTGTGCAAATACTTCCTTGTGATATGTTTCCATGAAATATCCTCTGTTATCACCAAATACTTGTGGTTCGATGATGTAAACGCCTTCAATACTAGTTTTATTAAATTTAAAATCTGCCATATAACTCCTCTTAATAATTCTAATAATATATTTCTAATTATTAATCTTTAAAATTTATTACTACAGAAAAACATAAATTTATAATATAATATTTAATGGGATATGAATATGAAATACGATTATTTAATAGTAGGATCAGGATTATTTGGTTCTATATTCGCATATGAAATGAATAAAATAGGAAAAAAATGTTTAGTAATAGAAAAAAGAGATCATATTGGCGGAAATATTTACACTTCCAAAGAAGAAAATATTAACGTACATAAATATGGTGCACACATCTTCCACACAAGTGACAAGAGAGTATGGGAATACATAAATGAATTCACAGAATTTAACAACTTCATTAACTCACCAGTTGCCGTATATGAAGATAAAATGTATAACTTACCATTTAACATGAACACGTTTTATCAGATGTGGGGTACTAAAACACCGGCAGAAGCTATTGCAAAAATAGAAGAACAAAAAGCAGAAGCTAATATCACAGAACCTAAGAATCTGGAAGAACAGGCAATTAGCCTTGTCGGACCAGACATATATACCAAACTTATTAAGGGATATACTGAAAAACAATGGGGAAAGGATTGTCGTGACCTACCAGCATTTATTATTAAAAGGTTACCGGTTAGATTAACCTTCGATAACAATTATTTCAATGACAGATACCAGGGAATACCATTAGATGGATATACAACAGTTATTGAACAGATGCTGGAAGGAATTGATGTGGAATTGAATACGGATTTCTTTGAAGACCGTGAAAAATGGGAAAACATTGCAGACAAAATCCTTTTCACCGGAATGATTGATCAATACTATGACTACCAGTTTGGTAGACTAGAATACAGAGGATTAAAATTTGAAACGGAAACACTTGATATGGAAAACTATCAGGGAAATGCTGTTATAAATTACACTGAAAGGGAAATTCCATACACTCGCGTAATAGAACATAAACATTTTGAAGGTTCAGACAGCCCTAAAACTATTGTTACAAAAGAATATCCTGCCCAATGGAATCCCGGAGATGAAGCATATTACCCTGTAAACAATGATAAAAACAATGAAATATATGGTAAATATGAAGAACTTGCTTCAAAAGAAGAAAATGTAATATTTGGTGGAAGACTTGGTACATACAAATACTATGACATGTGGAAAATCATAGATGAAGCATTAAACTGTGTGGAAAAAGAAAAAGAAACAATCGAATAAGAATATTTATCTATACTCCCATTCCTTTTTTTCGCAGTATGGGAAATGACCCCTAATCTTGTTTTATTTCCAAGCATCTTTTTAATAATATTCTGAAAATATAATATCTGTTTTCGTTGAATCTTATTTAATCACGATTTTCTTACCCGTCTATTTTCACTTGAAAATCTTATTGTACATTTTAATTATTTAGCCAAATCAATTTTCTTAAATGAAGCATCAATCAATGCAATTATGGTTATAAAATAAGCAATGCCTAAAAAAAGATGAAAACCCGGGTGAAATGATTGCATTTCTAAAAAAAACATTTGAAAAAAAGAAGAGAATTATTTAAATAAACTTTCATAAGCTTTGTTCAATTTTCTGCCAATTACTTCCTTAGTATAATTATCCTTATTTTTTAATCCTTCAACTTGTAATTCTTTAAATAATTCCTTATCGTTTAGAATTCGTAGAATCTGAGAAGCAAGTTCTTCATAGTTTTTTGGCTCATAAAACAGTCCACCTTTTTGTCCACTTGACTCGACTACCGGAGGTATTTTTGCCGCTACAAATGGTGTTTCTAGTGATTGAGCCTCAATGATAACTATTCCGAAGCCTTCCACAATACTTGGAAGACAAAATATGTCTGATGAATTTACAACTTTCATCACATCATCATGTTCTTCTACAAATCCCAGAAATTCAACGTTTTCTTCCAGATTAAGTTGACTTGTCAGATCTTTAAGTTTTTCTTCCTCAGGACCGGTACCAATAATCTTGCATTGGATGTCAGGAATTTCTTTTTTAACAATATTGACTGCCCTTATCAGGTCGTTTACTCTCTTGTATTCCACCAATCTTGCCACACATGATATGGTTGGTTTTGAGTAATGTTCCGATTCCACACGTGGAAAGTCCACGATATTATGAACAGTTATTGTTTTAGAACTGTCAACATACTTGTTTAAGTTATTTCTAGTAAAATCTGAAACTGCAACGTAGAGGTCAATATCCTTTTTAAAGATATAACGTTCAAGAACTTCCCCGAAAAGTCCCGTTATACCCATATTATTTATCCATTCTCCAATCCATACATCATGGTATCTGAGGGCAACTTTGGAATCCAGTTTTTCGGCAAGTTTATATGCAACAGGATATGTTATAAAATTATAACCTATTACAAGGTCTATATCTTCAAGGATTCTGTACTTATCAACAGCATCCCTCATAAATTTTAGACGATTAGTAAAAGATCCTTTCTGAACATAACCCCTGTCTTCTCCACAACATAGCACATGTACATCCTGTATGTTAAAACTGTCAATTTCCCCCTCCTTTGAGGTGAGAACCGTAACGTTATGATACTTGGATAGTTCTAAAGCTTCGTTAAAACAACATACTTCTACGCCACCCTTAATATCTAAACTTTCACTATGCGGAAAATATTCTGTAACTATACAAATATTCATCAAAATCACTTTTACCTATTTTTTACCTGTTCTACCAATCCAAAAATTATTTCCCTATCCTCTTGGTTAATTGCACCTGTTAAGAACAATGCAATCACGTACACGATAACCGCTAAAACTACTCCGACTACAAACGGCAAATGGAAATATATGAGAATTCCTCCCATGATAATATTCGCTAAAATAACCTGCATTATCGGTTTAACTGATTTTATTATGTCCAGTTTAAATTCCGTGTCTCTTAATGAATACAACATGAAAACCAATACCACAATCTCCGTCAGTACTGAGGTAATGCTAGCTCCAACATATGAATACTGTGAAATAAGTATTATGTTTGAGATGACACTAAAAATAGCACCCACCATAACAACCTTTGTTACGAAAAACTGCTTATTTATGGCTCCCAGTAATGTTGAAGAAGTACCGCTTAGGAACATGAAAATAGCGGCCCATATCAGTATGCTTAAACAGATTGTACCCTCCAAATATTGTGGTCCAAAGACTATTGTCATTATATCCGCAGAATATATGAATGTTCCAACAGCTATTGGAAAAGAGAGTATTAGCATATATTTCATGAACTTTTTATACAATTGTGCCAGTTTTTCTTTATCATCAACAAATAACTGACTCATTACTGGAAATACTGCATTGGATAATAGTATGAACATTGCCGATAAAACCAGTAACAGTTTTTGTGCAGAACTAAACAATCCTACTGCAACACTACCTGATACAAAGGTTAAAATAATTGCCGCAATCCAGAAATAGATTGAAGTAAAAACGTTGGTTATTCCAAATGGAATACCGTTTATGATTAATTCCTTAATAAAGTCCATACTAAAATCATATTCAAATTTAGGATAATGTTTTACCTTTATTACTGAAGATAATAAAAATGAGATGAACATTGCAATCGGATATGCTGCGGCTATCCAAACAACATTGTATCCCAAGTAGATAAATAGTAATGAAATTAAAAAAACGCCCACATTATAAACAGTGTTTACTATAGTTTGATAATGCATTTCCTCATTACTTTGATATAATGAATAGTAAAATGTTGTGAATGAATTAAATACCATGTACAGTCCAACAACAATCATCACACCCAATGCTTCACCCTTAAAACCGCTCAGATATGAGAATATCAGATAAGCTATGAAAGTAATGAACGTCAGAATTAAACGTAGGATATAAGCAGTTCCAAAGTATCTGGAAGTTAAACTATGATCTCTTGAAACCTTCTGAATTGCATAGAGTCCAAGTCCAAGGTCACAAAACACTCCGAAAATACCTATTACCGATAAAGCAGTTGAAATTAGTCCGAAATTATAGGTTCCAAGATATCTTGCAGTGAATAATGTTAATAAAAACATCATGAAATTACTGATGATACTTGTAATAAATAAGAATCCTGAATTTTTAACCACTCTTGTTGTAACTGTCATAATATCCTTAAATTATTTGTTAAATTAATATATGGTAATAATATTATTTTACTTTAACCATACTAAAAAAAATTATTATCAAATATGGGGATTAATTATTTGATTAATGATGTATAAAAAAAATAGAAAAGATTAGATGTATTGACATACATCAAGTCAGACAATAAAGATTAATGATATCTGTTCCTTTTTTTTAATCTTGGCTGTTTATTGATTGTTTTTGTCGCTGAAATATTCCAATTGATCATCAATAATATCGGTTAATGAATGTTTATTTTTAACGCCAAGTTTCTGGATTTTGTTGGTGTTTGAGAATAGAATCGGAACTTCTGCCGGTCTAAATCTGTTTGCATTGAATTCGATTTTAACGTTTCCATCGTCAGTATCGACAATAATTCCTTTATCCTCTATTGTATATTCCAACTCATTGTTTAACATCATTGAATCCACTTTGGTTTTGTTAAAGGATACTCCATAAAATTCATCATCATTGAGTTGTGTAGGACAATCAACTTTTTTATCACCGTTACATGTTGTTATGCTGTTAATTGTTTTTCCGCTACGTTCTAAACTTAATAAAATATAACTTAGAATTGAATTTGTTCTCATTGACCCCTGATTATATGAATCTCCGGACTTTCCTTTCATGGCTAATGTTAAGTATCCGTTTACAATATCATTTACGTGTGTCCAATCCCTAAATGCGTTGACATTTCCTATAACTATCCTGTCGGTCAATCCATTTTTAAGTTGCATTACCTGGTTTGTAATAACACTTGTTACGAACATTTTACCACGGCCAGCACCTTCATGATTGAAAGCACGTGAAACAACAGTATCCATACCATAAGAATGATAGTAATTTCTACATAAATATTCTCCATATACTTTGGAAACTGCATATGGACTCATTGGTCTTAAAGGGTTTGTTTCGGAGATAGGTAATTCGTTTATGATACCGTCTTCAATGTCTGGAAAGATATTTCCATACTGTTTTTTAGCGTTTTCATATTGTTCTTTTGAAGAAAATACTAATCCGTATTCTTCACTAGAACCTGCAAATACTAATTTTGAATCGTTATCGTTTATTCTTAATGCTTCCAATAAATTATTTGTTCCCTTGGAGTTGGTTGTTTCTGTGTCTGTAGGATTATCAAATGACTGAGGAACGAATGATTGTGCAGCTAAATGAAAAACATAATCCGGTTGAGATTCTGTTATGGCTTTTTCTAATGATGATAAATCTGTTAAATCACCCGTAATTTCATTGAATTTATTTTCTAATGAATGATATTCAATGTTTTTAGGAGTGCTTCCATCTGTTCTTCGTCTAATTAATCCGTGTACGTTAGCTCCTTGTTGAATTAGTTCTTCTGCAAGATATGCTCCTACAAAACCACTGATTCCTGTAATAAGTACGTTTTTGTTAGTCCAATTCATTGTTTCACCATATGATTTAATCACTATAAATTATCAATAATCTTTAAATATTCATTTACGATTTTATCCCAATTAAATTGGGTTTCTACTTTATTTCTACCATTAGTTCCCATTTGTTTTTGTAACTGTTTATCGTTTAATAATAGTAGTGTTTTTTCTGTAAGTTTGGAGATATTGCCTGGTTCAACTAAGAAACCATTATATCCATCTTCAACAACATCAATTGTTCCCCCAGAAGCATATGTTACTACTGGAACTTCACAATAGTTTGCTTCTGCCAAGACCATTCCAAAACCTTCCCGGGTAGAAGGTAATATTAATGCTTCTGATTCTTTAATTTCTTTAATGAGTTCTTCATCGGACAAATTTTCCTTAAATGAAACGTATTCATCCAATGATTTTGAAGAAACTAAATTAAGAATGTTATTTTTTTCTTCTCCCTTGCCAACAATCACTAACCTGGCGTTTGGAATACTTTTAATAATTTCTTCGAAGGATTCGATTAAATGATCCACATGTTTGTGTGGTATTAATCTACCGACAAATATTAGTTTATCACTTTTCTTTTCAATCAAGTCTATCGAATCGTATTTTTCCGTATCTACGCCAATATAGAGCAATTCGATTTTGTCTTCGGATACTCCGAAATCGTTTATTAATGAATTTTTTGTTGATTTGCTGATTGTGATTATTTTATCAAATCTTAAATTAACCAAAAATTTTTCTAAAAGGTTAGCAAGAAATGAATGTTCCATCCATTGATCACTACCTGAAGAACTGGTATCATAAATTGTTCCAAAGATAGGTGTTCTTCTTATTTTTGCAGCAATTGTTGAAGATAATAGTGGTGAATAAGACTGTGCATCAATCAAATCATAACTATTTTTTATTAGCCACCCGGAAACACTTCCAAAGTATCTTATAAAGTCAAAAATGCTTCTGTTTGGTGGGTTTTCTATTGTGGGACCAATATGATGTACATTAATTCCATCAATATTTTCATAATCGGGAACGTCTTTTATTTTCATAGTTAATACATCAACTTGTATGCCTTTTTGAACAAGTTTTTTTGCCAGCTGATAAAAACGACGTTCACCACCACCAAAATAGTGTGGAATAAAAAACTCTGTTACTATGCAGATTTTCATATTATTCACCAAAAAGAAGAAAAAATGAAAAATTGGTATTTTCACTCTTTCTTTTTAAACTTTAGAAAAATGATTAAATTAAATATTTAACTATGTTAAGTATTATTTAGTTTATTATAGATAAATATTACTTTTATTTAGGTAAAATATTAATGCTTGGATTATTAGAAAAATATGAAAGCATGAAAAAATGTGCGGATGTATTCCCATTATTTGTTTTTTAAAACATATCCATGAAATAGGTATTATGAGATTAAAATAGGTTAAAGGACTTTAAATTGTGATAATCAGGTGAATTAGAAATTCATATTATTAATATTCGAAATTTTTTAATAAATTCCTGAACAAAGATTTTATTAAAGTGATATTATCTGAAAAATATGGGAGGTTATATGATATGTTAAAAGTAGTTGGCATAGTAGGTAGTCCACGCAGTGAAGGAAACACCGAATTCATGGTAAGATATACGTTGGATGAACTTGAAAAACTAGGTTTTGAAACGGAAGTCGTGACATTACATGATAAAAGCATTAATTACTGTGTTGGATGTGATAAATGTAAACAAACCAATGAATGTGTTATAAACGATGACATGCAGGAGTTGACAAGGAAAGTACTGGAAGCAGATGGAATCATTATGAGCAGCCCAGTATACTTTGGTAACATGACAGGATTGGCAAAAAGC
Source organism: Methanosphaera sp. (assembly GCA_045639105.1). Classification (GTDB taxonomy): domain Archaea; phylum Methanobacteriota; class Methanobacteria; order Methanobacteriales; family Methanobacteriaceae; genus Methanosphaera. The sequence continues at coordinate 10,319 of JAZUCJ010000065.1, forward strand.
TTTATTGACAGACTTAGACCACTAAGAAACATTCATGCATTTAAATATAAGGTATGTGGTGCAATATCCACAGGAGGTTTTCGTAACGGTGGTCAGGAAACTACCATCCATTCCATTTATGATTTTTTCCTTATTCAGGGGGGAATAATAGTTGGTGATGACAGACCTACCGCCCATTATGGTGCCACAGGTGTAGGAGAAACATCCGAAGATGAAGTTGCTATTACAACATGCAAACACTTAGCAAATAGAATGAGTGATGTTTTAAAGAAAGTGAATAATGAGGATTAAACTTATGGCAAAAAAAGCATTCCTTGCAAGAAAAATTACAAGAATATACTTAGAAAGTTATTTGCTGGTATTGTCTCTGATTTTCTTATTTCCAATAATTTACATGTTACTTGTCGAAAGAAATCCACAATTTTTTGGAGCAAACATTCTATTCTTCGAGTTTAACATGTTCCTATCATTAGTACTGCTAATTTACACTTATTTCACAAGATATGAGAACGATAATTGGAGGATATTCGTACTATATTTTGTTCTGAGCATAGTGTTTTTAGTAAGCAGCATGATTATTTTGGGTTGGAATATTTACTTTTAAAAAGAAAGTTTAAGAAGTATATTTAATATAGATTATAATTACAAGAATACAAATTTTATAAAGTATATATAACTAGAGGCTTTACAGAAAATGAACAAAGAAGACATACCACCAATTACATCAGATATTTACATTATTTTATCTTGTTACAACGAAGAGGAAACATTAGAGGAAGTTGTTACCGGTTTAGTGGAACGTGGTTTTAAGGTAATAATAGTTGATGACGGATCCCAGGACAACAGCCCTAAGATTGCAAAACGTTTAGTAAAAGAATTCTATCCAAACGTATACCATTACAGACATATTATTAACGTTGGATTGGGAGGAGCCATTAAAACGGGTATCAGGGCAGCTATCAGTAAAGATGCAGATATCATGATCACCTTCGATGCTGACGGCCAACATAACCCCGATGACTTATATAATATGTATCCGCCATTACAGGAGGGTAAAGCGGATGTTGTTATCGCAGCCCGTGATTTTGATGACATGCCCTCCGGCAGACGTTTCGGTAATACCGTGATGAATTACATTACATACATTTTCCAGGGAAAGATGGTGAAAGATTCACAGTCTGGACTAAGAGCTTTTACCAATAGTGCTGCCCGTAAACTAAACTTAAAAAGTCCACAGTATGGAGTTTCTAGTGAAATTATTGGTGAAATTAAGCGAAGAAACCTGAAATTAATGGAAGTTCCAATGACGACAATATACGATGATCGAACCATTCAAAAGGGAACAAACACGATAGTTGGAATAAAAATTGTTTTAGAGTTTATTAATGAAACATTGAAAAGATAGGTGGGAAAAATGTTTACTTATCAGATTATCTTATTAATTATCAGCATTCTATGTATTTTACTTGGAATTTATAGATACAAAAATGATTATTTCAGTACCAGTGTCTTCTCGTTATGGACAATAGTATGGATAATTATTGTAATTGTAACCCTCTTTCCTGCTGTGACCACACAATTTGCTAACCTATTCGGCATTGGACGTGGTTTGGATAGTGTCTATATTGTTTCAATTATTTTCCTATTCTATATTGTTTTTAAGTTATATAACAAAATGGAACAACAGAAAAAAAGAATTAACGAGCTTGTCAGTCAAATGGCATTGAAAGAAAACGAAGATGAATAACTTCTTCCAACTATTTTTTTTTAGAATATTGATTTTCGTGAAAAACTAGTAATTATTTCATTAAATCAACATTTAGTTTTTTGTAAAGTGTAATATAATAATCAATTTTTTCCCATGTGGAAGCAATGATATTATTTTGGAAAAAATTTTTTTTAGAAAAATAATACTTATCTTAAAATAATTCATATTAGAACAATTAAATTAATAGTAAATAAATTATATAATATATATAGAATAAATTAATAATTTAATATTTATTTTTCATAGGTTTTTAAATAAAGGAGGAGAAATAATGTTCCCAGGCGGTAAAATAAGTCCAAAACAATTAAAACAAATGGAAAGACAAATGAAAAAGATGGGTATGAACATGAAAGACCTTGAAGGTGTTGAACAAGTTGTCATTACCCTTAAAGATAAAGAAATTGTTATAAAAGATGCTGAAGTCAGTATCATGAATGCAATGGGTCAAGAAACATACCAAATTGTTGGTAAAGCTGAAGAAAGAATTAAAGGCGCAGATACTGAGGACGTATCTGAAGCAGAAATTTCAGCAGATGATATTGATTTAGTAGCTTCACAAACTGGAAAAACAAAAGAGGAAGCAGAAACTGCATTAAAAGAAGCTAACGGTGATTTAGCTGAAGCTATTATGAGATTATCATAATTTCCACCATAATATGCATAAATTAATATTTTAAATATCAATACAAACTTATTTTAAGAAAAAATAAGTTGATTATTTAAGAATTACTATTGAAAGAACAAATAATTCTTAAACATCATTAAAAAACGATAAAACAAAGAAAAAATAGGCAATAAAGTAATTTTTAAATAAATAAATACTAAGAAAACTATATTAAATATTAGAAATAAACGAACAGAGAACTAAAAAAAAATAATTAAAAATTAAAGGGTGATCTTTTGAAAATAATTGTTGATGGGTCAAATGTAGCATACTACGGACAACAACCCGATGAAGAAACAGGTAAAGTAACACCAAGTCTTAAAACACTAAAAGTAGCTATAAGCACTCTTGAAAAATTAGGACATGAACCAATTGTATTATCAGATGCACCATTAAGACATGAAATTGATGATAAAGATGGCTTTAATGAAATGATTCAAAACGAAGAAGTTTTCCCAGTACCTGCTGGTACAATAGCTGATCATTACATTTTAAATTTAGCATACGAAAAAGATGCTAAAATATTATCAAACGACTTCTTTAGAGATTATCAAGACGAATTCCAAGATATAAACAGTAGAAGATTACCATATAGGGTAAAAAATGGCAGATTCCAAATAGGAAAACCGGCACCCCCTAAAAAAGTTAAAAACTTACTACAAAAAATCTGTTCTAAATCTTTAAACGAATTTGAAACAAGAGGATTTGACGTTTACAAATCTAAGAAAAACAGAAAATTCTCCGGTTTAGCTGTAGCACAAGAAGCAATAAATAGAGTAAACAAAGAAGAAGATAACGCTATTGATTCCAAACTAGAAAACATTTTTATGAAAGTACCTCTTTTAAACAAAATGGTAGGTTTCGTAGATGATGAAATAGAGGAAGCAGACTTCCTAATATTTGTATTAGTCAACCCAAAAGACTACAAGGAAGCCGTTAAAAATGCAGGAACCATAGCAGTAACTGTAAGAAATAAACTTAACCTTGATCATTCACCATTAGTAGCTGTAAGAAATGATTTATTCACAAGACCAGGAACTTTTGAATTAAACATTATCTACTCTGATGAAGTACTGGAAGAATCTCCATTTAACTTAAACATCATAATAAATGATTCAGATTATTCATTCATAAAACATAACTCCAGAAACATTGCAAGTACTATGGCGGCAAGATTAGGAACATGGAAATTCCCAATTGTATCTGTAAAACCAAGCATGCTTATGGAAAAACCAGGACAGTTCGAAATATCAATAGAACGTGGAGGAAGAAGATAAAATGGCTTTTAATAATCTAATGACAAGATTATTCAGTCAACTTCTTCATAAAAAAGTTATAAGCATAGGAACAAGTTATTTTGCAACAAACGAATTAGAAACAGATTACGTTTCTTTAATAAATCTTACTAAAACAATGCTGGTTGAAATAAAGCCTGCAGAAATTAATAGTAGAACAATATTTGCAAATTTAGAACAGGAAATAGATCAACGAGATTTACCTCAAAACAGGAAATTCATAGAAATTAAACCTGCAGAAGACGAGGTTAACGAATTTGCATTATTAAGTAATATCATAATGGGAAATGATCGTTACTTATACGTTGAACTGTTTAAACCATCACCTATTATGGAAACGTTTGCACAAATGATAATTCAAGCAAACGGTGAAATAGTAGAAAAGGGTAAAACAGAACTTGTTTCTAGAATGCCCTCCAAAAAAGAAGGAATTAGAGTAGCCATCAGACTAATTTCTTTAGGTATGAAACAAGGATGCAATGTAAGGGCAGCAGTTGGTATGACTGGTGCAGCATCCATTGAACGTGCAATTGACATGAATATGGAAATTGGACCAACAAGTGGGGTGGGATTCACAAAACTTGGTGGAGAATATGGAGTAATCTTTGAAACAATCCCAACACTGGAAAAAGTGGATTTAACTCCAATGCAAATAGATAATTTCATGTATATAGATGCAAAAGATTCAACAGGATTTATTTCAAAATACGGAAAAGACAAATTAATTGAAATAATGAATGACATCAATGCATATATTGCTAATGAAAGTGAAGGAAAAATAGAGGGATACCGTGTTGGTGGAGATGACTTAATCATTAACTTCCCCAATAAAGAAATTGCGTTAAAAACAGGACTCGACTGTGCATGGTATGCTATGAACAATGGATTAAACTTAAGAATAGGTATAGGTAAAAGCAGAAGAGAAGCTGGTGAAAATGCACATTTAAGTGACCAATTAAAAATCTATGAAGAAACACCGGTTATAGTATTTGACCTTGCAAATGGTAAATATGCTTATTATATACCTTCAGAATTTACAAGAAGTGCATTGGACTTTATTACAAACAAAACCTCCCTGTTAATAGGAGTTTTCTTATTTGTATTCATTGTTACATTAATCGGATGGAATACTGGTAATGCCTGGTTAGGATTTGTAGCACTATTATTCGCATTACTGGTCGTGACAATTGCCAGTTAAAGGAGGAAAAAATATGAATGGAGAAACAAAATCAAAAATACTATTAATATTAGTAGTAGGACTTGCTGCTTTAGCCTGTGGAACAATAGTATCGGCATTTGTAGACGTTGACCTCCCTCAAGAAAACATACTTGAAGAATTGGAAAATGATACAATACTATCCATAAACGATTCAAACAATACAACGAACACTACCCAAACCAAAACCACAACCAAAAAGACCAGCACTAAAAAATATAAGTCCAGTTCCAGTTCATCAAGCAGTAATACGAGTGACTCATCACAAAGTGGAAGCAGTAGTGGTGGTTCATCCTCATATGATGGAAGTGGAAGTGGATCAGGTTCCGGTTCATCAAATACCGGAAGAACATCAGGTAGCTCATCAGGCGGATCATCCGGAGGATCATCCGGTGGTTCGGGTGGAAGTGGATCAGGTTCTTCAAGTGACTAACACAGCCCTAGAACATATAATGTTAGTTAATGAAAAAAAGGTCATAACTATTGTAAAGTAATTAATCTCCTCTTTTAATTATTTTTTTTATATTAATTTTTTTTAGGAATGAAGAGTATGAAAATTTTAGAAAATGGAATTTGTTCAATTGATTCTGTGAAAGTTAGTGGTTACAAGGAAGGTAAATATGGTGTAACCATTATTTATCATGAAAACTCTACTGCTGTAGGAGTGTACACCACAAACAAAGTATGTGCAGCACCAATTGACATTACAAGAAAACATTTGGAAAACGGTAAAATATCCGCTATCATCATAAATAGTGGAAATGCAAACTGTTATACCAAAGAAGATGGTATTAAGAAAGGGTTGGAATTAGCACAGCTAGCTGCTGATTCATTGAACATCCCAGTTGAAGACGTGGCAGTAGCCAGTACTGGAGTAATTGGCAGACAAATGCCTATGGAAATATTAAAACCGGTTGCGGAAAAATCGTTATCACAATTAGCAAACAGCAGAGAATCTGCAAATAATGCTGCAGACGCCATTCTTACCACCGATACTGTGCGAAAGGAATGTGCTGTTGAACACGAATTAAATGATGGAAGCGTTTTTAAAGTAGCTGGTATCTGTAAAGGTTCAGGTATGATTGCACCAAACATGGGAACAATGCTCGGATTTATCACGACTGACCTAAAAGTTCCTCAGGAAACTTTACAAGAAGCCTTAAATAAAAGTATTAAAAAGTCATTTAACATGGTTGTAGTTGATGGTGATGAAAGTACAAACGATACTGTTCTTCTTTTATCAACTAATGAGGTGGAAGGAGAAATTGATGAAAATTTCCAGGAAGCTCTGGATTATGTTTGTATAAGCCTTGCAAAACAGATTGCCAGAGATGGTGAAGGTGCAGATAAGTTTATGGAAGTAACTGCCAGTGGAGCCAAGTGTGAAGAAGATGCTATTAGTTTATCAAAAAGTATCGTATCATCCAGTCTTGTTAAGACTGCATTAGCTGGTGCTGACCCTAACTGGGGTCGAATCATTAGTGCAATGGGTTATTCTGGTGTGGACTTTAATCCGGATAAGGTTTCAATCAGTATAGGAAATAAGGATAAAGATGTTGTTATCGTAAAGGATGGATTTGTCACTACTTATGATAAGCCTGAATTGCTTCTGGAAGCAGAAAATATTATGAAAGAAAAGACTGTTATTATTAAAGTTAATGTTCATGATGGCGATTACAGTGCAACCGCGTATGGTTGTGACTTGACCTGTGAATATGTGCATATTAATGCAGATTACACTACTTAAGATTGGAGGAATTAGATTATGGTGGAGTATGAACCATTAGATATAAGCAAAGTTTTAATTGAAGCGTTACCATATATTAAGAAATTTCATAACAAGAAGATTATGATTAAATATGGTGGACATGCAATGATTGATGAACATGCAATGAGTTCAACTGCAAGAGACACTGTGCTTTTAAAATATGTTGGAATGCAACCATTGGTTGTTCATGGTGGAGGACCTGAAATTTCACGTAGTATGGATAAAATGGGGAAAGCCCCAAAATTTGTGGGCGGTTTAAGAGTTACCGATTCTGAAACTATGGAAATTGTGAAAATGGTTCTTGTTGGAAAGATTAACACCGAAATTGTATCCAAGATTGGATTACATGGCGGTAAAAGCATAGGTATTTCAGGTAAGGATGATTTCTTAATTCAATCTTCAAAAAGAGATCCTACAAAAATTAAACAAGAAAATGGTGAAATATTAGAAGTTGATCTGGGATATGTTGGTAAAATTGATAGAATTAACAGTGACTTGGTTGATGTGTTAACCGAAGAAAATTACATACCTGTTATTTCACCTATCGGTATTGATACTGCGGGAAATACTCTTAACTTGAATGCCGATACTGTTGCCGGTTCCATTGCATCAGAAATTAATGCTGAGAAATTGGTTGTTTTAACAGATGTTCCGGGCATATTAACAGATCCTGATGATCCTGATAGCATTATTAGAAGAATACATGTTGATGAATTAAAGGAACTGGTTAAAGAGGGCATTATAACTGGTGGTATGATTCCTAAGGTTGAAACATGTATTAATGCTGTGGAAAATGGTGTTAAAACTGCCCATATTCTTGATGGAAGGGTTGAACATTCAATTTTATTAGAAATCTTTACTAAAGATGGTATCGGAACCATGGTCCGCCAATAAGATTAGACCATAATACATTATTCATTAATTAAGGGATTATTTTATCCTTTAATGAATATCCCTCCTCTTTTTAGGTTGAATGTATTATAAACTTTTTTACACCTTTAATTATGATAAGTGATAAATGAATTACCCTATTCTTTTAATTTGAAAACTAATTTTTTTTTGAGGATAATAACTTATTGATTTATATGAAATCTGTTGAATTAACAAATACCGAAATTGACCGTTTTTTATATTTGACAAAAAATCTTAAGCATGAAAAGCCACACCAATATGAACATACCCGGATAAAAGATGGAAAAATTGTTTTTATATTGTACAATTCCAAAAAATTAGTGTATAATGATAATGAAGAATGCCTTGCTTTGTTAGATAGAATTCTTGAAAAAAAAGAATATGTCGAAAACGGCACTTGCCCCCATGACAAAAGTGTGGACAATAATTTCTTGGATATCCTGGACAACTATGAATATACTATAGGTTCTGATGAAAGTGGTAAAGGTGAATGGTATGGACCTTTAGTTATTACTGCAGTATGTACATCACATGAAGAAAATCTGAAATTAAAGGAAACTGGTGTAACCGACAGCAAAAAGCTATCACGAAAACAAATCCTGGACCTATACCATAAAATAGAAAAACTAAACATTCGACACGAAACGATTGTATTAACACCATTTACTTATAATAAGTTATATGACAAATTTAAAAGCCAAGGAAAAAATCTGAATCATTTATTAGCCCACCTTCATTCAAAAGCCATAACTAATCTTTTAAGTCAAATTAACACGACAGACGTCCTTGTCATTATTGATAAATTTGATTACAAGAAGATGAATGAATATTTGGACGTTAACGCCGACATTAAAATTATCCAAGAAACTAATGGTGAGAAATATATTCCTGTTGCAACAAGCAGTATCATTGCCAAATATAATTATGAAAAAACATTAAAAGAAATAGAAAAAAGATATAATATTAATCTTAGAAAAATTAACCCGAAAAATATTGATAAGGATATCCTGGACAAAGTAGCCAAGATACATTTTAAGAATGTTAAAAAATATTCACACTAATAATAAAAAAAATAATAGGAGAAATAGAAATTGAGTAAAATTGATGTAGCAATTATAGGAGCTAGTGGATATACTGGTGGAGAATTAATGAGAATACTTTCAAGACACGAAAACGTTAACATTAAATATGTTACCAGTCGTAAAAATGAAGGTGAAGACGTAAGTGAGCTTCATCCAAATCTCGAAACACTGGATTTGAAATTTTCAAATCCTGACCCTAAGGATGTGGATGCTGATTTGGTATTTAGTGCTCTTCCTCATGGTGCTTCCATGAAACTTGTACCGGAGTTCTTGAAAAACGGTTCTAGAGTAATAGATTTAAGTGGAGATTTCAGGTTTAAAGATGTTAAAACCTACGAAAAATGGTACAATATGGAACATGTACACCCTGAATTAGATGCAGTATTCGGTTCACCTGAAATTAATCGTGAATTGATTAAAGATGCCAATCTTATTGCAAATCCTGGTTGTTTTGTTACCGGAGCAATTCTTTCCAGTCTTCCTATTGTTGAAAACGAACTGGTTGACAGGATTATTTTAGACAGTAAATCAGGAGTTAGTGGTGCTGGTGTAAATCCTTCTGCTACTACACATTATCCTACCTGTACTGATAACGTTAAGGCATATTCTATCTCAAATCATAGACACACCCCTGAAATAAGAGAACAACTGCATAATTTTGGTTCCGGAGATGTTAAAGTATCATTTACACCACATCTTGTTCCTGTTATTCGCGGAATTATAACTACCAATCATAGTTTCCTATTGAAGGATGATGTTAGTGCCGAGGATATTTATTCGTTGTATAGTGAATACTATAAGGATGAACCGTTTGTTCAAGTTCTTAAAGATAATAAAGTTCCTCTTCTAGCTAGTGTTCGTGGCTCTAACAATTGTCATATTGGTGGTATCTCCCTGGATGATATGGATCATCTTGTTGTTATTTCTGCAATAGACAACCTGGTTAAGGGTGCTTCCGGTCAGGCTGTTCAAAATATGAATATTATGTTCGGTTTTGATGAATGTGAAGGATTAAGAGAAGTTGGATTATATCCATAGGGGGATGTTTTAATGAATTTGATCGTTTTTTATTCCAGAACCAATAATACTAAAGAAGTTTCTGAATTAATTGCCGAGAAAGTGGGCGGAGATTTTTTAGAAATTAAAGATAAAAAAAGTAGATCAGGACCAATTGGTTACATTTTAGGAGCTGTTGATTCTGCCAGAGGAAAGAAAACCAATATCACCTATGAAAAAAAGGATTTGTCACAGTTTGATACTGTTTATATAGGAACTCCGGTCTGGGCTTCCAAACCTGCTCCTGCAATTGTTCAATTTATTGATGAGAATGATTTTAATGGCGTGAATGTTGTTACTTTTGCCACGTTTATGGGAAGTGGTGGTGATGCAACAATTTCCGCCATGAATGATAGCATTGAAGCTAAAGGTGGAATTATTAAAGATTCCTTTGCATTCAGAATGACTGGAACCGATAAGAGAGAATTGGTTGATGATGCTTTAGAAAACTAATCCTCTTTTTTAACTATTTTTTTAATATTGCTGTTTTTGAGAACGCGCTTATTTTTAATTGTCGAACATAATAAAGCTAAATTTATTATTATTCTAGTTATTTTTATTACTTATTAAATAAACTTAAATAGATTCATAATATAGAATATTATATAACAAAATTTAATATAAATAAATCATATTGAGGAATATTATGAGAAGTCTAGTGATTTTTTACACAAAATCTGGAAATACGGGATTAGTAGCCCACACCATTAAACGAGAGCTTAAAACACACATCAAGGAAATTACTGATTACACAACTCAAAGAACTGTTTTTGACTATTTATTCACAAGTTTAATAGATTCAGCAAGTATAAATCCCAGAAAAGTAGATATAGATTATTATGACAACATTTTCATTGGAACACCAGTATGGTTTGGAAGCATCACCCCGGCAATAAAAAAGATTATAGAAAATACAAATTTTAAAAATAAGAACATAATCCTATTTAACACCATGAAAATTGGCGGAAACGAAAATGCAATGAAAAAAATGTTTAAGTTAATAAACAAACAAAACGGAAATGTAGTGGGAGCCTTTTCCATCAGAACAAATTGTTCAGACCTTGAAATAATGGCACGAACAAGAAAAGCACTTAATGATTTAAATTTAACATAAAATGGTGATAAAATGACTTCAATAATAATATTCTCATCAAATAAAAAAACTAAATTTATATCAGAAATCATACAAGAAAAAATCTATGCGGACATAACTGAAATTAAAGACTTGAATAAAAAAAGAGGTTTTTTTGGAAATCTTCAAAATAATTATAATGCAATACGCTCAAATAATACTGACATCGATCCCGAAACAATAGATTTAAACAGTTATGATTTGATAATTATTGGAAGTCCATCAACTTTTGGCACATTATCACCTGCAATATCTACATTCATTGATAAAAACTCGTTCAAAAATAAAAACATAATCATATTTACCACCACCAATTCCAGACAGGGATACGACGTACTAAGAAGTATGAAAAATAAAATTGAAACAAAAGGCGGAAACATCATAAACTCATTCATTATGAGAGTAAACAATAAAAGCGAAGACGAATTAAAAATCAATACCCTGAAAATTATAAAAGAATTGGATTTAGACATATATTCATAACCCAATAAATGCATTAACAAGACTCTAAATCAGTTAAATAATTCATAAACCCCTCCAAAAACTATTTTTATATAAAATAAATTTTTTCTTTAATAATAAGAAAAATTACTTT
>JAZUCJ010000066.1:0-15768 GCA_045639105.1 Methanosphaera sp.
AATAATAATTATAAATTTTACACATATTTAAAAATCATTTAATTGTTTAAAAATAGTTGAATAATATGTCCCGTAGAAAAAGAGATAAAAAATTATAAAAAAAGTTAAAAAAAAGAGATGAGATAAAATTATGGATTTTTAAAGGATATTTCCCAATCATCTTTACCAAATACGGCACAACTTGTTACCGGATTGGTAAACTCTTCGAAAGATCCTTTGCCATAAATATAATCTGCAGCTTCCGCAGCATCTTCAGCTTCAAAAACAACACTTCGAGGTGAATTATGTTCATATGTGGAAACGTAATAGCATTCACCAGGATTTACTTTTATGACCTCTATACCATCATCGCGAACAATTCCAATGAATCCTTCACCTTTAAGGTTGATTGCTCCTGCAATACGTGGAGTGTTATAATCATCCTTTTCATAGTCCATGGCAAGCAGGCTTAAAGCAATAGCATCCCTCATGTTCATGCCTTCACGTATCTTGCCGGCAATTATATCGGTATGTGAACCGTTGGTAATTACACAAACATCATCGATAATGTCCACACAATTATAACTAATATACGGGTTTTTGTAGATATCGTCTTCGGAACCCTCTGTTGGGACGATAGCTGCCTTTTGGCCGTTAACTACTGTCTGTCTGTTTGGAAATGATCTGCTTGATACTCTGTATGCCGCAATTATTCCATTTTCGTTACTTCCAATTGATATTATTCTTCCTAAATACATTATAATTACTCCTTTTTTTTATTCCATTACGGGGGCTTTAACCGCTACATCCACCAGGTCATCTGGTGCATTTATGGTAATGGTTCCCGTTGACGAGTCCATCATTATCTGACCTTCATCCATAACTCGTGTATGTACCGCTATAGAACCATGTCGTATGTCAGAGGAATGGTCTATTCCATTAACGGTTACCTTTTTAAGACCGTTTAACGGTAGTAAATAATATTCTGAATCTCCAGTAGATGTTGTTGGTTTTGCAGATACCTGTTCCGGTGAATAATCATCAGGTATCGTGTCTACTGGATGTTGACTTAGCATTACTAGTAGAAATATCATTATTGTAAATATTACATCTAGCAGTGGAACCAGATTAATATTGGGTGTTTGGTGTTCTACTTTGTTTTTGTATCGTTTAGTATCTATTGCCATTTTAGAACACTCTTCCTTATTGTTTTAGTTTACTTTCAACTATACGATTTTGAGTATCTGATTTTTCTCGTATAATTGTTTTAATTCCTTTTTCCAGCATGTTAGGTTTAAGATATATTTTCAGGTTTGCCTGTTCATCCTTTATTTGTTTTACTTGAATGATTCCCGGTGATTCCTGTAGTGCTTCAATTACTTCATCAATATCCTTTTCTATCCACACCTTCATCTCTGCGTTTCTCCAGTTACTCATTTTCTTTGCAATTTCTATGTTGTCCAGCTGTATTTCTATCATACTTTTGATGTGTGTATATAATGGTAAGAGAATTATCGCCACAGCCAATCCGAAAATTGTGGTAATTATTGCTATGTATATACCATTTGCCATTAAGGTTATGTCACTGTTTACTCCCAGGTCTTTGAATGTGTACCACATACCAATTACTGTTCCGATAAGCCCTATTAATGGTGATACTTCAATTATTGTCTGTAATGTGGATAATCCTTTCATCATTTTACTCATTTCTACGATGAATACCTGTTCCATATTGTCTTCTACTTCGGACTTACTTCTATATCCTATTTTCAGCGCTTCTGAAATAATTCTTGAAATAGGTGTTTTGAAGTTACCTATTGCTCTTAGAGCTTCTAACGATCCACCATGAGCCATTGATTCATTTACTATTATCATAATCTCCGATAAATCAACCTTTGATGCACGTCTAAGATATATTATTTTTTCTATCGCTAAAAACAGTCCGTATAATCCGATTATGGTAAGGATGTATACTATTGCTCCTCCACTTTGGAACATTGTTATAAAGTCATTACCAGTAGATAGTATTGTTCCTATTATATCCATTTATTTTAGCTCCTTGCTATAGTCTCTCAGATTCTATCATTTCTTTAATATATATTTAGTTTAGTTCTTTTTAGTATATATTTTTTTAAGATAATGGTGGATTTGATGACTTGGGTTATTGCGTCTTTTTCATTCCTTTTGCTCAATATTTTTAATGGTATTCCATGTTTGTCTTACTATTGGAGGATACTCCCCATTCAACGATTTCAAATAATTTATAGTGTACTTGTCGCTGGGATATCCTGATCCAACACTTCCATATTCATTTCGTATTATTGCCAATTGTTTGTCCCTTTCTACTTTTGCAATAATTGATGCTGCCGAAACTATATTGTATGTGTCATCAGCCTTGTGTTCCGTGATTACTTTCATCTTATGGTTTATGTGCTGTATCCTGTTATGGAATCTTTGTTCATTAACGTCTATGCAGTCTATGCAGCACACATCGGGATTGAATTGCTGTATTATTTCACTCATTGCATTGGTTTCAATTTTGTTCAGGTTCGTTCCACTATTACGTAGTGTGTCTATCTCATTGGCACTTATGGTGATAGTTTTAAATTCTGTTATTTTTTTTATTTTTCTTGAAATTGTTGTCCTATTTTTTGGAGATAGCTTTTTAGAATCCTTTACTCCTATTCTGTCCAGGAATCTCAGTTTTTTTCTTTTCATAAGGACTCCGCCTATTACTAGGGGGCCTATAACTGAGCCACGTCCTGCTTCATCTATTCCTAGAACAAGGCTATCATCGTTTACTGTGTCCATACTATTTTATCTCTCTATAAACTTTGTTATTTTATCTTTTGTTCTTTGATTTATTTATTATTTTTGTGTTTTAATATAAAAATTTATATATTATTTTAATCAATGTTTAATTATATATGTAAAAAATTAATAAATTAAAAATAATAACATATACTTATTATAAAAGAGTATAAAATGAAAGTATTTGTGGGAAATATTATGTATTTTATTGAATATAATATTATAATAACAATCAAATAATTATGGAAAATGATTTTTTATGCAAACAAACATAATTAAGATGATGGGCATCGCAGATATAGCTTCATTGGCCAACGCCGTATCAGGTATGATGGCAATAATCATGGCATACTATCAAAATTCAATTTTATGTGCAATATTTCTTGTACTGGCAGTAGTCTTTGATGCAATAGACGGACCATTGGCACGACGTTTTCCCAGCAATACCAAAGAAGTATTTGGAGAAACCATTGATTCACTAGCAGATGCAATATCATTCGGAATAGCACCGGCTGTAATAATATATGAATTATTTCAAACGCCGCTCATGATAATCGCATCAATTCTCCTATTGTGCTGTGGAATACTAAGACTAAGCAGATACAACACCATAATAACAGAACAGGAAGGTCCTACAAAAACATTCATAGGACTGCCAATACCAGTATCCTCATTCATGCTATCATTACTGTTGTTCTCAGAGATTAAACAAGCAATATTAGTATTCATAATAATGGCGATAATTGCAGTGCTAATGGTTTCATCATTAAATTATCCTAAAATTAAAAACACAAAAATATTTGCCATATGTGGAATATTACTCTTAGCAACACTAATTATTCCATTAAACAATATGCTACTACACATTCCATCAATAATATTAATAATACTTGTAATAGGATATTTAATTTTACCCCTTACAAAAATAAGCATATGAACTCCCACCTCTTTATTTTATACTCTTTTTTTTTACTAAGAAAAACATTATGAAAGACATTAAAAATAAACTGGAAGAATATTATAATCAGCTAAACAGCCTTCTAGACACAAAAGATGATTCACCAAAACTATTACACAGACAAAACATAAGTAAAAAACAAGAAAACATGGAACTGTTAACTGGAATGATAGTAGTCATTCTGATAGTGACGATATTATTGTCCATGGGATACTATTTTCTCTTTTTTGCACCACAACAGGAGCAGCTGAACAATTTAAAACAGGAAAAGATAAATACCGTGAACACATTATTGTCCTCTGATGAAGGTCCCAACAAGGAGGTGATAATCTCCGAGATTGAATCTTGTGGTGATATTGAAAGTTTGGAGAAATTGAATGTTGATGCCATGGTATATCCCATATTAAAAAACCTACTCCTTGACCAATTAAATGAATACAAGGACAAGTATGACAGGGTTGAGGTACATACGGCTAACACTACTGACATAATGAAAATAAATAAGGCCAGCAAGTACATCAGCTCAAGGGATTCATTTACATTATCGACAATATCCATTAAACCTGTAGACTCTGTTATAATACCATTAAGTATTAACCGTAAACAGGCAGCCAGTGGACTAATTACTCAGGGAAACATTGTTGATATCTATGCTTCAAACAAGTACTCCCTCCATGAAGAAAATGATGAAACAGACAACAATACCCACTATCAAGTTAATGACAGCACTTCAAAAGTTGCAGGCGGCTGTCAGATAGTATCAATTTTAAGGTCTAAGGATTCAGCCATCATAGATCAAAACACCGAGTTATCAGAGTATCCCAAAAATAGGAATCTCTCACAATCGTCCACATTGGACATTCAGCAAATACTCTCATCTAAGGCGGCAGGTGTCTATGATGAAAAGCAGATTAAATTGTTATTGGATGATTACGCTACCAGATTGTCCGGTTATGAGAGAACTTCGAAGATAGGTGATTTGGATGTTGAGTATATTGTTATGCTGGAAGTACCAAGTAGTAGTGTTGAATATATAATAGATAATATGGATAATATTATATTAACGATTCCCACCTATGATGCACCATCATGGGTAAAATTATGAAAGAATTATATGGAGGACTTCGTGTATGAATGAAAAAGATTATTTTAAGAATTTAACTGACAGAGAACGTGCCATTTTTGAGGGGGGTATAAGTATGGGAGCCCTCTTTCATCAGTTTGTTGGAACACCCGTCAGTATTGATACGATTGCATCTCTTGAAAGGGCTATTAAGGAGAGCATCATGCTTCAACCTGCAATCATTGATGTCAGTGTTAAATTAAATGAAGAATTGATTGAAAAGTCCAGTGGCAGTATGGGTTATACTTCTCTTAGTGGGGATATGTTGAATGTTAAACTAACCACTCAAATTAATGAAAAAGTAATCACGACATGTATATCATATGATGAAAATTTACAATATCCGATGATGTATATTGAGGAATAAAAAAAACTAACCAATTCCCATCTTTTCACTCATTTTCTTCATCCTTGCCGGGTTGTAACTCTTTAATTTCAACAGGTAACCTATTGAACAAACGGTCAATAAAACTCATGTTTTTAACCTGACCTATAGCAAAACTGTATCTTTCCAAACGTTTAAGAGTATCATTCAATTCATCCTGGGTCTTGTTAAGACGTTCCTGGGCATGTTCCCTCTTGTTTTTTATTTTAGTATTCTCTTTTACCTGCCTGTTGGTTTCTTCAACCTGTTCAATATACTTATCCTCTAAAAGCTTATTCTCACTTTTTAAACTACCATTATCATCCTTCAGCTTAACATTCTCTTCATTTAGCAAGTTAACATCCTTTTGAAGAGCATCCACTTTATTATTCAACATATTCTTTTCGTATTCAACTGAACTTAACTTTTCTTCCAAATTCCTAATGGTTTTCTCGTTTTTCCTGGCAGTTGTCATACTTTCAAGCAGATCATCATGTAACTTTTTATTCTCCTTTTCAAGTCCATCAACAATTTCTTGAAGATTTCTGTTTTCATCATTTAAATTGTTGATTTTTGTCTTTGTTTTTTCAACATCCAACACATCATTATCAACATAGTTTTCTATAGCCTTTTCAATTTCTTCTGACGTATGCTTGTATGTGGTCCCATATTCAGCTTCAATTTTGTCCTGAAATTCTTCCCATAACCTGTTATTCATTTTTATGGTTTTTCTAACGTATTTTTCACTCATAAAAATTGACTCCTAATATATAATATGAAATAATTCATATAAAAATGTTGATTTTCAATCTCACAAATCATCATTTAGCATAACATCCAAATTTATGAAATATGACTTTACCAGAAAATCATCTTTTAAATTTCATCATTTAAAAATCAAAATTCAACAATCATACTTTCAATTACAACATTCATAAATTGCAAAAACATGTCCAGATTCCAAGACTAAAAAACATGTTTTACAAAAGATGATTTCTGATTTTTATAATCGTTCAAACCCAAATAAAAAAGAATAAAAATGCTATTTGCAATATTTTCAAAATATTAAGATAAAAACAAGAAACACATAAAAAACTCAACAATCACAGTTACGACACAAAGCCAAAAAAACCATGAGATATTATCAATCGTGATAAATTTTACAAACTTTTAATATTATAAGAAACATATAATTAAACAATGTGAGAAAATGGATGATATAATATATAATATATTATTCAACTTACACATCATGATAACAAATTCATGAACCAAAACACAATTTCAAGTTATAATATATTAAGGGAGAATAATAACCAAAAAACCTTCACTTAATAAAAATCAAGGTAATAAAAATGATATACATTAATGAAGAGTTATGTAAAGGGTGCTTTATTTGTGTAGATTGTTGTCCAATGAATGTGTACACTCCATCAAAAGAAATAAACCAAAAGGGAGTACACGTTCCAATACCAGAAATGGAAAAATGCGTAAAATGTCAACTATGCACACTAATGTGTCCAGACCAAGTAATTTCTATAGAGGATGATTAAAATGGCAGATAAAGAATTGTTCGTACAAGGAAACGAAGCCTGTGCACTAGGGGCACTAGCGGCAGGATGCACATTCTTCGCAGGATACCCAATCACACCATCTACAGAAATAGCAGAAGTAATGTCCAAAAAACTACCCGAAATAGGTGGACATTTCATACAAATGGAAGATGAAATAGCAGCAGTAGGTGCAATAATAGGAGCATCATGGGCCGGTCAAAAAGTAGTAACAGCAACTAGTGGACCGGGAATATCACTCATGCAGGAAAATATTGGATATGCCGTAATGACAGAAACACCAATAGTAATAATAAACATGCAAAGAGGATCACCATCCACAGGCCAGCCAACAAGATCAGCACAAGCAGACATGATGCAAACAAGATGGGGATCCCATGGAGACTATGAAACAATAGCTCTAGCACCATCAAGCGTACAGGAATGCTTCGACTACACAATAAAAGCATTCAACCTGGCAGAAAAATACAGATGTCCAGTATTCGTAATGGCAGACGAAATAGTAGGACACATGAGGGAAAAAATCACAATACCCGAAAAAGTCGAAATAATCCCAAGACAAATGCCGGAAAAACAAGAAAACTACCTGCCATTCGATGCACCAGAAAACGGAACAACACCAATGCCATCATTCGGACAAGGATTCAACATACACGTAACAGGACTAACACACGATAAAAGAGGATACCCATCAACAGACGACGAAGAAACACACCAAGAACTAGTCACAAGACTATGTGACAAAATCACAAAAAACACAGATAAAATAACATCAATAGACACAAAATACCTCGAAGATGCAGAAACAATAGTGATATCATATGGAATACCATCAAGAAGTGCACTCACAGCAGTAAAAGAAGCACGAGCAAACGGATTAAAAGTAGGATACATAAAACTCGGCGTAGTATGGCCATTTGCAACAGAAAAACTTCTTGAAATAACAAAAGATGCAAAAAGAATAATCGTACCCGAACTAAACCTGGGACAAGTATACCTGGAAATAGACAGAGTACTGGGAAAACATGCAAAAGTAGAACTATTATCAAAAATTGGTGGAGCACTACACACACCACAAGAAATACTTGATAAAATCATGGAGGAATAGAATATGGCAGACCATGAACACCGATTTATGAAATACCTAAGAAAAGAAAGGCTACCACACATATTCTGTCCGGGATGTGGAGACGGAATAGTCATAAACACACTATTCAATGCAATCGAAATGTCAAGTGTAGACTTTGATAATATAAGCATGGTATCAGGAATAGGATGTTCCTCAAGAATACCAGGATACGTAAAATGTGACTCATTACACACAACACACGGAAGAGCACTGGCATTTGCAACAGGACTAAAAACTGCAAACCCAAAACAGGACGTAATAGTAGTAACAGGTGACGGAGACGCAACAAGTATAGGAGGAAACCACCTCATACACGCAGCAAGAAGAAACATAGACCTAACAGTAATATGTATCAACAATGACATATACGGAATGACAGGTGGACAAATAAGTCCAACAAGTCCAAAAGGCAGCTATGCAACAACCGCACCATACGGATCAACCGACCGACCATTCAACATATCCGAAGTGGCAAAAGCAGCAGGAGCAACATACGTTGCAAAATACACCACAGCACAACCAATACAAATATCAAACGCAATAAAAGAAGGACTAGAAAACAAGGGATTCTCATTCATAGAAGTAGTGGCACAATGCCCAACATACTACGGACGAAAAAACAAGATAAGAAGCCCTGTTGAAATGATAAACTGGCTAAAAGAAAACACAATAACACTACAACAAGCAGAAAACATGACAGACGAAGAACTGGAAGGAAAAATCATCACAGGAGTATACATAAACAAGCCAAGAAAAGAATTCGTAGAAGCAATCGAAGACATATCAGCACAACACTCTGACGTAAACCCAGAAACAAACATAAATCGAGCATACAGGAGTGAATAAAAGATGAGAACAGATCTAAGAATTGCAGGTTTTGGAGGACAAGGAGTACTGATGTGTGGAATAGTAATAGCAAAAGCAGCATCACTATACGACAACAACTACGCAGTACAAACACAATCATACGGTCCGGAAGCAAGAGGGGGAGCAAGTAGAACAGAAGTAGTGGTAAGCGACGAAGAAATAGACTACCCAAAAGTAGACAACCCCCAAATATTCGTAGCAATGAGCCATGAAGCACTACTAAAATACATAGATGACATACAGGAAGAAGCAATACTTCTAATAGACCCTGACCTGGTATACCAGGACCAGATACAAGACATAATAAAAGACAAAAAATTACAGGTATATGCATCAAAGGCAACAGAAACCGCAGAAGAAGTACTTGGAAAAAAAATAGTTGCAAACATAGTAATGCTGGGATCATTCGTAGAATCCACAAAAATAATCTCAACAGAAGCAGCAAAACAATCCATACTCGATAGTGTACCACCAGGAACCGAAGAACTAAACCTAAACGCTTTCGAAGAAGGAAGAAAAATAGTTAAAAAAATCAATTAAGGAGAAATACAATGAACATACATGAATACGTAGCAAAATCAATATTTGAAAAAGGAAACATAAGAGTACCAAGAAGTTACATGGCATACTCACCGGAAGAAGCAAAACTAAAAGCAGAAATGCTGGCAAAACCGGTAGCAGTAAAATCACAAGTACTATCCGGAGGAAGAGGAAAAGCAGGAGGAATCCTATTTGCAGACACACCAAAAGAAGCAGCAGAAAAAACAGAAGAACTCTTCCAAAAAGAAATAAAAGGAGAAAGAGTAAACAAAGTACTAATAGAAGAAAAAGTCGAAGGAATACAAGACGAATACTTCGTATCAATCATCCTGGATAGAAACGCTAAAAAACCATTAATAATGGCAAGTATGTCTGGTGGAATGGACATAGAACAAGTAGCAAAAGAAACACCAGAAAAAATAGTAAAACAATACATAGAACCATTAGAAGAATTCATGCCATACCAGGCAAGAAACATAGCACTAAAAATGGGTGTAGACACAAGCGAAGTCTCAGCAGTAGGAACATTCATCTGGAAACTATACCAGGTATTCCAAGACTACGATGCAACAGTAGCAGAAATAAACCCGCTCATGAAAACAGAAAGTGGATTCATAGCCGCAGATGCAAAAATGGCAATAGATGACGATGCACTATTTAGACACACAAAAATAAAAGAATTTGACGACTTCAAAGATGAAGAATTTGCATACGTAAAACTGGATGGAAGTATAGCAGTAATAGGAAACGGAGCAGGACTAACATTAACCGGAATGGATTTAATAGAATTCTATGGAGAAAAACCTGCAACATTCCTGGATGTAGGTGGAGGAGCAACAGAAGAAAACATAACTAAAGCAATCAACCTCGTACTACAAAATCCTAACGTAAAAGTAATCTTCCTCAACGTACTCGGAGGAATCACAAGAGCAGACGATGTAGCAAATGCAGTAGTAAACGTATCAAAAGAAGCAGGACACAAAGTACCAATAGTGATAAGACTCACGGGAACAAACGAAGAAGAAGGACAAAGAATACTCACAGAAAACAACATACCATTCGAAACATCAATGGAAAAAGCAGCACAAAAAGCAGTAGCAATAATGCAGGAATTAGAATAAAAACTACCCTAAAAACATAACCTCCCACAACTCTCTCTTTTTAAGACAATTTACAAAAAAAAAATAATAAAAAAAAGAAAAGAGGTTCAAAAAAAGAAGAACCCCAACAAAACTAATTTCTTAAAGAATCAGCACCACCAATAATAGAATTAATAAAATTCATAATACTATCAATTAAAGACTGACCCTCATCAGAATTAACATATTCAACAACCTGGTCCTGATATTCGAGAGCCTGATCTTTAACGGCCTGTGTCTGTTGAACACTATCAACAATACTATCAATATCACTATCACTAATATTAATGTTATAATTGTTCACAACATTGTTAACAATATTGATAATAGTCTGCCTATCAGTAGTATTCTGACTGGCAACCTGCTCTTTGACCTCAGTCATAATCTGTGCCACATCATCGGCACTGGCACCACTGTTCTCAACAATCTCAGTCTCAGTATAAATCTCATTATTGGCAGCATCCTTAACCTCTTGAGGAATAATACTACCAGTACCTTCCTCATAAGACTTCATAACACCAGCCAAAGCACTTTCACCGGTAGCAACAACAGGACTGGTAATCTTCACATAACCCCTGCTAATACCGGCAGAATCCAAAGCTGACTTATACATACTTGGCGTAACAAGAGTAATCTTCGAAGAATCAACGTCAATCCGAATATTATTATCACTACTCAAATCCACCATTGCACAAGAAAATATCTGATTAGAATTATAATTCCTATTACTAATACCAGATGAAATCTTATTCACATCACTAGCTGTAATAACAGTTTCCTTAGCATTGTCAACATTAAAAAAACTATCAACAACACTCTTATACTCAGCATTGTTATAAGTTGTTTCACCATAAGTTACAATAACATTTGAACCATCAGCCTGGCCAGACCAAGCAAATGGAACAAAAACAATAACAGCAATAATCAAAAGGATTATTGCGCCAATACTATTTCTACTCATATATAATCTTCACCTCTACATATAATTAGAAATACTACTTATTATACTTTACTGGTTTTTTATCACCCAACAACAAAACCCTACTTTTTTCAACCTCATCAATAACATCCAAACCGGCATGTTCAGCCACACTACAAGCAAATTCCCTGATATCAACACTCTTAGGCATGTTCTCCCAGACCAGCCTGTTACGAGAATCACCAACAAACATGTATGCCTTTATCTCAACATAATCAATATCACACTTGGAAATGATTCTGGCATACTCCTCAGGATTATTCATATTCAAATCCTTAACACTAGTGATACGCAAAACCTTACGAGTATCCAGGGTCGACAACAACTCAAGACTCTCATTAAGCTTCTGCCAACCATCGCTAACCTGGGGAAGACAAACACGTTTATAAGTCTCCTCATTAGGAGCATCCAATGAAACATAAAGTTGGGTGGGTTCCTCCTCCTCAAGAGCAGCAATCTTCTCAGGATTTTCACCATTACTAACCAAGAATGTGGTAAAATCCAAACGCTTAAACTCATGAATCAACTGATTAATCTCCGGATAAAGTAAAGGCTCACCAGCAAGACTCATAGCAGCATTATTTGGAACAACACACTCCTCCAACTTCACAGGATTAGCATTATCATTACCAAAATAGCCACACAACAGTTGTCTCTGATTAGCTATACAATCCTCGATAATAGTCCTGGGATCATCATAATCATCACTATCCCAACTAGTCTTCGTAATGTCAGTATCCCTCCAACAAAACAAACACTTATGCTGACAATAAGGGATGGCAGGAGACATCTGCAAACATCTGTGGCTCTTAATACCATAAAACTGCTCCTTATAGCAAACCCCATCATCAACAATACTCTTTCTTGTCCAATGACAAATCTTATTACCTGCATGAGCAAAGTTACCGGCAAAACGATAACCCTTCTTCTCTAAATTTTTACGCTGTTCATCTGAAATTATCATACTATATAATATATATACACAACAACATAAAAAAATTAATCCCACCAAAAAAACACAAAAAAACAAAATTTACTATAATGACTACCAAGATAAATATAAATTAATAAAATAAAATAGTAGGTAAAAAAATATGAGTAAAACACCAATAATAATACTTAACTATAAAACATACACAGAATCCACAGGAAAAAATGCAGTACAACTATCAAAATACGTGCAGGAAGCAAGTGAAGAAACAGGAATAAACATGGCAATAGCACCACAAGCAGTAGACCTATATCCAATAATCAGCCAAGTAGACATCCCAGTATACTCACAACATATGGACGCAATCACACCTGGAGGACACACAGGATCAACACTACCCGAAGCAATAAAAGAAACGGGAGCAACGGGAACCCTAATAAACCACTCAGAACAAAGACTAACAATTGCAGACATAGACACAATAGTAGAAAAAACAAAACAACTAGAACTAACAAGTGTACTATGTACAAACAACGTAAAAACAAGTACTGCAGCAGCAATATTCAACCCGGACTACATAGCAATAGAACCACCCGAACTAATAGGAACAGGAATACCAGTATCACAGGCAAACCCGGAAATCGTAGAAAACACGGTAGAACAGATACATAACATCAACAAAGAAACAAAAGTATTATGTGGAGCAGGAATAACAACAGGCGAAGACATGAAAGCAGCAATAGAACTAGGAACACAAGGTGTACTCTTAGCATCAGGAATAATAAAAGCAAAAGATCAAAAACAAGCACTACTAGATTTAGTAAGCCTAATATAAAATCAAACCAAAAAAAAGGTGTATTAAAAATGGAATATGATTTTGACACAATGGACGACTACGATTTTGAAGGAAAAACAGTACTCTTAAGAGTAGATGTTAACTCCCCGGTAGATCCACAAAGCGGAGAACTATTAGATGACACTAGGATGGTACTACACTCCGCAACAATATCAGAACTATCAGAAAGAGGAGCAAAAGTAGTAATACTAGCACACCAAAGCCGACCAGGAAAATCAGACTTCACAACACTAAAACAACATGCACTGGCAATATCCAACATAATAGGAAAAGAAGTGCAATACGTAGACTCAATATTCTCAACCCAAGCCTTAAAAACAATATCAAACATGGTAAACGGTGAAATAATACTACTCGAAAATGTCAGATTCTTCTCGGAAGAAATGCAAAAACTATCGGCTGAAGAACAAGCAAACTCTATAATGATACAAAAACTATACCCACTAGCCGACTACTTCGTAAATGATGCATTTGCAACAGCACACAGATCACAAACAAGTATCATAGGATTTTCACAAGTTCTGCCATCCATAGCTGGAAGAGTAATGGAACTTGAACTAAACTCACTATTTGGAATCATAGACAATGCACAAGAACCAAGAGTATACGTACTCGGGGGAATAAAGGCAGACGATTCAATAAATGTCATGGCAAATGCACTTAAATCAAACCAGGCAGATTACGTATTAACAACAGGATTAGTAGCAAACATCTTCCTAGTAGCAAAAGGATACAACCTACAAGAATTCAACCTGAAATTCATAAAAGAAAGAGGATACGAAGACTACGTGGAAATAGCAAAAGACCTTCTGGCTGACTATGATGAAAAAATAGTGCTGCCAATAGATTTAGCAATACTTGAAGATGACAGCAGAGTAGAATATCCTGTGGATGATATACCAAACCTACCAATATATGATATAGGTTCAAAAACAATCGAAATATACAAAGAAAAAATCCTGGAAGCAAAAACATTATTTGCAAACGGACCTGCCGGAGTATTTGAAAAAGAAGGATTTAACCTTGGAACTGAAGATTTATTAAATGCTATAGCACAATCAAACGGTTTTTCAATCATAGGTGGAGGACACCTGGCAGCAGCAGCCAGTACTATGGACTTGGATGAGGACATAACACACATCAGTAGTGGTGGAGGAGCAAGTATAAATCTTATTGCTGGTGAAGAATTACCTGCAGTAAAAGCTTTAATAGAATCTGCTAAACAAAATAAACTTTAGAAAATTTTAATCAAATTTTTAAACCCTTAAAACGGAATATTATCAAAAAATATTCCTTACTCATATTTTTTCTATAATGTGAAAATTATAAACAAAACATTTATATATTAAGAAATAATTAAATAATAAATGGCTTCTAACCAATTATGTTACAATTGGTTGGATGATAACGGGTGCCTCAGTAGCTCAGTCGGTGGAGCGCTTGACTTGTAATCAAGCGGTCGGGGGTTCAATTCCCTCCTGAGGCTCTTATTTATATTTATGCAGTGGGGTCCGTAGGGTAGCTTGGTCGATCCTTTGGGCTTTGGGAGCCTGAGACTCCGGTTCAAATCCGGGCGGACCCACTTACCCGTCTTAGCTCAATTTGGCAGAGCATCGGACTGTAGATCCGAATGTTGCTGGTTCAAGTCCGGCAGACGGGATAAACCCTTTTTTATAATTAAACAAGTTATTTTTATTATTCACTGTTGTATAATAGAAATCTTTATATACTATAAAATAAAAAGTAATTAATGGTGCTTTGTAATATACAAGGACTATACCTGTTTTATGCCGTGGTAGTGTAGAGGCTATCATGCAGGCCTGTCGAGCCTGCGACTCGGGTTCAAATCCCGGCCACGGCGTTCAATTTTAATGGGGCTCGTAGCTCAGTCTGGGAGAGCGCCTGGCTTTTAACCAGGCGGTCGCGGGTTCAACTCCCGTCGGGCCCGCTTATTACTATTTATGTTATATTTTACTTTGATTAATTATTATTCTATAGATATACAGTGTATTTTTTATTGGGGCTCGTAGCTCAGTCTGGGAGAGCGCCTGGCTTTTAACCAGGCGGTCGCGGGTTCAACTCCCGTCGGGCCCGTTAATCTTATTTTAAAACGATGTATTATTTTTGTTATTTTTTATACCAAACTTATTAATTAAGAGATATAAATAATATAATAAGATATTTTCATTTGGAGGATATATTTTGAAAATTGATATTTTACAACATAATTTAGTTCCAGAACATGTTATTTTGTCTGATGAAGAAGCTGAACAAGTTCTCACAGAGAATGACTTTGATGAAGATCAAATTCCTAAAATATTACCTAACGACCCTGTTGTTAAAGCTATTGGTGCTAAAGAAGGTGATTTAATTAAGATTACCGGAAAAAGTGAAACAGCAGGTATTTTTACTAAATATAGAATTGTTAGAAAATAATTTTATGTTTAAAACTAATTTTAAATATTTTTTATTTTAGGTATTTTTTTTTATTTTTATGTAGAGTATTTAAAAGAAATAGAAG
>JAZUCJ010000067.1:0-4901 GCA_045639105.1 Methanosphaera sp.
ATAGATTAATAATAAAGAAAAATATAAATAATAATAATATTTTTTTAATAAATTATTTAATTTAATACTGGTAGGAAAAATAAAATGGATTTTAAAAATGTTCAATTACCAAGAGAAATACATACCGGACCCGGTGTAATAACAGAAATAGGGGACGTATGTGATAATTTATTATCTGGAAAAAACATTACATTAGTAACTGGAAATACCACCAAAAAAATAGCAGGTAATAAAGTGATTGAAATTTTAGAGGATAAAAAATATGACGTATCCGAAATAATCGTTTTATCAGCTACTGATGATTCGGTTGAAGAAGTAACAAAACTTTCTAAAAATTCTGATGCTATCTTGGCAGTTGGTGGTGGAAAAGTAAATGACGTTGCTAAAGTTGCATCGACTAAAAATAAAATACCATTAATAAGTATTCCTACTACAGCAGCACATGACGGATTGGTATCTCCACGAGCTTCAATAAAAAATGATCATGATAATGTTTCAAAGGAAGTTAATGCACCCTTTGCATTAGTTGCAGATACTCAAATAATATCAAGTGCACCATATAGATTTACTGCATCAGGTTTTGCAGATATTATTTCTAATTTGACTGCAGTGGAAGATTGGAAATTGGCTTATAAATTGATTAACGAACCGTTCAGTGATTCGGCTGCAGCATTGTCTTTAATGACTGCAAACTTGTTAATTGAACAAGCACCAAATATTCGACCCAGACATCCGGAAAGTGCAGGTATAGTTGTAAAAGGATTGATAAGTAGTGGTATGGCAATAAGTATTGCCCGAAGCAGTAGGCCTGCAAGTGGTTCAGAACATAAGTTTAGTCACGCATTGGATAAAATAGCTCCTAAACCCGCATTACACGGTGAACAATGTGGTGTTGGAACTATAATGATGATGTTTTTGCAAGGTGGAGATTGGAAAAAAATCAAGTCTGTATTAAAAGAAGTTAATGCTCCAACCACGGCCAAAGAACTGAAAATTGATGATGAATATATAATTCAAGCATTAACTCAAGCTCATAATATCAGAAAAGGTAGATATACTATTTTAGGAGATAGGGGCTTAACAGAAGAAGCAGCATTAAACATTGCTTTAAAAACAGGTGTAATTAAATAAATGGAGTGTTTTTATGATAACGTTAATTGGAACTAGTTTAGCTAAAAAAGGATTGGTTTTCACGTTCAATGGTGGTTCAACAAAATGTGAATCTTGTAGATTTAAAAGAACTTGTTTAAATCTTGAAGAGGGACGAAAATATGTAATCACGGATGTAAAACGGGTAACTCATAAATGTCCATTACATAAGGACGGTAAAGTTCAGACAATTGAAGTTGAACCGGCAACAATTAGAACGGTAGTAGAAAGTAAAAAAGCGTATAAAGGTTCAACGATAATTTTCAGAATACCTGAATGTATGGAGGATTGTGAAAATTATGATATTTGTCATCCTGAGGGATTATATAATGATGATAAATGTCAAATTGAAGAAATTGGTCCGGAATTGGTTTGTAAAAAGGGTCAAAATTTAACTGAAGTAATATTGAGTCATTAGGTGTTATTATGGTTGATAGTAGTATTTTAAAAGAAAATGTTGGAAAAGAAGCTTCTAAATTAATTAAAGATGGACAAGTTGTTGGTTTAGGTACTGGTTCAACTACCCATCATTTTATTCGATATTTAGGTCAAAGAGTTAAAGATGAAGAATTGGACATAATGGGTATTCCTACTTCATTTCAGTCATTAATCTTGGCAAGAGAATCCGGAATTAAAACAACGACTTTGGATGAGTATGATATAGATATTTCTGTTGATGGAGCAGATGAAGTCAGTCCGAGTTTGGATTTGATTAAAGGCGGTGGTGCAGCACACACTATAGAAAAATTAGTGGATAGTTCTGCAGATGAATTTGTTGTCATTGTTGATGATAGTAAAATGGTTGAAAGTTTAGGAAAGTTTCCAGTGCCTCTTGAAATTATTCCCGAATCATTAAGATTAGTGAAGAATGCCGTTATGGAAATGGGTGGTGGTCCTGATTTAAGAATGGGAATCAAAAAGGATGGTCCTGTTATAACTGATAATGGAAACTTCGTTCTTGATGTTAAATTTGATTCTATTGAAAATCCTTATGAACTGGAAATTGAATTGAATACAATACCTGGAGTTTTAGAAAATGGTATTTTCTCCGGAATTACCGATAAAGTGATTGTCGGTAAAGAATCTGGAAATGAGATAATTGAAAAATAAGTGGTGATAACATGAAACAGTGTATGGATACAGATAATTTACATAGACGTTTAAGAAAAATTGAAGGGCAAGTTGCAGCTATAGATCGTATGATTGAAGAGGATATTCCTTGTGAAAATGTGTTGATGCAAGTAAATGCGGCTAAATCTGCTTTAACCAAGGTGGGTAGCATTATTCTTGAAGGACACATGAATCATTGTGTAAAGGATGCAATTGATAAGGGAGATAGTTCTGAAGCAATACAGGATTTATCTAAGATTATTGATTATTATTCCAGAATTTAATTTTTTCAATTATTTTTTATCATTTTTCTACTATTTTTTTACATTTTTCTGCTTAATTATATATAGTACTCATAACAACATAGATATGCCCATAGGGGTATAGGTATATAATGCTTATAATGAAATTAAAACTATAATCTAAACTCAAATTCAAAGGTGAGAAAAATGAAAATGATAGAAAAAACAATAGAATTCATAAAAAGCTTTTCAGGATTTGTATTTATGTTATTAGTTATGTTTTATTTACATTACTACGAATTTAATCCAATTTATAAACCAGTATACAATTAACGATTAACAAATTCAAACAATAAACTCCAAAAAAAATAATGGGGGACAGATAAAGAATTTAACTATTCTTTATAATAACCCCTTAATAATTTAATCTCTTCTTTATAACCTTCAACATCATTCGGGGTTTCTAAGAAAAATGGAAGATTACGCAATGACCTGTGATTAATAATCTCACAAATAGCATCCAATCCCAATTCGCCCAAACCAATTTTTTCATGCCTATCCTTATGACTATTTAAACCAAATTTACTATCATTTAAGTGAATGGATTTTAACCTATCCAAACCAATCACGGAATCAAACTCATCAATCACGCCATCCAAATCATTTCTAATATCATAACCGGCATCATAAACGTGACAAGTATCTAAACAGACACCAAGCTTTTCATCCATATCAACCTTTTCAATAATCATCTGCAACTCTTCAAAGCTTCTGCCAATTTCAGTACCCTTTCCGGCCATAGTCTCTAAAAGGATAGTGGTATCCAGTTCATCATAGATTAATCCATTCAAGGAAGAACTGATTAAATCAATACCTGCCTCAACACCCTGACCAACATGACTGCCCGGATGGAAATTATACAAATTATTGGGTAATAAGGACAACCTCTTTAAATCATCTTCAAAAATTTCATAAGAATTGTTCCTGGTTTTCTCGGATTTGGAAGCAAGATTAATTACATACGGAGCATGTGCCAAAATAACATCAATATCAGTATCATTCATTATTTTTTCAAAATTTTTAATATCATCAAGATCTAACTCTTTAGCCTTTCCGCCCCTAGGACTACGTGGAAAAAATTGAAAAGTATTTGCATCTATACTTAAAGCTTCCAAACCTATATTCTCGAAACCTTTATTTATTGATAAATGAGCGCCAATGGTAAACATAATTAATTCTCCAAAATATTTTATTAATATACTCTATTAAAATATTAATATAACTAATTATATAATTTTATATATTATAGTTTGAGTGGAAGATTATGGAAACTAAAAAAATATTAGTTACTGGAGGAGCAGGATTCATAGGAACAAATCTTGTTAATGAATTACGCAACAGAGGACATGAAGTAATTGCCGCAGATTTATTAAACAATGACCGAGAAGATTATGTCCGTACGGATGTAAGATATTATAGGCAATTGGAACGAACTTTCGAAGAATACGGTTCATTTGACTATGTTTACCATTTAGCAGCAGAATATGGTAGATGGAACGGAGAAGCATATTATGAAAACTTATGGCAGACAAACGTCATCGGAACAAAAAATATGCTAAGGCTACAGGAAAAAAACAAATTTAGAATGATTTTCTTTTCTTCAGCAGAAGTTTATGGGGATTATGATGGAAAAATGTCTGAAGATGTAATGGAAAATAATCCAATTAAAGACACCTACCAAATGAATGATTACGCCATAAGTAAATGGGATGGCGAATTAATGTGTATGAATTCCGCAAACATGTTTGGAACAGAAACCGTTAGGGTACGACCTGTAAACTGTTATGGTCCCGGCGAAAGATACACACCATATAGAGGTTTTATTCCAAAATTCATATACTTGGCATTACACAATAAACCATACACGGTATTTAAGGGACATAAGAGAATAATAGATTATGTTGGAGATACCGCAAGAACATTTGCCAACATAGTTGATAACTTTATTCCTGGAGAAGCATATAATATTGGTGGAAATCAGGATTGGGAAATGGATATAAAAGAATACTCTGATTTAGTCTTGGATGCAGTAGGATGTGATGACAGTTTAGTTACTTATGAAGAAGCCGAACCATTCACTACAAAAGTTAAAACAATTGATTTTTCAAAATCCATACGTGATTTAAAACATGACCCTAAAGTTAAACCTAAAGAAGGTATTCAAAAAACAGTAGATTGGATGAAATGGTATTATAGGTTAGACTAAATACCTTTAACTTTTTTTCTTAATTATTTTTTCAATAATTTATACATTTTTAAAACTATTCTCTTATTATATATTACAATAATTATAATAGCATAAATTAATAGAAATACTAATATATAAAATAATAACTGTTT